>NZ_DASVOB010000341.1:0-6308 GCF_036383575.1 Mucilaginibacter sp.
CGAATTGCTGAAAAGCCTGGAGGATGGCACGTTCGCCAAAACACAGATCCAGGTATTACAGGGGCTCATCAAGCTAAGGCAAATTGCCAACCACCCTATCATGATAGATAAGGATTACGAGGGCGACAGCGGCAAATTTGAGGATGTGGTACATACTTTAGGCAACGTGCTTGATGGCGGTCATAAAGTGCTTATATTTTCGCAGTTTGTAAAACAGCTGAGCATTTACCGCGAACATTTTGAGCGTGTTGGTATTCCTTACGTATATCTTGATGGCAGTACCCAAAACCGCGGCGATGTAGTGAAGCAGTTTCAGGAGGATGAAAAAACACGCGTGTTCCTGATCTCGATAAAAGCAGGCGGCGTAGGTCTTAACCTTACCGAAGCCGACTATGTATTCATCCTTGACCCATGGTGGAACCCTGCCGTTGAACAGCAGGCCATTGACCGCACCCACCGCATCGGCCAAACCAAAAACGTGTTCATCTATAAATTTATCACCAAAGATTCGGTTGAAGAAAAGATCCTGGCCCTGCAGCAACGTAAGCTGAGCCTGTCAAGAGCCTTGATCACAACAGAAGAAAGCTTTATTAAATCGCTTACGGCCGAGGATATTAAGGAGATATTAGGGTAAGCCCATCCTTTAGGAAAGGGCTTAATAAGAAACGTCGATGAGTGTAACTCATCGACGTTTCTTATTTTATCATGTCATTGCGAGGCACGAAGCAATCGCACGGAAGCATGGCCGCTCTGTATAGTATGCGGTTGCCACGCTACGCTCGCAATGACATTTTTTTTTATTTAATTATTACTTCAGCTTAGCCAACGCCGCCTTCACCCTTGGTATCAAAGCTTCAATTTCACTAAGCGGAGTTGCGCCTACCGATGCACGGAACCAGTTCACTTCATCGCCGGTACCGAAGGCCGAGAATGGCACAAAGGCAGCTCCAGCCTCTTTGATGAGGTAAAAATTGATATCTGCCGAATCTTTCAGCACTTTGCCATCCGGAGTGGTTTTGCCGCTGTAATCTATTTTCAGGGTGAGGTAAATAGCGCCCATAGGTTCAATAGAGTCTACATTTAAACCACTGGCTTTCATCTCCTGGAAACCCTCATGCAGTGCGGTCAGGCTGGCCTGGATCTTTCCTTTTAAATCTTCAAGGTAAGTGTTTACATCTGTTTCACTGGTCAAAAATTTGGCCATAGCCATTTGCTCCGGCTTTGGCGACCATGCCCCCATGTGGCCTACAATAGCTTTCATATTTTCGATAACCAATTCCGGACCAAAGCCCCAACCTACGCGAACACCTGTAGCCGCAAAACACTTTGAACCGCCATCAACAAAAATGGTGTAATCCTTTAATTCAGGGCGAAGGGTTACCGGATCGTAATGCTTATGCTCACCAAAAGTTAATTGCGAGTAGATCTGATCGTATAATAAATACAGTGGCTTTTCACCTGCAGTACGGCTCTTGTTTTCGGCTATTACCAGGTCGCAGATCTCTTCCAGATCTTTTTTGCTGAACATAGTACCTGTAGGGTTCAAAGGCGAACACAGGGCCAGTAAAGCTGCTCCTTTTAAGTGTGGGCGGATATCATCTGCCGTAGGCATAAAATTATTTTCAGGAGCCGTAGGAATGATCACAGCATCGGCATTCAGCAGATCGCTGTAATGGTTATTGTTCCATGATGGTGCAGGGAAAACCACTTTTTCGCCCGGGTTAACTACCGCTAAAAATATAGAATAGATCAACGGACGAGAGCCGCCCGAGATCAGGATCTGGTTAGGAGCATATTCAAGACCTAAGCTTCTTTTTAAAAAGCCGCTTACACTTTGGCGCAGGTCAAGCATACCATCGGCAGCAGGGTAGTTAGTTTGATTATGATTGTATGCGTCAATGATCTTATCCTTTAACGGAGTTGGGATGGGATAAATATTAGAGTCGAAATCGCCGATAGTAAGGTTGGCGATATTCTGGCCTTGTCGTTTTAATTCGTTGATCTCGCCCGCAATCTTGATGATCTCCGAGCCATGTAAATTTTGAGCTAATAAAGAAACACTCATGGATTTATGTATTTATGAGCGGCAAAGATAGGGAAAGAAGCTGAAAGCCGAAGGCAGAAAGCTGAAAGCAAAACTAAGAGCTAAAAGCAAAAGGCCTAAAGCTGAAAGCTTTTTAGCTTCCGGGCTTTAGGCCTTTGTCAAATTCTTTTCTTTAAGCTTTGGGCTTTTAGCTTTCTGCCTTCGGCTTTCAGCTTATAAGTAAGCTTTACGCAGTTTAATTATCCGCATCCAGTGCATGAGTTTCATCACGGGATAAACCGGGTCTATCTCAAACCATTTAGCGCCAAAATTGGCCCTGTTAGGATGCTTGTGGTGATTATTCTGGAAAAGTTCGCCCAGCATTAAAAAATCAAACGGGGTAGTGTTTTTTGATTTATCGCCATTATCAAAGTTTTGATAACCGTATTTATGACCACACCAATTAACAATAGCGCCATGAATTGGGCCCATTAAAAAGTGGATAGGGATCAGCAAAAACATCCACCACGCGGTAGCAAATTCCACGTAAAACAAAATGTATAAAATGCCGAATGAAATACGGGATACAACTGATGATCCTATAAAATCAACAAAACGCCATTCAGGAATATTGCCCTTAAAACGCTCTTCGGGTTCTTTCAATTTTTTTACATGCAGCCTGTAGCTTTTGGCTGTGTAGATCATCATCTGGAAAACATCCTTAAAAAAATGTGGCGAATGAGGGTCTTTTTCGGTATCGCTATACGCGTGGTGTTCACGGTGCATAATAGCGTATGCTCTTGGGTTTAAGAATGATGAACCCTGGCAAATGTAAGTGAGCAGGTAAAATGTGCCTTCGTAAAATTTATTGGTAGTGAACATTTTGTGCGATGCATACCTGTGCAGAAAGAACGTTTGAAAAAATAGCGACAGAAACCAGTGCGCTATGAAGAATATGATAATAACCATTGAATTGTAGAAAATAGACTTATTTATAATCTTTCCAAAGATACAATTTAAAGCCTTATAAAGTTTTTAATATGTGAATAATGATAGCGGCACCAACAAAAAATGCCGCTTCTGGTATAGAAACGGCATTTACTCAAAAAAGTTATTTTACCGGGATTATAATAATTCAAACTGTTGGGCCAATAACCGGTACGATTCCAGCCGGTCTTCAAAATTTTCGGTAATGGTAACTGCCATAATTTCATCCACTTCATAATCATTGGCAAGCCAGGCTAACTTCAGTTTCAGTTCGGTCGGCGAACCGGCAATTACGCGGTAACGGTTATAGCGAATACGCTCCTGTTCGGCAGGAGTGTATTCCACATCCTTCACATCATCATAACTTAACGGAACAATTGGCCCGCCTTTTTCAAACTGCAGAAAGCGATGATCCATTACGGCCTGGTGCTGCCTTACTTTTTCGGCATCTTCCGAACAGAAAATAAATACGGCCACATTGGCCTCGGGCTTTTGCAGGTCATCTGATGGCTGAAAACGTTGCTTGTACATTTTAACACTTTCGGGGCCACCATTGGGGTTAATGAAATGGGCGAAGGAAAAGCCCATGCCAAAATGCGCCGCAAATAGGCCACTTTGCCCGCTTGAGCTTAGCAGCCACATATTAGGTACAGTTTTAACCTGCGGGATAGCCCTGATGCGCGCCTGTATAGTTCCCGGCTCGTAGGTATCATGAAAGTAATTTTGCAGATCGGCCAATTGTTCAACAAAATCCTGCTCCCTGAACTGGTTTGAAGGATTAAGTGCGGCAGCCGTGATCCTGTCGGTACCCGGCGCACGGCCCATACCCAGATCTATCCGCCCGGGGAACAGCGCCTCGAGCATCCTGAAGTTTTCGGCAACCTTAAGGGTACTGTGGTTAGGCATCATGATCCCGCCCGAACCCATGCGCATGTTTTTGGTTTCGCCGGCCAGGTGGGCCAATAGCACTTCAGGCGTTGAACCCGCTATGATACCCATATTATGATGTTCCGAAATCCAGAAGCGGGTATAACCCAGGGTATCGGTATATTTTGCCAGTTGTATGGTTTCTTGTATGGCCTGCTCGGCAGTAGCGCCTTTTCTTATCGGCGACTGGTCGAGCACGCTCAGTCTGATCTTGTTTGTGCTCATATATATTGTGAACACAAAAATAAGCATCGGGTTGCAGGCGGGCTTTACACTCCGGCTTTTATGGCATTGGGATTACTATTATAAAAGCTAAAAGCAGAATGCTAAAAGCGGAAAGCTCATATACTCACTTGAATAGACCTAAAGGCGCGGCATTTATGCATATCATAAGCCATTGCGCGGCACCCAGGCCTGGCTTTTAATGAGCCATTTGCCGCTCACTATCCTCAATACAAATGAAAAAGCGCCCTGTTCTTCAAAATGCTCGCCGTTTACAAGGCCTGTATATTCCACGGGGGCTACGAGGTAAACGATCTCTTCGGTTTGCTGAAAAGTTTTGATGCGCTGCAGATCAACCTTAAAATCGCTGATCTTAAAATCTTTAACCGCCTTTTGTACCGAATTTATCCATTGCACACCGGCCAGTTGCCCGTTCCATGAAAAAGGGGGCTGTTCATCGGCCACAACCGCGTTAGGCGCATACAGATCAGATACCGCTTCAATATTAAAAGTACCTGAAGCTTTTATTACTGTTTCGACAACCTGCTTAACCTCGGGTTTTAATTTAGCTACAGTATCGGCAGGCAACACTCTTTTTGCCGGAGCTGCCATAACAGGCAAACTGCTCATAAACATGCACAGGCATAAAAGGGGTAATAAATGCTTTTTCATGATCTTAACAATTTCAAACTTCGTGTTTTATATTAAGGCCGTTCAATATACGAATAAGCCTGTGTAAAAATACTTTTTGATCGCTATTGTTTCAGCTTTAAATATAAAAGAGCCGGCAAGGCGTTGCATAGCTTATTTAGCTTTCGCATTCATATAGTCGATGGTAAGGTTGCACAAAGCTTTTACGCCCAAAGTAAAACCGCTTTCATCAATATAAAAACGGGGCGTATGGTGCGATGGCGCTTTCAGTGAATCGCCGCCCTTTGGTATACTGCCTAAAAATATAAACAAGCCGGGTAGTAATTCGATTAATTGCCGGGAGATTGCAAGGCATTTAACTTATTCAGATACTTAAGCGATATATATAGTTCGGGCCTCGATTGCCCTTACTAACAAAAATCTTGTATAGTTAGAATAGGATTTACTCACAAATCTGTATAGCTATTTCCGGACGGGTCAAAGAGGGTTAACAGGGTTAACACAATCCAGGGTTAACATTTACTTATATATCTAACAATCAGCCAATTAAATGCTTTTCTTTCAAAAAATATGTTAACCCCCTTTTTGTATTAATATCATCGGCTAAATTTCTATTCGTAGGTAACACAACACCAAAAGTGGTCAATTGAATTTGTGATACAGCCCCATCCTAAATACAAGTAACCACATGACCGGTTTGCAAAGGTAAGCCGAAGTCCCGGTTGGTGTGCATATTCCGTCAAGTGCCGAGCCGTGACATAATTAAAATAGGGGTCATACTAAGTGTATAAATCCGGCGAACTTTGAAGGTGTAATGACATCTCCACCACGTCATTGCGAGGCACGAAGCAATCCCCGACAGGCAGGTAAAAGGCTTTTTTCTATGAACTAACATCGTCGCGCTCTTGGCCGTGCGGGGCCAGATACGTTTTTCGCTATTGTTCATTTTTTTTAGGTGCTCAAGAAGGCTCCGCCGTTTGTCTTGACACAAAAGTATCCAAGACCGAGCCATAGCGAGATAACGACACCATCCCTAAAAACAACAGTGAGTAACTCAAGTCAGCAGATAGGTTTCTTTACGCACAAGGCCTTTGCCCTGCAAAGCGGGCAGAACCACGGGCTGCAATTATTTTGCCCCGCTGTGCTCGCGCTTTCCCAATGCTTCTGCAAAAACTTGCTATGCCCCTTCCTGCGCTCGAGGCCACCATTGTTCAGCCCGTTTTCAGCCGAAGCTTACCTGCTGACGGGAACATTCTTTATTTATCATGTCATGGGTAGCTTGTCGAAGCATGGTGGGCTGGACATTACGCACGGGTCTTCGACAGGCTCATGCCGACCAGCCCTCTTTTGTCATTACCTTCAGCGTTCGCCGGATTTAAACACTGATGACATCTGCTTTCCATTTCTTAATTACATTGATCAATTACAAAGTCCCTCTAATTCAAAAACGCCCTCAAATCTATCCCAATCTCCTCCAACATTTTTATTACCTTGAGCC
>NZ_DASVOB010000342.1:0-4928 GCF_036383575.1 Mucilaginibacter sp.
ACAGGATGCTCTATGTAATTGATAACATGAAATTTAAAATATCGGCATTAAACATATTACTACTACTATTGAGCAGCGGGCTGTATGCGCAGCAAAAAACTATCTCAGGAACGGTTATTGACAGTGCTACCCGTGTGCCAATTAACGGTGTTACTATTGTTTTAAACCCTATAAACAAAATAGCAATTACCGGCGAGACCGGCCATTTCTCCTACAGAAACGCTGGGCCGGCAGCACAGTCCCTTACAATCACTGCCGTAGGCTATCAAAAAAGAGTGATTTTACTTGCCGAATCCGGTGTTACCCCACTGATCAGCCTGAGCCCAAAGCAAACTTTGTTAACCGATGTGGTGATCACCGCCAATAACCTCAATCCTAATAAAGCTATCAGCGAAATGGATATAAAATTACGCGGTGTTTCTAATTCGCAGGAAGTGCTGCGTTTGATTCCGGGCCTTTTTATTGGTCAGCATCAGGGTGGCGGTAAGGCCGAACAGATCTTTTTGAGGGGATTTGATAATGATCATGGCACCGATATCAATATGAGCGTTGACGAAATGCCAATCAATATGGTATCGCAGGCACATGGACAGGGTTATGCCGATAGTCATTTCATCATCCCGGAAACAATTGAAAGCACTACCTACCAAAAAGGCATGTACAATGCTGAGAAAGGTGATCTGGCCGTTACCGGGTTCGTAAACTTTAACACGGCCAATGCCATCAGCACAAACCAAATCAAAATAGAAGACGGACAGTATAATACCTACCGGGTATTTGGCATGATCAACCTGCTCGGTGAAAAGGCTAAAGCCAATAACCAGTCGTGGTATGCCGCTTCAGAATACCGATATAGTGATAGTTATTTTGATAACCCGCAGCACTTTAAGCGTTTTAACTTTTTTACAAAATATCATGGGCGGTTAAATGCTAATAATTGGCTAACGGTTAGCTTGTCGGCCTTATCCAGTTCATGGAAAGCGTCGGGCCAGATCCCGGAAAGCGCGGTAAACAATGGTATCGTTGGGTTTTACGGTGCGCTTGATCCTAATGAGGGAGGAGTTACATCACGCATTAATGTAAACGCGCAGCTTTTAACCGAGCTTTCAAATCATGATATTGTTAAAAACCAGTTCTATTACTCTCGTTATAAGTTTGATCTGCATACCAATTTTACGTTTTACCTGCTGGATACAGTTAATGGCGACGAGATCCGCCAAAGAGAAGCACGCGATCTGTATGGCTATAACGGCAGTTACCGACATGACGGCTACATGGGCAGCACAAAACTAACAACGGAAGCGGGTGTAAATGCCCGGCTGGATATGACCAAAGGTTCGGAACTGTCACATACTGTCAATAACGTCACGGTTATCGATCCGATAAAATTGGGCGATATCACCGAATTGAGTGCCGGGGCTTATCTGAATGAGATCTTTCAGTTCAGCTCAAAGTTCTCCATGAATGCGGGATTAAGGTTTGATCAGTTTTATTACCGGTATAATAATAAACTGGCTACCGACAGCACACTTAACGGTATTGGTATCTATACCGCTAATAACAATATAGTAAGCCCCAAGCTGAATTTTTATTACCAGGTTAACGATAAAACCCAGCTCTATTTATTAACAGGGAAAGGCTTCCATTCAAATGACACCCGGATAGTAGTAGCGCAGGGCGGTTTGCAAACCCTGCCCGCAGCATACGGAGCCGATTTGGGTACAGTATTTAAACCGGCCAAAAACTTGCTGTTCAACGCGGCCTTATGGTATAGTTACCTGCAAAAAGAATATGTATACGCCGGCGACGGAGGTTCGGTAGAGTTTAGCGGCCGCACCCGTCGCATTGGTTTTGACTTGTCCGGACGTTACCAACCAATCAAATCCTTATATTTTGATGCGGATGTAAATTATGCACACGGGCGTTCGCTGGATGACCCGGCCGGGGCAAACTATATTCCTTTAGCGCCAGTTTGGAGCAGCGCAGGCGGCATAACCTATATTTTTAAAGATGGCTTTAACGGAAGCCTGCGCTACCGGTATCTTGGCGACCGTGCAGCAAATGCCGATTATAGCCTGGTTGCCAAAGGCTATTTTGTTAATGACCTGGTATTGAACTATACCAGACCCAAATATGAGATTGGCTTAACGATAAATAACCTGTTCAATGTGCGATGGAAGGAAACTCAATTTGAGACAGTGACCCGTTTAAAAAATCAATCTTCCGTTGATGGCATAGCTTTTACCGCCGGAACAAAGTTTGCTGCTTTGCTGCATCTTAGTTGTTTTTTTAAATGAAAGTTGTTTGAAAAACAAACAAAAAATATGTCATTGCGAGTGAAGCGTGGCAACCGCACGGAAGCATAGCCGCCCTGTATAGTATGCGATTGCTTCGTTCCCGAAATAAATTCGGGACAGGCTGTTCCTCCTCGCAATGACTCGTTTTTTTGTCTTCCGAACGCCTATAGTCATTGACCAACCGAGGCACAATTTACTATTGCTTATTGAAAGTAGTGGTTGTTCCGCCTGTCGTTAACTTTATAGACTTCTTTGACTCATCTATGGTTCCGGTATAGCTCTTGGTGCTATTGTCGCTAAACAGAAGATCAAAAGAAAACTGATACTTGTCGATCTTACTATTGGTTACATCACCGGTTTTACCTCCAACAGTCCCGGAGCCGCTAAGCTTGCCATCCTGGTTGCCAAACGTAAACGAATCGCTGTCGGTCTGCCAGAAACCTATCAAATCGCCCAGAAGAACAATAACGCCACCGCCACCACCGCCGCCTCCGTCACTGCTTTTACCACAGGTGGAGGTGCAAAGTGCCATAATAACAATCAAAATAACATAGAGGGGGGAATTTAACTTTTTCATGATTAAATGCTTTAGTTATTAATGAATATTAATTTTTTAACCGGCTCAGAAATTCTTTTACACGTTGTTCCATAGCGATAAGCTGGTCAGAGATGGCTGGAACCTGTGTTTCTATTTGTGATTGGATCTCCTTTTTTAGTTTGTCTTTATCCTTATCAGGAATCTGATTCTGAAAATATTGATTGATCTGGTTTTTAAGATCGTTTAAAGGGACAATTTTATTTTTGCCAATACCATAGATCAGCGTATCAGCTATCCCCTCGAATGCTTTGGAAAGTGACGGATCGTCCCAGTAATCGTCCATTTTTTTTGAATAGGTAGGATAGTTGACATATAATTTTTCAAATGCCTGGTTAAACCCATTTTGGGTTTGCGCGTATTGCGTAAGCGCATTAACATTTACAAAGGCATATACACCTATAAATTTAAAGGCGATCATTAAAGTTTGTGCCTGCAGGATATAGTTTTGCAAGGTCGAACTGATCTCAGGATAAAACAGATCGATGCCATCCTGCCTTTCACGGGCAATCCGCAGATCATCATTAGAATAACCCAACTTTTTAAGATTGGCAGCGATGGAATCAATTTTAGCCTGTAAAGCTTTCGTGTCGGATTGCCCCTTTTTAGCTGCATCCTTTAATTGCGACAACGATGCCATATAACTCTTGATCTGCCCGCTTGATTGAAAACTCTCCAATACTATCTGCGTTAATAACGATGGATTTTTTGGTATCAGCACCCGCCCTCCCAATGGGTACAGGATGATATAGCTTTTGTCAGAAGTTTTAATTTCTACCTGGGAGGTGTTGCTGCTAATAGCGGCGGTAAATACACCGGATTCGTTTGTGGTTGCCGGGTTTCCATCAATAGTAATGGTGTAGTTTTTAACTAAGGCGTTGTTGCTTAAAAGCTCTCCTTTAAAAATGATAGTCTGCCCGTAGCTACTAAGCCAGGCCATGCATAAACTTACTATGCAAATTCCCCTTTTCATAGCTTATTAAGCTGAAGGGTAAGCGGTACTTTGGACGAAAAGATCTGTGTGCTGTTAAAACGCAGCTTGTTTCCCCGGTAAACCCTCACCGGCAGTTCAGTCCCGTCTTTTATTGGCAAGGTTAAGCTGAAATTACCTAACTGATCGGCATTGGTTTTATAAAGCCCATCGGCCAGTACAATCAATACATCGGGAACGGGTTGGCCCTGCATATCTACAACCAAACCGCTCACGGTTAATGAATCCGCTTGTTTTTTAAGATGCAGTTCGATAGGTGTACGCCCGTCAATGGGGATGGTTACCTGCTGGCTTTGCCGGTAATAGCCGGCTACCGCGGGAGTAACGGTAATACTTTTTCCTAATAAGTTTGCAGGCTGTTCGTTAAAGGTTACTACCCCATTTTCTATCCTTGCCGAATCTGGCTTATTGAACAGTACTTTAAGCAACCCTCCATTTACCAGTTCGTTCTTAGTTTCATCACCAAACACGATGAATTTAACGTCAAATGAATCGGCCACGGGCGAAAGTTTCAGGCCAAAATAAATGATCAGGCAAAAGATCACGGCTGGGCCGCCGAGCGCTAAAGTGCCATTATACAATTTACCGCTATATTTTGCATGTGCTTTTAAGGCCCCAAATAAAAAACCCGATGCAATTAAGGCTACAAAAACCAACAGAAAAAAATAAACCTGCGGACTTAAATTTGCGGCCTTATTACTAAAGATCATGAGTACTACCGCAGCCGCCACAAACAGCACAAAGCCCAGTCCGGTTATAATAACCCAACTTAAAGGCGTAACAGCTTTATTGGCTTCTGCAGGCATGGCTATAACTGGCTGTGTATTATAAAGTTAAACATAATTTAATTTATAATATACAAATTTTTAACTCATAGGAATTATTGTGCAATAGTGTGAAATAGCGAAAATCGGAGCGTTTCTGATCATCATGATTTAAGACAAAATCGCGCCGTTAACGGTGTACTTCAATTCATTTTGAAGGGTTCAAATTTTTCATTTGCCATCCAATTGGTAAACATGACAGGTTCTTTATTACTTCCAGC
>NZ_DASVOB010000343.1:0-2076 GCF_036383575.1 Mucilaginibacter sp.
ACAAAAAGTGAACGTCTTCGCTCACGAACTCAATTTCACCGGAAGCGTAGACGCTCCGTCCTGGGCAAGATCCTGGCGTGGACGCCTAAACCTGCGTAAAAATAAAACTTCCTCTTCAGGAGGTTGGTGACATTACTTTCCCCTCCCCAGCCACAACAATGAATTGATGATCAGCTTATCCACATCGGCATTTTCAAAAGTTTGGGAAAGTTCTTTGTTTGTGCCGCCATCATAATCCATGGCATTATGACCAATGTTGAAATAAACCATACGGTAGTTTTTGTTTGTCCAGGCTACGGGATAGTAACCGCTATGCCAGATCTCGTATTGTTTTGGGCCTGTGCCTAAAGGGAAACTTGTTGAATCGACCGCTAACAGGATATCAATATTTGGATTTTTGCGAAGGTCATGTTCCCAGCGGTACCACTCGTTAGGATTTGTTTTAAAAGTTACCGGCAAGCCTTTGGTTACCGGGTGATTGGGATCTTCCACATGTAAAATAGCAGGCGTTGGATGCCAGGTATTGCTTACATACTGCCCCGAGCCCAAAAACTCATTATGGTACCAGTCCCAGTTTTGCGGAAAATCAGATGGTGTAAGCGCAAAGGCCGAAAAGTGGAACCCCATCCAGGCACCACCCTTTTTCATATATTGCTCAAAAGCTGCTCGTTGCTCAGGGTTATCGGCACGGGTATCTAAAAATATCACCACCTGGTATTTGGCTAAAAACTCAGGGTTCATGTTAGCCCAGTTATTGGTGCTGTCATAAGTAAAATTGTACTTTTTAGCCATAGCAGGAAACCAACGGTTTGCCTCGTGCATAAAGCTGATATGTGCCAGATCGTTCCGACCGGTGTAAAAAGCTATTACTTTGAAATTCTTTTTGCTTTGAGCGTTAACATTTACCGCCGTAAAAACAGCCATAACGGTGAGAGCAGCAAACAGCATCATCCTGTTAATCATAGTTCGATTGATCATAATATCTCTATGTTTATAATTGTGGTATAAAACTAAGGGATTTGATTTTATGGTGTTAACAAAACGATGTAGTGAGAGGTGATGTAGGGGTGGTTAGATGCTGGTGGTAAAAACACCGACCAAAAGCTAAATAAATCATGTCATTGCGAGGAGCGGAAATGGGAAAAGCGCCGGGGCGACGTGGCAATCTCGTAGCTATACAGGGCGAACATGCATTGGCTACGAGATTGCCGCGCTGCGCTCGCAATGACATCGTTTTTCTTCTTGCGCTCATTTGCAACGAGCGCGAGTGAATGACGAAATACACTATTACAATTCAATTGGAACTACATCTATAACGCAAGGTTGTCTGTATACCTCAATTTTATAATATGTCTTTTTACCTTGTTTCAAAGGAAGGTAATTAATATTAAATATTTTTTGACCTTTCAGAAACACGTCGCCTTCGTAAAAGTATCTCAGTGAATCCTGTATCGCTGATCTTGCTATGGCCTCATAGTTTTGTTTGGCAATTATTTCGCAAGAATCGGGGAAGGTCGATTTTTTAAGATATCTAACTTTTAAGTTTGCAGAATCAGTTTTATTAATCACGCGAGCTTGTAAAACAGATACAAAAATTTCATTTAGCACCTTCGAGCCGTCATAACCAACATTTAGCTTTAATGTATCCAATGCTTTATTGATTTCTGTTTCAAAAGTTTTTTCTCCGGAACCTACCTGTTTAGAAGAAGTATCATAAACAAAATCCCAATAGCTTTTAAACCTTATAGAAGGAACTGGTATTGCGTAAAATTGACTGCTGCTGTTTGATATGACAAGCATTAGTTGTAGCCTATCCGGCGACGTTGCCGGCTGAAAAAGTTGAATTTTTGCTTGAGTATCTGATATGCTCAGGCACCTAACCAGTTCATATTCCTTTCCATCGAAGATAACTAAATTAGGAAACTTCTTCTTTGCAGATTTGATAGCATCATACGTCTTCAACTCAAAACTACCTGAACATGACGCTAATGTTAACGCTGTAATTACAATGATTGATAATAAGGTTATAGGTTTCATTCTTCAGGTATTTATAGTTATCGTCTTGCGCTTGCTTAC
>NZ_DASVOB010000344.1:0-22118 GCF_036383575.1 Mucilaginibacter sp.
ACCGGTAATTTTTCATTCTTCATGGTTACCCAATGCTCCGCACCCTGACCGTTAAAAATATCCCATCCTTTAAGTAAAGCCAGGGATACGGCCCCGAGGAAATTATGGCCGCCGCCGCCAACTTCATAATTGCCTGGCGTAAATGAGCGTACCTTAAGTGATTTTGCAGTATCAGAATACCACACAAAGGATGTTTCGGAATAGCCAAACTCACGGGCTATGTTGTAGTATTGAGCTAATTCCAGCTCGCCATCACACCATACTACTGATAGTGGATTGCCTTTATATAGTTGGTTGGTGAATACATCAAGGATATAGTATGGTAACTTTTTCATAGGTAAAGGATGTTTTTGCTTGTCGCAAAGTAATGAAGCTCTGTATATTAAATGTCAGCTCAGTTTAAAATTGAACAGGGAATTATTGATATTTTATGATGCATATTATATTTTATCAATCTTTTGCAGGGTTGAAAGTTTGATCCTTGTGTAAGGATGGACTGGCTAACTCACCTCAAACAGCATATGAAGATGATTAAAACGATTTATCAACTTGATTAATTGCTAATTAAACGTAAATTTAGCCGTTACAACATACTACTAAACCTTACATGAAAAAACTAATTCTGCTACTGCTGACTTTTGTTTGCATCTCCCGTATTTACGGCCAAGCCATTATACTTGAAAAAAACAAGGAATTTGAAATTGATTTACATAACCTAAATCACTTTACAGATTATACCGAAAATTCAAACTACATATACGCTTTTAAAGTATTAGGGAAGGATGGCGTAAATACTTTACTTGATTGCCGAATGGTAAAAGCAGTTATATCTAATGCCAATAAAAATCCTATAAACAGTAATGCGTTAAATAGTGACAGTGTCAGAACAGCAAGACTAAATTCATCCTGGACACTGACACCGCTGGCCTTATTACAACAGTCTTTTACAATAACAATGGCTCCCAATGGCGATTTGGTGAAAATTAATGGTGTTGACGAGATTTTGCAAAAAGCAGCAGACCGGTGGGTATTAAACGACAATATTACAGCTGAATTAAAAAATAATGGAGTGGAATTCATCAAGGCTGCTATTGAAAAAATATTCCCCCAACTGCCTAAGCAAATAATAGGATACAGAAGTGAGTGGACCGGCAGGTATTTAAACTTTAAAGCTACTGCCATTAACGGATCGCTCCTTTATCTCGCTATAGTAGGGAAAGATAAGGAGGATATTGCAGGCTCAGGCATTTTTAACCAGGTGACCGGGCTTTTTGAACAACTACAATATAAAACACTATTAAAGCTCTTTGACATAAATGGCAAAACTGAAAGCTATATTGATTTAAATTATAAGCAAAAACTGCGTTACGGAAGCGGGCATTATTTAGCGGCAGATACTGCATGGATCAATATGCTGGTAAAAACCAATCAATATTTTGGAAAGGCTTTCATGAATAAAATGGATTTTGATAGTACCAGGGCATTCACCTATCTAAGGGCTCACGACACCGCGTTTGCAAATGACCCATATTATGCAACGGCCAAACTTGATCTTGTACAGCGTGGGGCCGGCAATAACTATGAAGTGTATGGTAAACAACTGCGGAGTACTCCTGCCAAATTTTTAAAAGGGAACGAGGTGCACTTATACAATAAATTCACCGAGTCAATGAATACGTCGGCCGATTCGGCTTATGAGGTGAGCAAGTACATGTATCAAATGGACGCTTTTAATGGTTTGGTGCAAGAATCGTACTCCCAAAACTTTTTATCTTTAGAATCGCTCGACCTGTTGCAAAATGATGACTTTAAAAAGTACGTTGCCGAAAAGAAACTTTCGGATGCGGATGTGAAAAAGATGCTGGATGAGATGAATGAGAAACGCTTCGTGACGGTAACCAATAGTGCCAAATTACTTTCAATGCTCCATCAGGATAAAAACCCTTTAATGCAGCAAAAGATCAATCCCTTGTATTTATGGGTAAATGCTAAAGGTCATGAAAATGATAAAGTGGTTTTATCAAAAACGGCCAGTGCGTTTATGAAGATGAAGGATGATGAGATAAAAAATGGTAATGGTGGGCGCTATGCCTTACTGTTTTATAAGCAACTTATATCAAGTTCTCAAAAAGTTAAGGCGGAGGCATTACTTCAAAAAACTATTGAAAATCTTGAGCGGCTTTCCGGAGATTCCCTAAATAAAGATCGTTATGCGCACAAAAATATATTGGCCTATGCCTGGTACTTAAAATATCAGGTTGCAAAGCCTGCAGATTCTGTTAAGGCACTGCAATACCTTTCAAAAGCTGCTGAATATTCGCCCACTGGCAATAAGGAAAAAGCATATGTTAGTAATTACGACCGGTTCTTTTTGCATTCGAAAGAAAGTTATCGTCAGCAATTTGTTGAACGCTTATTTGCCCTTGGGGATAATGAACAAGCTTTAAAAGTTTTTGCTGATCATATTAATTCGGCACCAACCAGTATTGACGAAATGCAGAAAATTTATGAGCAGCATTTTTCGAATAAAAAATTTAAGGACTTTTTTGCAGCTAACATCCTACCATCATGGCAGGCCGCACCAAGTTTTGTTTTAAAAGGCATTGACGGCAAAGAACGTTCTTTGGCCGAATTTAAGAACCATTGGCTGGTTATCGATTTTTGGGGAACCTGGTGCCCTCCTTGCCGGGATGAAATGCCGGCTATTAATGTTTTTAATAAGGAACTTAAAGATGGAAAATATACCGGGATCAATTTTTTAAGCGTAGCCTGCCGGGATAACGCCGAGAATGTAAAAGCATATCTCGCTACCAATAAGTTTGATATCCCCGCCGCTATGGCAAATGAGACTATCGAAAAGCTGTACAAGATCGCTGGTTATCCGTCAAAGATCCTCGTATCGCCCGAAGGAAAGATGTTGGCATTGAAATTTGGGGATGATTGGGCTGGAACTATCAAGAAGTTTAACGACATGTATCCGGTAAATAATTAGACCTGCATATCGGGATAATAGTAAATGCGGTATATTTAGGTATGAGAAAACTTATCCTGTGCGCCTTTATCCTGTTATCATTAAAATCTTTCGCTCAGCAAACTGAAAAGGACGCTATTAAGCAAACTATCAATGCCATGTTCACCGCCATGCGGAAGGGCGATAGTACTATGCTGCGATCAACTTTTGCCAAAGGAATAGCTTTTCATAGCGTAGCTAACAAAAAAGATGGCACAACAGCCTTAGAGATCGAAAACCCTAATGACTTTATAAAATTGGTTGGCACCCCGCATAAAAGTGTTTATGACGAGCGGGTAACCTTTGCCGATATCAAAATTGATGGTCCGCTGGCCAGTGTTTGGGCTCCATACAAGTTCTATTTAGATGACAAGTACAGCCATTGTGGCGTAGATGTTTTCCAGCTGATGAAAACCGCAGATGGCTGGAAGATCATTTATATTGTTGATACCCGGCGGAAGGATAATTGCCTGGAGTGATGCTTACATCACACCCAGCTTCATCATCCCATAAAATAAACCGGCGCAATGCATAGCTTGTTTTATCTCGTTATTAAGCAGTAATTGTTTTACCTCTTCAATGGTGTATTCTTCAACAATAAGTTCTTCCAATTCGTCAAGGTGTTGGCCCTGTACTTTTTTACCGCCTTTGGTAAAGTAGGTAAACGTTTTATTGTTTGCTGTGGATGGGTTGCCATACACCGTGCAGATCAGTTCAAATTCATCAAACTGGTAACCGGTTTCTTCCAGCAGCTCGCGGCGTACGGCATGTACCGGCTCTTCACCTGCATCGATCACACCTCCCGGAATTTCGAGCGAGGTGACACCCGCAGCATGGCGGTATTGTTTAACCATAAGCACCTTGTTATCTTCGGTTATGGCCACTGCATTAACCCAGTTTGGGTATTCGAGTACGTAATAATCTTCAACTATTTTGCCGTTTGGCATTTCGCATTTATCAATGCGGAGCGTGGCCCAGGGACCTTTGTGTATGTATGATGATGAAAGTAATTTCCAGGTGAGATCTTTACTCATAGTTGTTTTGCAGAAATTGATAGATAGCGTTACGTTTATTTATATTCTCAAAAGAGGTGCGATGGTGGTCTTTCTCCAACCGGTTAAATATAGAAATGATCTTTTGTAAGGCAGCTAATGTTTCATCGTTAGCAACAAAAGGCTCATAATACATATGTAATAATTGGGCTAAAGCGTCCAGTTTATCGGCCGAATAATTTCTTTCATCAAGCAGAAGGTCAAAATCTTCGATACTTAGTTCAAGTAATTCAGGCAGTTTAAGATCATACTCATCCTGTAAAAATTGATCGGCATGTTGTATAAACGCTTCAGGGTTTGCCGCATTTTTTAAGCCGACAAGCCTTGTTATTGAGTATACTATTTTTTCGATCTCTCTTAAGATAAAATCTTTTTGCATAGGTTAGGTGGTTATATGATGTAAGCGGACTTGGTAAATGGTTACCAGCTGCCGCTTGAACCGCCGCCACCACCACTGCCGCCGCCAAAGCCTCCGAAGCCACCTCCTGAATCGCCACCACCAGAAAAGCCGCCCCAATCGCCCCCGCTGCTGCGGCCGCCACCGCCAAGCATATTGCCTGCCAGGAACCACCAGAATGGGCTTGCGCCGCCACGGCGACCAATGATCTGCCTGCCGCCACCTCCGCCACCGCGGTTACGGAATACCAGTATCAGGATAACAACCACTATCATCAGTACAATAAGCCCGGCAGAACCGGTGCCGCTATTGTTTTGCTTCTTTTTGGCTGCCTTATACTCGCCCTTCATGGCTTTGAAGATGCTGTTTGTGCCAGCATCAAGCCCGCCATAATAGTCGCCTTGTTTAAAGTGCGGTTTAAGGTCGTTTTGGATAATATCCTGCGTAACAATATCAGGTAAGGAGCCTTCAGCACCGTAGCCGGTTTGGATACTCATTTTACGGTCGCCGATAGCTACCAGTACCAATACGCCATTGTTTTTGTCCTTTTGCCCTATTCCCCATTTGCGTAACAGCTGAACGCCATAGTCATTGATATCATAACTACCGGTCGATTTCAGGATAACCACCGCAATTTGTGTTGAGGTAGAATCATTATAGGTAACCAACTTAGTTTCCAGCCGCTGTTTATCAGCAGGGCTTAGTGTGTTGGTATAGTCGGTAACAAGGGTATTAGAGCGTTCCGGGAAATCCTGCGCCATTGCGGTAATAACGCAAAGTATAAATCCGAAGAACAGTATAAACTTTTTGAACATGTTTTTAGTTTTTAATCGCCATCCATAAAGGCAATATCATCGGGAAGTTCGTTTTGGTCGCCGTCGTGATGAGGGAAGTATTTTTGAAGTTGTTCGCCGGCAATTTTAAGGCCTGTAACAATCCCTTCAACAATATCGCCGTATTTAAAATGCTGCAGCATATCATCACGGGTGGTGTCCCAGAAATCGGGAGGAACTACCTGGTTAATGCCGGCATCGCCTATGATGGCAAACTTACGGTCGACAGTGGCAACATATACTAACACTCCATGCCTGAGCTTGGTTTTATGCATATTAAGCTGTTGGAAATATTTTGCCGCGCGGTCAAGAACATTCTCGCTGCATCTTTTTTCAATGCAAACCCTGATCTCGCCCGATGAGCGGCTTTCAGCCTCTTCAATGGCCTTACGGATGCGCTGCTGCTCCTCTTCGTTAAATACAGCCATATTTTTTATGATTACACCGATTGTTTTTTTGTGATTACACCGATTTTTTGTTATCCCGCCAATTCAAATGAAATCGGTGAAATTTATAGAAATCGGTGTAATCCCGTAAAATTAGTTAAACTCTACTTTTGGGGCTTTATCGGCACCTGGTTCAGCAGTAAAATAGCCTTTTGCAGAAAAGCCGAACATTTTGGCAGTTATATTGGCCGGGAATGAGCGGATCTTGCTGTTATATTCCTGAACGGCATCATTGAAATCTTTGCGCGATACATTGATCCTGTTCTCTGTACCTTCCAGTTGAATTTGAAGATCATGGAAGTTGGAGTTCGATTTCAGGTCGGGGTAATTTTCGGTAATCGAAAGCAATTTGCCAAGTGCAGCGCTTAGTTCGCCTTGTGATGCCTGGAATGCTTTTATTGATTCGGGTGTAAGTTTGGTAGGGTCAACCTGTACAGATGTTGCTTTGGCCCTGGCCTCAACTACAGCGGTTAAAGTACCTTTTTCAAAATTGGCTGCACCTTTTACGGTGTTAACTAAATTAGGGATCAGATCGCTGCGGCGTTGGTAATCGCTTTGTACAGCTCCCCATTTTGCCTTAACAGTTTCATCTAATTTAACCATACTGTTGTAGCTGCATGAACTTAAAGACATAGCAGCTACTATAATTAATATAGCCGAGAATAACTTTTTCATTTGTTTTTCGTGTGTTTTATGTGATGTTTTTGTTTAGAGTACAATTCACGTACCGTTGTTACAAACGGTACGCGCTGCTGACAAGGTGTCAAGGTACGGCTTTTCGATAAATTATAGAAGGATGTGAGGTGCAAGACGTGATATATGAGAAATTTTGCACAATATATGAACGCTTATAAAAGCAGAAAGCCCCGTAAGGGGCTGTAGCTTTATAATTGATCAGTGTAAATCCTTTTAAAAACAAGATCGGTTACCCTGCCAGGCAATGCTCTTCGCGCATGGTGAGTTTGGCTACCATGTCTTTTAATAATGTACGGGCGCGGTGCAAAGTGGTGCGCGATAATAGTTCGCTCATGCCCAGTGATGAGCCGATCTCCTGGTGTGAGTAGCCTTCAATGGCGTACATGTTAAAAACGGAGCGGTATGTCTTTGGTAATTTTTGCACCAGTTTCATCAGATCTTTAGCTTCGAGGCCATTATCATTATATGAACTGCTGATAGGTATAGCCGAAGCTTCTTCAGCGGCAAAGTCATCAACCAAAACCATCGGTTTTAATTTACGGTAACGGGATATAGCGCAATGTACCATGATACGGCGGATCCATCCTTCCAAACTACCTTCGCCACGGTAGTTTTTCATGTTGCGGAACATTTTTATAAAACCTTCCTGTAATATATCTTGTGCCTCGTCTTTATCAGTTGCATAGCGCATGCAAACTGCCAGCATGCGGGGGGCCAATAGCCTGTATAATTGCTCCTGGCTCTTTCTGTCGTTGCTCAGGCAACCATCCCATATTGTGTGTAAGCGTTCGTCGGCGGTAGTCATTGTTTTATTATTTAAATACATGAGGTGCATGCCAATCTAAGTGCCATTTTGTAAATTATTGATTTTCAGTAATTTATTTTTTATTGGCTTTTAAAACTGTTCGATAGCGTACGGTCATTGTGCAAAGCCGAACGGTTTTGGGGGTATTAAACGCTATTGAAGAAAGCTGAATGATCATGGTTTGCGTCACAAACGCAAACCCGTTTTAAGAGGCCGTATCATAAATCAAATTGGCCACCCTTGGTGTTGTGTTACCTGCGAATTGAAATTTGGCTAATAGTATTTATACAAAAAAGGGGGTTAACATATTTTCTGCATAAAAACTATTAATTATCTGATTATGAGATATGTAATTGGATGTTAACCCTGAAGTGTGTTAACCCTGTTAACCCCCTTTTGTTAGTAGATTCAATCCAACTCAAAACTATATATTGCTTAAGTATCTGCATAAGTCAAAAAAAGAGGTTGATCTTTATGATACAGCCTCAAGGTGAAAATAAGCGCAGTTAAAAATTGCTGATCAAAAGCTCCCCCTTTAGGGGGCTGGACGGGTGGTTTTTTCTTAACTTTGTACCATCCGGGATAAAAACCCGGCATCAGTCATGACAAAAGAAACAGAGATAGTTTGTCCTCCCGGGCAGCATGAAGATGAGGCGGTTTTGAAACAACTGGCTTCATCTGCACTTAAAATTCCCCTGAAAAACATTACGGCTTTAAAAATTTTAAAGCGTTCAATTGATGCGCGTGGACGTCGTGTAGTTTACCGTATGCAGGTGAGGGTTTTTATGCAGGAGGCCTATCAGCCCGAAATTTTTACCGTCAATTATCCCAATGTACAATTTGGCCGACCGGTAATTATTGTAGGTGCAGGCCCTGCCGGTTTATTTGCTGCGCTGCAATGCATTGAGCTTGGGTTAAAGCCTATTGTTATTGAACGCGGCAAAGATGTAAAACAACGCCGTCGAGATCTGGCCAATATCAACAAACAGGGCCTTGTTAACCCCGAATCAAATTATTGCTTTGGCGAGGGAGGGGCCGGCACCTATTCGGATGGTAAGCTGTACACCCGCTCAACCAAGCGGGGCGATGTGAACCAGGTTTTAAAAATGTTTGTGGCTCATGGAGCTGCCGAAGATATACTGATTGATGCACGACCACACATCGGTACCAATAAGCTGCCGCAGATCATTACTGCTATGCGCGAAACGGTGCTGAACGCTGGTGGCGAGATCCTGTTTGATACTAAAGTAACTCAATTGCTGGTTGATTTTGGGAAGATCAAAGGTGTGAAAACATCAACCGGCGAAAAAATAGTTTCAGATGCTGTGATCTTGGCTACAGGGCACTCGGCCAGGGATGTGTTTGAAATGCTGCACAGCCAAAATATTTTGATCGAAGCCAAACCTTTTGCTTTGGGGGTAAGGATCGAGCATCCGCAGGAAATAATTGACCGTGCCCAATATCATTGCGAATACCGCGGGCCAGATCTACCGCCATCATACTACAGCCTGGTTGAACAGGTTGATGACCGCGGCGTGTTTTCTTTTTGCATGTGCCCCGGCGGTATTATAGCCCCATGCTCAACCGAAGCCGGTGAGATCGTGGTGAACGGATGGAGCCCCTCAAAACGAAACAATCCGTTTGCCAATTCGGGCACCGTGGTGCAAATTAATTTAGAGGATGTTGCCGGCGATGATAGCGATCCTTTTAAAATGCTCAACTTTCAAAAGCAGGTTGAGCAGGCTGCTTTTATAGCTGGCGGCGGCAACTTGGTAGCACCTGGACAACGAATGGTTGATTTTGTGCAAAACCGTTTATCAACCGATTTGCCGGTTAACTCATACCTGCCAGGCACCAAGAGTGTTGAGCTGAAAGAGGTTTTACCCAATTGGATCAACGAACGTTTGCGTAAAGCCTTGCCTGTGTTCGGCAAAAAAATGAAAGGCTATTATACCAACGAAGCCATTTTGGTAGGTGTTGAATCGCGTACATCATCACCGGTAAAAATTCCGCGCGATAAGGAAACCCTGCAGCATCCGCAGATCACCGGTTTATTTCCATGCGGAGAAGGCGCAGGTTATGCGGGTGGTATAATTTCTGCTGCTATTGATGGCATTAACTGTGCAACTGCTGCTTTAAAAATATTATCATGACCACATCTCAAAAATTAGCCAGCGAGCTCGAAAGTGTTTTATCCGGTGAACCATGGTATGGCCCCTCGGTTTATGCTATTGTCGACGGCATCAGCTTTGAAGCTGCTTATGAAAAGCCCGTGGGCTCGGTGCATAATATTGCCGCTATTATTTTGCACATGACCGGATGGACAGAAGAAGTAATGGACCGCATGAATGGCATGGATGCCCAGCTACCGGTACGCGGTGACTGGCCTGAACCAGGCCTGCCCGACGAACAAAAGTGGAAATGGATTGTTGAAGATATAAAGCTGGTGAATGTAAACCTGGCAGGCTTTATCCAAAACTTTCCGGAAGAAAGATGGAGCGAGGTTGTTGCCGGTAAATCGGGATCTGATGAGGCTGGCGAAACTTACGAGCAGCAGGTGAGCGGTTTGATACAGCATCATATTTATCATTCGGCTCAAATTGCTTTACTAAACAGGATGATCAATGGCTGATAAGAAAACATTAATATTAGGGGCAACACCAGATACCAGCAGGTACGCCAACTTTGCGGCCACCCGTTTGGTTGAACGCGGCCATACTATTGTTAACGTTGGCATAAAAACAGGCGAGGTTGCCGGTGTGCCCATTGAAAAGCCCGAAACCATACATCATGACATCGATACCATTACGCTGTACGTTGGTCCGCAAAATCAACCGCCGTTGTATGATTATATCCTGAACACCAATCCCAAAAGGATCATATTCAACCCAGGAACCGAGAATACCGAATTACGGCGTAAAGCCAATGAGAAAGGTATTGAAACGGAGTACGCTTGTACGCTGGTGATGTTATCGGTAGGGGAGTATTAGACATCGTAACCGTAACTTTTAATTATTGGCCGCCAGTAGTCGAGGTGTTTATCCCAGGCATGGCATCCAAATGACAGTTTATTTTTGTTTATTGTCATTGCCCTTTCCGGAAATAGTTCGACAGAGAAATGAAGAGCTTTTTTATACGACGGGATATTCAGCACCTTCCTTTTCCGGTTAACCTCGATACTCCAAAAAACATCTTCGTTAAAGTAGTGATCATGATTAAGGCTTAAATACCGTTTTGCCTCGCTTTGCATGTCAATACAAAGTTTGTGAAACTTTTGTACCCTTCGTAAGGAGAAGCCGCCGTTACCAACCTTGTTTTCAATTTGCATGGGTGATGGACGGCCATCTTTTTGCACATCGAATTTAGCATGTGACCAGCGCTGTATCTTTGATTTTATAGCCTTAACAATATCCGGGTAATCATATTTACGTATCCAGGGCGCACCAATATAATCATAGCCCTTGGAGCACCATTGCATCAACTCGTCCCTGAATACAAATGCATCAAGTTGGTGGATCAATATAAAATCGTATTTTAAAAAACTCCGGTAAAATTCCTCCGAGAGCATAAGTTCGTTATAGCTACTAATATCTTTAAAATACCTGTTATCAAAATTGATCACACTAATATCTGATTTAACTTCATCAGGTAATACCAGGTTATCCGGTTTAATAATAATAATATCATGGGCCGATAAGATCTTGGTTGCCTGTGCAAAAGCTGCCTGTTCAAGATTATTTATGACGGGTTTATAAAAAGGGATTACTACTGCTGCTTTCAATGTTGATGTCTGAGTTTTTAAACTTCATTTTTAAACGTCGCCAACGCGACCATAAAAAGTTATATTACAGGTTTACGCCTGGGTATTAAAAGCCTGCATATCTATCAGCTTCTTGTAAAGACCATTGTTTTGAAGTAACTCGGTATGCGATCCCCGTTCAACAATACAGCCATTTTCAAGAACAAGAATGATATCCGCGTTTTGTATGGTGCTTAAACGATGTGCGATAATAAGCGAGGTTCGGTTCTGCATCAGGTTGTTCAAAGCTTCCTGCACAAGTTTTTCCGACTCGGTATCCAGTGCGGATGTTGCTTCATCCAATAACATAATGGGCGGATTGTTCAATACCGCGCGTGCAATGCAAATCCGCTGGCGTTGGCCGCCCGATAGTTTTGTGCCGCGGTCTCCCGTATTAGTTTGGTAGGCGTTAGTTGTTTCCATAATAAAATTATGGGCATTGGCTATGCGGGCAGCAGCTTCCACCTCCTGCTGTGTTACATTGGGTTTGCCGAAGGCGATGTTGTTAAAAATAGTATCGTTAAACAAAATAGACTCCTGGTTAACTATTCCCATTAATGCCCTTAATGATTCCATGGTAACGGCTTGGATGTTTTTGCCGTCGATAGAGATCGTACCAGACTGAGGCTCGCTAAACCTTGGCAGCAAATCCATTAAAGTTGATTTACCACCGCCCGAGGGGCCAACCAGGGCTACTGTTTTTCCCTTCGGGATTTCGAAGTTAACGCCTTTTAATACATATTTTTCAGTTTCAACCTCAGGTTTTCCGGTATCTGCCGCTTGTTTACCATCAGATTTAACGGTATAGGCAAATGATACGTTTTCAAATTTAACCTTATCCTCAAAGCCGGTAAGTTCTGTTGCATCGGGAGCATCAACAATTAGTGGCTTCTCATCTATCAGCGCCAGTACACGTTCGCCTGCTGCAATGCCTGAGTGGATATTACTAAAAGAATCAGATATGGCTTTAGCCGGGCGCATAACCTGCGAAAACAGGGCAATGTAAACTATAAAATCAGATGCAGCCAACGTGCCGGTACCGCTTATAATTAACGAGCCACCGTATAATACGATTCCTGCAACCATCAATACACCTAAAAATTCGGACACAGGTGAGGCCATTTGCTGCCTCTTGGCCATTGAACGGGTAATTCTGGAATATTCCCTGTTTTCGTGATCGAAACGGTTTTTTATAAACGGAACAGCATTAAATGCCTTGATGATCTTAATGCCCGATAAAGCTTCATCAAGGTTACTGATCATGTTACTGTAAGTTTGCTGTGATTCGGCCGCCTGTTCTTTAAGGCGCTTAACTATCCTCGATATGATAAAAGCCGAAACAGGGATTATCAGCATGGAAAACAAGGTTAATTTAACTGATATTACAAACAGCATTACCAGGTAGGCAATCAATTGAAAAGGTTCTTTAAAGGCAACCTGTAAAGTACCTGTAACTGAAAATTGCACCACCTGTACATCCGCCGAAATTTTTGACATGATATCGCCCTTGCGCTCGTTACTAAAATAGCCCAGATGCAGGTTCATTACATTGTTAAACACAGTGCGGCGCAGGTTAAGCAACGTGTAGATACGCAGGTTTTCCATTATTCGCTGCGATAAATACCTGAATAAATTGCTTAATAATACTGATGTCACAATAGCTATACAAACAAACTTCAAAGCGCCAAGCGGGCCATAGTACTGATTGGCCGTATGGGCGAAAAATTCAAAATCTTTAATAGGGTCCCACCAGTTTTTGGGTTTGATAATTAGGGCGTTTGCCGCGTGTTTATCAAAGATTGTGGTGAGTAACGGCGCAAGTAGTGCGATGTTAAGGGTATTAAATATTACCGAAAACAAAGTACATATAAAGTAAGGAAACGCGAATTTTCCTATTGGGCGGGCAAATGATAGAAGCCTGAAATAAATCTTCATTAATAATTTTAAAAGTGCAAAGCTAATAGTAATTAAGTAATTAAAACGAGCAAAAATATAGAAGCGATCAAGGCGTTTTTGCCGCCCTTGATAGGTAATACAAAAGGGCGGTTCAAAAAACTATCTGATTTTGTTATGCCTTTATAAAAGATTGCGCTTAACTAAGCGCAAAAGCATACGTGGCTGAAAACTATATATGGGAAAGGTATTAGATAACTTTGATAAAGCTATTGATTATGTAGCCGATCATTTTTCATCAAGTACTTCGCGATAGAGCTGTAAATATTGTTTTGCTGTTTCATCCCAGTTGAATTTTTGCGCATGAGCCTTTATTTTTTCGGATGGGTTGTTTTCACGGAAATGCCGCATGCCTTTATTAAAGGCTTTCTGCATCTCTTTACCATCAAAATTGGGGAAATAATAGGCGCAATCGCCGGCAATTTCGGGTAACGAAGTATGAGTTGAAACAAAAACAGGCTTGCCATGGTGCATCGCTTCTATCACCGGCAAGCCAAATCCTTCGGCTATTGAGGGAAAAACGAAGGCTCCGCAATTTTTATAATACCAGGCTTTATCATTATCTGATATTGTTCCAATTATTTTCACCCTGTGTTCAACACCGTATTTTTTTGCTTCTGCCATAACTTCTTTTTCGTACGGAGTTTTTATCCCGGCTATAATAAGCTCAAAGTCATTATCGGCCAGTAAGGCTGGCAAAACGTGGAAGTTCTTTTTTGCTGAAACTATACCTATGGTGAACAGAAAGTTGTGTTTGGGCTGGTATGCAGGTAAGTGGCCTTCAGGTAATTCAAGTTTGTCGGCACCGTTGTAAATAACAGTTAATTTATCAATAACGTTGGGGAAATAAGTAGCAACATCATCGGCCGCAAATTTTGAGATGGTTACTATACGATGGCATTTGTTAATGCGTTCGCCCAGTTTTTTCAGATAGTGCTTTAATTTTTTTTCGCCGATATTTTCATGTATCTGGTTGATATCATGTATGGTCATGATCTTTTTATATTTGCTGTGTACCTTTTTGGGTTTCAGCCTCGAAAATTGATCGGTAAAATGGAATAGTTTTATGCTGTCTCTGTTTATGAAAAAAAACTTGTGATATTTTTCACGGTAATGCCGCTTCACTTCATCATGATCAAAATCAGCTGTAGCGTCATATAAAAAATAACTCAAATCAAAATTTTCGTTTTCTTTTATCAGTGCTTTTCCCAGGCTTCTTCCAAAATAAAATAAGCCTGTATTGGGATATTGCATCGAATCAAACGTTACCAACACACGAGGTTTATTCATATCCATGTCTTAACTTTCTCTGACACCATAAACGGCGTAATTGTTTCTAAATTGTTTGTCCCGCTTTCCATGTAACCCGCTTTTTTGCCAACAGGTGCCCATCGGCCCGGGTGTATTGGCCTTAATGAGGGGAATAATCCAAGAGTATTGATCCCCGTCAAAGCAGCAATGTGCAGCGGACCAGTACCTGAAGCAATAAGCCCGCCAGCTTTACTTATAAAAGTTATTAATTGCCCCAATGACATCTGCCCGGTCATGTCCTGCACTGTTGGTGGGAGTGTTTGGATCCAGTTTGTAAGCAAAGCCTTCTCATTTTCAGAGCCGGTTATGATGACATTGAATTTATCGGGCGGCAGGTTATTTATAAGTTCTGCAAAATTATCCAGGCCCCATTCCATGCCGCTGCCGTGCGATTTTGGATGGATGATGAGATTAAACTTATCACTTGCAAGTACATCGGTTAATGCCGGTGTCAGGTCAACCTTACTATGGAAATTATTATTTGCTATAATGTCAGCTAAAGAGGGTACCTGTCTAAGTCCTAACGGCTTTAGTAAAACCAGGTTAAGCTGTGCCTCATGCAGATCTGATTTTTTGCGGCTTAGTTTTACCAGCTTATTACAGGTATACCAGTGAAATACCCTGTTGGTTGTTCCTATTCGTAGTTTGATACCTGCCTGTTTTGCTACTTTTGCAATATGTTTATTGGGGAGCACATGTATAATAGCATCAACGTTCTGCTTTTGGATATATGCGATCTGTTCGCTGTCAGGCAGTTTTTTTAGCTCGTCGTAATTAACAAACGCATCTATTGAAGCTATGGTATTAATTACCGGCTGTGTATATGTACGGCCTAAAAATGAAACCTTAGCGCCATGAAATAATTGTTTAATATATGCTGCTACGGGTAATGTAAGTACAACGTCGCCAATTGCGTCAACCCTGCTTATTAAAATATGCGGTGTTTTTATATGATCGATATCGGTCATTGTTTTAATGAATTACATTACGGGCAGATTAATAAAATGCTACACTTCAATTTGCAATGATAAGATTAAATCTGCTATAGGGTTAATGTAATTTTCATATCATTGTTGTATTTAATGTGCATCTTTTTATTGTGGATATTAATAAGTCATCTTATTAATTTGATGAATAGTTTATCATTTCAACTATTGGTGTTTTATTTAAGTATTAGCCGTGTATGATGGATAATAATATGGAATGTATCCAAAACCGGGTAAATAAATCAAACCGCATATGTAACGGAGTTTAATATTGCTATTAACGTGTTTACTATATAATGGGTAGATTTGAACATTATTATCAATTGGTTTGAACTTGCAGCAGAATATCATTGGTGAAATAAATTTTCGGGCTATCGCACGGGCATTAACTGTTGTTGAAAATGACCTTAATGGTAGTAGCGCATTGCTCAAAAGCCTTAAATTTAATAAAAAGTGCCCGGTTATTGGTATTACAGGGCCACCCGGCGCGGGCAAAAGCACACTGGTAAACGGGATCATCGATATACTTTTAAAAGATAAAAAAAAGGTAGCTGTACTGGCCATCGATCCTACATCGCCCTTTAATTTTGGCTCGCTGCTTGGCGACAGGATCAGGATGGCCTCACATTTTAATGACCCTGATGTTTTTATCCGGTCGTTGGCTACACGGGGCTCCTTAGGAGGTTTGTCTGCAAAAACCATTGAAATGGCTGATGTATTGAGGGCGGCTGGTTTTGATTATGTGCTGATTGAAACAGTAGGTGTTGGCCAGTCTGAAATTGAAATTACCGGGCTTGCTGACATTACCTTGGTTGTATTAGTGCCCGAAGCAGGTGATGAGATTCAGCACATCAAATCGGGATTGATGGAAATTGCTGATGCCTTTATCATTAATAAAGCCGATAGGGAAGGAGCCGAAGTATTTGCCAATAATTTAAAGAAGATCATCGGGCGTAGCGTTGACGGACAACCATCCATATTTAAAACTACGGCATCACAAAACCAGGGGGTTGATGATATCGTCGCCTTTATACAACAAGCTAATTTACCACAAAACAACAGGCGCAAGCTGCTGCTGACCGAAAAAGTATACAAACTTATTCAGCAAAAAATGATGGCAGGTATAGACAAAAAAAAGCTTCAGCTTGATATAGCTGAAGCTTTAAAAAACGGAAGTTTTAATCTGTATAGTTTTGTGGATACCTATGTATAGTATTTGATTAGCTCAATGTAAAGGAAATTCCAATCGGGCTATTTTTTTTATACAGATTTAATGTGAATTAGCTGTTCATGATTTCTTCAATGTGTTCTGCTTCAACCGGAATGCTACCCATTAAGTCGATATTGCCGTTGCCGGTGATGAGGATATTGTTTTCAAGGCGGATACCCAGGCCTTCCTCTGCAATATAGATCCCCGGTTCGCAGGTTAATATATTCCCTGCTTCAAAATTCTTGTACCTGCTTGCATAGTCGTGAACATCCAGCCCCAGGTGATGAGAAGTGCCATGCATGAAGTATTTTTTATACAGCGGCGCGTTTTTGTCCTGTTTTTCAACATCATGCCTGTCAAGCAAGCCAAGGCCAATTAGTTCGCTGGTCATGATCTTGCCAACCTCGTCCTGGTACTCGTTCCAGACGGTGCCGGCAACAATGAGTTTCGTAGCCTCACGCATCACGTTTAAAACGGCGTTATAAACCTGGCGCTGGCGGGCAGTAAAACGGCCGCTAACCGGTATTGAGCGGGTCATATCAGCATTGTAATTTCCATATTCGGCACCAAAATCAAGCAGTATCACGTCGCCATCGTTACATACCTGGTTGTTATCATTATAATGTAACACAATGGCATTGGCACCCGAAGCAATAATGGGGTTATAGGCATGACCGGTAGCCCGTTGCCTGATAAACTCGTGAATGATCTCGGCCTCAATTTCATACTCGGTTACGCCTGGCTTAGTGTATTTTAAAACGCGTACAAAAGCATCACGTGTAATATCGCAGGCTTTTTGTGTAAGCTCAATTTCAATTTCTGATTTTATTACCCTCAGGTCGCGTAAAATGGGGGCCGAACGCGTATAATTATGAAGAGGGTACTTTAGCTTAAGGGCCTCAAACATGCGATAATCGCGGTAAGGGACGGTATGCGCATATCGGTCATTTTCATTGGTGTTAATGTAAATATTTTCGGCATAGTTAATAATACCATGAAGTATAGTATCATATTCGTTAAGCCAAAAAATACTCTCGATGCCTGATGCCTCACGTGCTTCTTCTTTGGTGTATTTGTGACCTTCCCAAATAGCTATGTGTTCGTTGGTTTGTCTTAAAAAAAGTACTTCTCTGTATGCCTTATTAGGACAATCAGGGTATAAAACCAGGATACTTTGTTCCTGATCAATACCTGTTAAGTAAAAAAAATCGGGATTTTGTTTAAACATAAATGCCTGATCACCACTGCGCGGGAACTCGTCATTTGCGTGAAAAATAGCGATTGAGTTGGGTTTTGTTCTTGAAACGAAATTTTTTCTATTATTTGTAAATAAGCTATTTTTTATCGGCAGATATTTCATATTTATCGGGTGATTATTTTATTAAATCATTTTTTTTTAGTTATTTGTGTAACTATTACAATTTTTGGAACAATGTTTGGTCATGTATTCAAACATAATTACTAATTTTGAAAAAAATCACAATTAAAATCGTTTAATCTTAAAAACTATGAATTATTCTACATTAAAGAAAACAGTCGCATTGTCATTTGCTTCTTTGATGGTTGCGGGTTTGGCTAATGCGCAAACCGATTCAACCAAAACAACGGCAACTACAACGTCATCTGAAACCCAAACCGCTAAGGTATTTGGTGGTTTAGGCCAGTACAGGAAATTTAGCATCGGCGTAAACGGTGGTGTTACTTCTGCTGTTATTGCTACCGGTGGCCGTAACAATGACTTTACCTCTCATCCTATCAGCTATGGCTTTGGTCTTTATTTAAAAGAACAATTAGCACACTCTTTTGCTTTGCAATTAGATGTTACAGGTGGTAAAGTTAAAGGTAAAAATGATCCTGCTCCTACTGCAACAGGCGATTATGTATCGTATGATACCCGTTTTTGGCAAGCAAGCATGAGTGCTGTAGTTAACGTTGCTACTATCGACTTCATCCGTCGTAAAAATGCAGTTAACTTCTACTTAAAAGGTGGTGCCGGTATGGCTTTCTATGATCCAAAAGTAACCAGGGTAGGTGCTGATGAATTTCATTTCCACAACCCAACAACTGATGGCAGCCACTACGTAAAAGAGTTTGTTGTTCCTGTAGGTGCTGGTGTTAAGTTCCGTTTAAGTGATGCGGTTGCATTAGATTTGGGCTATACCCAAACTTATGTTGATGCTGATAACTTTGACGGCCGTAACCAAGCTTATCCAACAAAAGATCACTACTCATATGCTTATGCTGGTTTAGCCTTTACTTTAGGTTCAAAATCAAAACCAGTATTAGAGTGGGTTAACCCGGTAGCTATGATGTATGACGAACTGTATGATGCAGCTTTACGTCAGGAAGTTGAAGCTTTAAAAGGCCGTGTTGCTAACGTTGAAACTGCTGTTAATGACCTGAAAAAAGATTCTGACGGTGACGGTGTTGCTGATCAGTTTGACAAATGCCCAGGTACTGCTGCAGGTAGCGTAGTTGATGGTTCTGGTTGCGTTATTGTATTCCCTAAAGATACTGTTGCTGCTACTCCAGCTGCTGCTGCTTACTCAAACATCCAGTTTGAATTTGATAGCTCAGTATTACGTACTTCATCTTACCCAGTGTTAGATGCTACTTCAGCTGACTTACGTTCATCTGGTACTGCTGTTGAAGTTGACGGTTTCGCTTCATCTGAAGGTACTGCTGCTCACAACTTATCTTTATCTAAAGACCGTGCTAACTCAGTAAAAACTTACTTAGTTAACTCTGGTGTTGATGCTAAGAAAGTGAAAGTAAAAGGTTACGGTGAAACTAACCCAATTGCTGACAACTCAACTGAAGAAGGTCGCGTACTTAACCGTCGTGTTCAATTCAAAAAGAAATAATATCTGATTAAATATTATTTGCGAAGGCTCCGGATAACCCGGAGCCTTCTTTGTTTTATAAGGTTTTGTATTTGATAGTTACACCTTATATAATAGGTATGGGTTTACGGAGGCAAAATTTTGCGTAAGTTTGTGTAATGTATTTCTTCAGGAAAAAAGACCCAAACAGGCCCGATAACTTTAACTTGCGGGTGATGCATTTTATAAATGCGCTGGCTATTATTATGTTCCTGGCCGGGATTATCTGGAAACTGGTACAGGTATTTATACTCAAAAAATGAAAACAATCATCAATACCAACAATGCACCTGCCCCTATTGGGCCATATAGCCAGGCTACTTTAGCCGGTGGTTTTTTATTTGTATCGGGCCAGATCCCTATTGATCCGCTAAGCGGCGAACTCATCAGCAGCGATATCAAAGCTGAGGCTACACAGGTAATGGAAAATATCAAAGCCATTTTAACCGAAGCCGGCCTGGGGTTTGACAACATTGTAAAAACCAGCATATTCTTAACTGATCTGCAAAACTTTGCACAGGTTAATGAAGTTTACGGAACATATTTTTCTGCCGACTTTCCGGCCCGCGAAACTATCCAGGTATCCGCTTTACCTAAAGGAGTGAATGTGGAGATCTCGGTTATAGCGGTTAAGTAAGATTTTTGAACCGTGATTTTTAGGATTTAGGGATCGACTTGATTTTTCTGAACCGGAATTAAACGAATTAAGGAATTTATCGAATTTGATAAGCATGCTGGTAATCCTTTAATTCCGGTTCAGGCATTATTCTGTTAATCCTACCCCCCCCGAATCACGGTTCAGATAACTTTGCGTTAGGGATAGGAGCGGATACCGGCTATGTGGCTAAGGCCTGTGCTGTATGAGCGGATAGCCCGGCCGCAGGCAACGCCCAAATTCATTTTGCAATTTAGAGCAGGCGGTTTGCAGTTGTTTTTTTGTTGTCTAACCTGATTAAATTAATTAAGGAACTTTAATCGCTTTCTGATAATTCCTTAAATTCTATAAATTCGGGTTCAGGCTACATCTGCATCCGGATTGAACTTAAAGTTATATCAACTAAATTTTACGCTAACGCTGTAGCGAAAGGTTTAAACAGTTAATCAATGAATCCTTTTCAAACGCCGCTTGTTTATTTAAAAGGTGTAGGCCAGTCGAGGGCCGAAGTTTTGAAAAAGGAGCTTGAGCTGCACACCTTTGAAGATCTGCTGCGCCATTTTCCGTTTAGGTACATTGACCGCACCCGTTTTTATAAGGTACGGGAAATACGTGAAGAACTGCCCTATGTACAGGTGCTGGCGCGCATAGTAAGTAAAGAGATTGTGGGCGAAAAGCAAAGCCGCCGCCTGGTTGTTAAGGCTAAGGACGATACCGGTATCATCGAACTGGTATGGTTTAAGGGCATTAACTGGATTGAGAAAACTATCATTCCCGGCAAGGTTTATATACTGTTTGGCAAGCCCGGCTTTTTTAATATGATGCCACAGATGGCACATCCCGAAATGGAGTTATACCTGCCGGGTGCACAAAAGCAGGGCAACCTTTCCTTGCAGCCTGTTTATAACTCCACAGAAAAGCTTAAACAATTTTCGTTAGATAGCAAAGGGATCCAAAAGCTTACCGCTGTATTGCTTGACCTGCATGCTAAAGACATTCGCGAAAACCTGCCCTTGTATATCATAAACCAGTTTAAGCTGCTTAACCGTGCCGATGCTTATCGTAACATTCATTTTCCGGGTGACGCAACTTTGCTTAATGAGGCGGTATATCGTTTAAAGTTTGAAGAACTGTTTTTTCTTCAGCTTAAATTACTTAAAAATAAGCTGCTGCACACTCAAAAGTTTAAGGGGAATGTGTTTGATAAGGTAGGCCATTATTTTAATGAGTTTTACCATAATAAATTGCCTTTTACCCTTACGGATCCGCAAAAGCGTGTATTGAAGGAAATACGGCTGGATACCCAGCGGGGCATACAAATGAACCGCTTGTTGCAGGGCGATGTAGGCAGTGGTAAAACCGTGGTGGCGTTGATGAGCATGCTGATAGCTATTGATAACGGTTTTCAAACCTGTATTATGGCACCAACCGAGATCCTGGCCAGTCAGCATTACCAAACTATCAAAAGCCTGGTAGGCGATGATTTTATTGAGGTAGCTTTATTAACAGGCTCAACCAAACAAAAGGAGCGTAAGGTGTTACATCAAAACCTTGAAGAAGGCTCGCTTAAGATACTGGTTGGCACCCATGCCCTTATTGAAGATAAAGTACAATTTAAAAACCTGGGCTTTGTGGTGATTGATGAGCAGCACCGTTTTGGTGTTGAGCAGCGGGCCAAGCTTTGGCGAAAAAATGCCATCCCTCCGCATATATTGGTGATGACGGCTACGCCGATACCGCGTACACTTGCCATGACCCTTTATGGTGACCTTGATGTTTCGGTAATTGACCAGTTACCGGCCGGGCGTAAACCCATTCAAACGGTTCATTATTATGAAAATCAGCGCCTGCGAATGTTCGGTTTTATGAAACGGGAAATAGCGTTAGGCAGGCAGGTTTATGTAGTATATCCGCTGATCCAGGAAAGTGAAAAGCTTGATCTAAAAAATCTGGAGGATGGTATCGAGGCTATGTCGCGCGAGTTTCCGCTGCCTGATTTCCGGCTTAGTATTGTCCATGGTAAAATGAAGCCTGCCGATAAGGATTTTGAAATGCAGCGCTTTATTAAACACGAAACACAGAT
>NZ_DASVOB010000345.1:0-4516 GCF_036383575.1 Mucilaginibacter sp.
AAATTATAAAATCACATCTGATTTGAATGTAAGCTTGCGTTCGCAGATCTCTACCTGGAACCAACAAAGAACTGAGCAGGTGCCTTCATCGGCAAATTTAAATGCTTATACCAAATGGTATTATTTTGGCTGGTATGGTGATTATCGCCAGGACGATCGTAAGTTGTTTGAAAACAATACCGATTTACAGTTAAACTACAACAAAACTTTTGGTAAATTCAATGTATCAGCTTTATTAGGTGGTAACTCCCGTTCATTTACCTATAATTCATTTTACGGTACCACCCGTGCTTTGGCTTTGCCTAATGCTTATGTTTTATCAAACTCGCAACAGGCACCGCTTACTTATACCTGGGATTCAAAAATGCAGGTTTATAGTGGTTACTACTCATTTGATATCGGATATGATAAATACATTAACGTTAATACCACCGGCCGTGTTGATAAATTATCAACTTTTGCTCCTGGTCATGATACGTTCTTTTATCCGTCTGTCTCGGTATCAACCGCGGTTTCTGATTATGTTAAACTACCCGAAGCTATCAGTTTCTTGAAATTCAGGGCATCTGAGGCCGTACTTAAAGCTGGTTTAACACAATCAACAGTTGCCAGCGCTTATACCCAGGTTCAGAATACTCCCGGCCAGAATACGAATACATTACTTGGTTATGGTACTGAACTATACAGTTCATATGATGGCCCAAGCTATACCAATCAGGATCTTGCCTCATATGTATCGCTTTATAATAATACATCATCGGTTCTTTATTCAAACACCAAGGCTAATTCAAACCTGCATTCTCTTAAAAGAATATCTTACGAGGCTGGTATGGATATCAAATTCCTCAAAAATCGCTTAGGTTTAGATGTTACCTATTTTGATACACAAAACGGTCCTCAGATCTATCAATTCCCGATAGATCCGGCAACCGGTTATAGCGCCTATAACCAAAACGCGGTTACTACAAAAAGAGCAGGTTGGGAGCTTTCATTAACGGGTTCGCCTTTCCGTAATAAAGACGGGTTTTCATGGGATGTGAATGTGAACTATTCTACATTTAAAGAAACGCTTAAGGATATAGGTTACAATAATGTTCAATCAATTGCACTGGTAGCCAATCACAACTTTGCTATCGGCGATAGGGTTGACGAAGTATTTGGTACCAAGTTTTTAAGAGATGGTAACGGTAATATCGTTTACGATGCTGGCGGTGCGTTATTAAAAGCATCTGGTTCAAACAGCCAGGTATACGGATCTTTAGGTCACTTAAATCCTGATTTTACCTTTGGTATCAATAACAGGTTCTCCTATAAGAATTTCAGCTTCAGCTTCCAGGTTGATGGGCGTATCGGTGGTGTTATTTATGATTACAACTACTATGCAGCCAGGCAGGGTGGTACCGATCTTTCAACCGTTCAGGGTGTGATTGGTGCGGCACGTTTAGCCGAGTGGAATTCGACCAAAGTTGGCACGCAAGCGCCTACGCCTTCATTGTTAGGTAACGAAAGCGGCGCGGGTGTTAAAATTGTAAGCGGCACGCCTAAGTTTCAAAATGGCGTTATCTCAAACATGAGTGAGCTTACTTTCGCTCCAAATACAACTCCTATAACTGTTCAGGGTTATTTGAATGGTACCGTTAAAACCATTGACGAATCGTTCATGATCAGCAGGTCATTTGCCAAATTACGTGAAGTAACCATAGGTTATAGCCTTCCGGCAAAATATCTAAGAAACACAGCTGTTAAGGCGGTATCGATATCTCTTGTAGGCAGGAACCTGTTATATTTTGCAGCCCGCAAAGACTTTGATATTGATCAATATGCTTCTGGTTACAACTCGGCCGACGGTACAACCGGTGGTGCCCCTTCAAACGGTGCATTACAAAGTACAACCGCGCGCAGGTACGGTTTTAACCTAAACGTTACATTCTAAAATATTTTATAAAACATATTTATAAAGATGAAAGCTTTAAAAGTAATTACAGCAGCAGTAGCATTGACTTTGTCAATCACGAGCTGTCAAAAAGGCGACCTCAATTTAAACCCGAACGCGGTTAACGCCAATTCGGTGATCCCGGTGTCATTGATCGTTAACCACCTTACCGCCGTATTGGTACGTTCGGAAGAAGCCCCTTTTGGCGATGTAAATAAATCAAACCAGTTCCAGGTTTCTAACTATGCAAAATACTGGGGCACTAACGAAGATTCGTGGTCATACAGCGCGCATAGTTATGAACTGTTGAAATATGCTGTGCAACTGGAGTTGCAGGCAAAATCGCAATTTGGCAATTCAACAAATAAATATTTTGCAATATCTAAATTCTTTCGCGCATATTCAGCAATCTGGTTATCACAAAGAGTAGGCGATATCCCCATGAGCCAGGCAGGTGATATCAATTTCCTTACGCCAGTGTTTGACCCTCAACATGACGTTTACAAAAACTCATTACAGTTGTTGGATGATGCCAATAAGATACTGGCCGCGTTGGGCTCGCCGGGTACTATTTTAGATAGCGGTGATATTTTTGGATTAACCAATCTGCAATGGCAAAAAGTAATTAATTCATACAGGTTAAGGATATTGATTAGCTTAAGTAAAAGGGCTGATGATAATGCAGATTTAAACATCAAATCGCAGTTTGCGGCTATTGTTGGCAATGTGGCTACTTATCCTGTAATGACGGCAAACAGTGATAACGTTGTTTATAAATATACTACGGCAACTCCTTATCCGGTTTTTGCTTCGGGTAGTAATTCATATAACAACTTTATGAATGTTGGTAAAACTGTATTGGATATTACCACATCTACAAAGGATCCGCGCACTTTTTTAATGGCTACCCCGGTAGGCACCACAAATGTTGGCGATTTTTCAAATTACATAGGTGCTGATCCAGGAACTCCTTTAGCAACATTGCAAAACGACGCTGCTAAATATTCAAACTTTAATGGCATGCGTTACTTTGGGTCTGCTACGGGTGCTACTGTTGAGCCATTTATTTTCATCGGTTATCCAGAATTATGCTTCAATATTGCCGAGGGCATCAACAGGGGATGGGCTCCAACTCTTGCTGCCACTGATGCTAAAACATGGTATGATAAAGGTGTTGCCGCGTCTTTCAGTAACTTTGGTATCAGTGTTACAGCAAACTCCACTGTTACTATATCTGATGTAGGCGGTAAAAGCCTTGGCACTACAACTACAGATAATGCTACGTTTTTAGCTAATATAAACTACAACACAGGTTCAACAACTGCTGCCCTTGCTCAAATTTTACAACAAAAATATGTTGCATTTTTTATGAACTCGGGCTGGGAAGCATATTTTAACCATCGCCGTACCGGTTTACCGGCATTTAGCGAAGGTGGTACTGGTTTAGGTACTCCCGGTGGTAAATTACCGCGTCGTTGGTTGTATCCTTTAGACGAGATCAACTCAAACAACGCTAACTATCAAAAAGCGATAGCCAGCCAGTTTGGTGGTGCTGAAGATGTATTTAAAGATACCTGGCTTACCAAATAATTTTAATCAATATAAACAAAACAGGATCCCGGTTTCGGGGTCCTGTTTTTCCATTTAAAAAGAATATGAAAAAACTACATTTATTACTGGCGATCATCTGCCTCGCCGGAAGTGCTAACGCACAGATTGCTGATAGCACCAAACGTAAAGTTGAACTACAGGGAGCAGTAAACTTCAGGGACCTGGGTGGGTATACCACTAAGGACGGCCATCATGTAAAATGGGGTAAGGTTTACCGTAGCGCTGATATGAGCAAGCTTACAGACCAGGACCTGGCTGTATTAGCGGAACGTAAAATAGCCTACGATGTAGATTTGAGGGGTACACAGGAATCAAAACAGGCACCGGATCGCCTGAACCCAAATACCGATTATATTTTATGCCCTGCCGGAAGCGATAATGTGGGCAATATGCTTCAAAGCTTAAAAGGCCAAACGCGCGGTGATTCGGTTATGGATGCATACTACAGTAATACTACTTTCCTTGCCGACAGGTACAAGCCATTTTTTGGTAAACTGTTAGCAATGCCCGAGGATAAAAGCCTGGTGTTTCATTGCACTGCAGGGAAAGACCGCACGGGAATAGGCGCTGCGCTGCTATTGTACAGTTTAGGTGTACCTTATGAAACCATTTTGAAGGATTATGAGGCATCAAACTATTACCGCGCTGCCGAAAATGAAAAAATGGCCAAACAGATGGTTCAGTTTATGAAGATCAATGAGGGAGTTGCCAAAGATGTAGTCGCGGTTAAAAAGGAATACCTTGATGCCACCTTCACTGCTATCAAAAAACAATACGGATCTATTGATAACTATCTCAAAAGCCAGATCGGTTTAACCGATAAAGATATCACAGCATTAAAAGCCAAGTTTCTGGACTAAGCGCTATCTGAGCAGTGCTGTAAGAACTATAGAGGTAAACCTACTTGTTTACCCTCTATAGTTTTTTTGTTTAGTGCCAATGCTATAAGAACTGCTAATCAAAAACTCCCCC
>NZ_DASVOB010000346.1:0-10863 GCF_036383575.1 Mucilaginibacter sp.
CCGCGCAGTCGGCCGCCATTAAAGGCTGGGCCAGTATTAACCCTGGTGATTACACTTATTTGAAGGCTATCAAACAGCCGGTGTTCGTATTAACCGGGCACAATGATATTATATTCCCTACCGTTAATTCATTTTTGCTGCAACAGAATTTGCCCAATGCACAACTGATCATCTATCCCGATTCAAATCATGGCGCGCAATATCAGTTCCCCGAACTGTTTGTTAAGCAACTGACCGCCTTTCTTGACGGCATAAAGTAAACGACAGGCAAAAGAACGCCTCTTAATATCATCTCAAAGTAAGAAACCCGGTGCTGGCCGGAATCCTCAAATATCTGGCGCTTTAAGTTAACTGAAAGGAAAAATGCGTGCCTACTTTTACATAAGCAAAAAGACAAGGCAGATTTGATTAATTAAGATGGCGACTAAAATTGTAACAAAGTTCATCATAGGAAACGAGCAAGGGATTAACGACTTGCTCGTTATAACTACAGCAATTGCGGGAGAGCGGTTTAAAGGAAAAGTTCCCGATCAGGAACTTGAAAATTATATCGATGCAAATTTTAGTAAAGATGCACTGATGGTTGAACTAAACAGCATGTCCAATCAATATTTGATGGTTTATGCTGACGATGAACCAGCCGGCTATGTCAGGGTAACAACCAAAGGAACGAGACCGGAGTTTTTTGCTAAAAAAACTTTAGCGAGAATAGCCGATTTCGGAGTATTGGCCAGATATAGCGATCCGCTAATTAACAAATCGTTGTTTGAAAAGAGCCTTTCTGTATCAACTATGCAGCAAGTGGTTTGGATAAGTGAGTTTGAAGGCAGTCCTTATTTGGATCTTTTTGAAAGCTACGGATTCAAAAGAAATACTGATATCTCCGTTCCGCAAGCATTGTCAATCCAGCCTGTTTATTTTGTTAAAGAAAAGGCCTGAGTTTTAAAACATACTGTAAAATGAAAACAGAAAATAATGCGATAAATATGCCAAGCCTTGGGTTTGGCACTCTGATCCCCGATCCTGCCGAAACGATCCGCGCTACCAGGTACGCGCTGGAAGCCGGTTTCAGGCACTTTGATTGTGCAGAACGGTACCGCAACGAGAGTGAGGTAGGCGAGGCGCTGGAGGCGGGAATGGCCACCGAAGGGATTGCGCGTGAAGATATTTTCATGACCACCAAGCTATGGAACACCAATCACAGGCCCGATCGCGTGGAAGCTGCTTTTGAAGGAAGTTTAAAAAGGCTCCGGATAGATTATCTCGACCTATATCTCATTCACACCCCCTTTGCATTTCAACCGGGGGATGACCAGGACCCGCGGGATGAAAATGGTAATGTTATTTACGATAAGGACGTGACTTTGCTTGATACCTGGAAAGCGATGGAAGATTTGGTGGATGGTGGCAAATGCCGGGCTATCGGTTTATCGGATGTTACCCTGGAAACACTTGTGCCCCTCTATGAGTCGGCAAGGATCAAGCCTGCCGTGGTGCAGGTGGAATCGCACCCCTATTTACCGGAAACAGAGCTCCTGGAATATTGCAAAGAAAAGAACATCATACTTTTAGCTTTTGCGCCATTGGGCCATGGAATGCGGCCCGGGCCACTGGAAGATCCTGCTGTTTTGGCCGTTGCCGAACGGGTTAAAAAAACACCGGCCCAGGTATTGCTGGCCTGGGCACTTCAGCGTGGCACAACTTTACTTACCACACCCCGCACTGCCGCCCGGGCGAAAGAGAATTTTGATGTTTCGCCCCTGCCGGAAGATGCCTTCAATGAAATTAACAACATCCAAACCAGGCAGCGGTTTAACCACGTAGTAAAGACAGGTGTGCCAGGCTTCATTCCACGAGTGGAAGATTCCGGAAATTAATTTCTTCGATTGGCCAGGAAAGATTGTAAAAAGGCCTTGGGGCGGAAATCTGGGGACTTTTGTGTATTTGGCATAGTGATAACGTGCTCAAAAATTAAAAGCTGGAAGTGGTTTATTAATTACCACTTTTTTTAGATCAATCGCCAATTTATGGCTAAAAACCTCGGAGCCAACCTTGTTAAGGTGTTGAGAATTGAAAAAATACCTGCGCTCGTAGGTCAGGCTATCGGATGCATAATTTAGCAGCGGAATTTTATATTGAACTGAAATATTTTTATAGAAATTTAAAATTTCGCTGCTATTCGAAATATATTTCAAACTTTCATGAAATACCGGAGTAAAAACCATGATAGGGTTGATATTATTTATTTTACAATAGTTCAGAAACTTTTTGAACTCATTTTGAGATATTGAAGATACATTTAGTTTTTCGCTCGCAGGGTGAGCTTTTTTGTATTGGTCAAAAGTGTTGTCCCACGTTCTCTGAGCTCCGATATACCCCTTATATTTACAAGGAGTGTCCACTTTTATCCGGTCAAAATAAGCATTAAGCCCATCGGTAAATAACTCAGGCTGATTATTATACTTATATAGCGGAAAATAACGCTGTGCAAAACTAAATGAATTATCGAAGCCCGTTGTCATATTTTTAATATCCGGATTATTTAAGTATGGCAAAAACTGCAAGGGAAAAGGTATCTCTTTGCTTTCGGAAAATGAGGTCAGGTCCACACTTACAATAACGTATTTTGGCTTTTTATTATATTTCAGGTATAGCTTGAATCGCGCATTTTGCATTAAAAAATGACTTGCATCCATACCTATGTTATAACTATTAACGTTCAATACACTATCCAATATTTTAGGCGAAATATGGATCCAAGCCCTTGATGATCCAATAATCAATAAGTCGGCATTGATCTTTGAATTGAAGATGTCGTTCCATTCTGTATAGTAATAGTTACGTGATTTCTTCAGACCAGCATCGACGATATAGTTTAAAGAAATCAAAAACGGCAGTGGTAACAAGCAAAAAATCAGTAATCGTAGCGCTAATTTTCTAACCATTAAAACTGAAAATAAATAAACTGCTTGTTTTGGAATACCCCTAAATAAATAACAGATAGCGTTAACACATAATACACACTCCATCGTATTATGCGGGGTTTCTTGTCTAAATAAGTACTCATAGTTACGTTGCCTTCAACATATTGAATAAATATTAGCAGCAATATCAATGCTAAACTAAAGAAAAGCTGCAAAAAAGGAACATCGAGAGTAATTGACGGAATATTTTTTTCAAAAAATAACTTGCTTTCCGTAAAGCTTTGAGGAAGCTTGCGGAAAATATATATCGCATCCCAAATAGAATTAGCTCTGAAAAATATCCATGCCATCGTTACCAACATAAATGTTATGAATTGCTGTATAAGGGGAGCGAGCCATTTTACACGGTTTATGCCTATGAAATTGGATATGGTGTGCCTTGGTTGCATAGTAACTGCGCCAAATATCATATAGAAAGCATGTAGTAAACCCCAGGCGATAAATGTCCAGTTTGCACCATGCCATAAACCGCTGAGTGTAAACACACAAAGAATATTAAAGCACATACGGCTTCGCTTCACCCGGCTGCCACCAAGCGGGACATATACATAATCCTTGAACCAGGTGGAAAGTGATATGTGCCAGTTACGCCAAAACTCAGCAATTGTTTTAGCTTTATAAGGGTGGTTAAAGTTTTCCATCAGCGTGAATCCCATAACTCTTGCCGATCCTAATGCTATATCTGAATAGCCCGAAAAATCACAATATATCTGAAATGAAAATAAAATACTGGCAAATAATAGAGTAGTGGCCGAATGGCTGTGAGGATCATTAAATACAGGGTCAGTGATTAACGCGAGCCTATCGGCTATTACCGTCTTTTTAAACATACCCCACAACATTGACCGTAGCCCGTTAACAACGTTATGATAATTAAAATGCTTGCGTTCATGAAATTGGTGAAGCATATTTTGCGGCCGTTCAATAGGGCCGGCAACAAGCTGAGGATAGAACATGACGTAAAGAGCGTAAATGCCAAAGTGCCGCTCCGGCTTCTGTTGCCCCCTGTAAACTTCAATTGTGTAACTCATAGCCTGAAAAGTGTGAAACGACAAACCTATGGGTAAAGCCATTTCGAGTATCGGCAGTGAATTTTTTAAATGAAACGAGGTCGTAAAAACGGTGATGCTATGATTGATAAAATTGTAGTATTTAAAAATACCGAGTACGCCAATATTTGCTGCCAGGCTGGCTATTAGATATAGTTTTTTCTTTCGAAGATCGCTCTCATTTTCTAACAATAACCCTGCATAATAATCAATGATTATGGTAAAGCCCAGTATTAAAATATATTCAGGCTTAAAGAACATATAAAAAAAGCAGGACGCCAATAGCAATAAAATCCATCGGAGCTTATGTGGTAGCAGAAAAAACAGTAACGTTACGGTTGGGAAAAATACTAAAAAGCCAAAGGAATTGAAGAGCATAAATATCCCAACTAATTTTCTATAAAGATAAATAAATTGCTGAAATAGTCAATCGAATTGCCTTAGGTGTTTACGCCCACGAAGGCGTGAAACACCTAAGGGCTACTCAAGAAAGTTCGGCCAGGATATTACAAACCATGAGGTTTTTATTTTATGAAATTACTGAAATTTGCCCAATCAAACTTCGCGATGCGGCAACAATACATACCACTCACTGAAGGACAAACCTGCCCGTACTGGTATCCAACATTCCTATCGCTCTGAATAATATGGCAAATGCCTAATTTGGCATCATACAGAATGTCTTATGAAAAATGAAACTAAAAAACCTGAATTTTGGGAAAAAACCTTCGTCGAAAAGCAGGAAATGTGGGGTTTTGAACCATCAAAGTCTGCTGTTCTGACAAAGGATTTTTTCGTTGAAAAGTCAGTAAAGAATGTGCTCATTCCCGGAATTGGCTACGGGCGAAATGCGCAGATTTTCAGAGATAATGGAATAACCGTAACCGGTATTGAGATCTCAAAAACAGCTATTGAAATGGCTGAAAAACATTACGGAACAGATATGACCATCTATCACGGTTCTGTAACTGATATGCCATTTGATCAAAATCAATATGATGGAATATTTTGCTATGCTTTGATTCATTTACTGAATAGCGATGAACGAAAGAAATTGATATCTGATTGCTAAAAGCAACTGGATGATAATGGCTATATGGTTTTTATAGCTATTTCCAAAGCAGCTCCAACTTACGGGCAGGGCAAGTTTATCAGCAAGGATCGCTATGAGATCTTTGATGGAGTTAACATGTTCTTTTATGACCGGGAATCCATCAATGCAGAGTTTGGAGCAGCAGGCCTATTTGAGATTGCAGAAGTCACTGAAAATTATCCCTTCTTTTTAATTAAATGCAGGAAGGGCTGATCAGAGATCCGAATTGATTGGCACAACTGTAACTTTAGATCATGAAAAAAATCCCCTGGGTCGTTTTTTTGTTATTAATATCCTCAGTCGCATTTGCACAAAAAGCAATTAAGGCGAAGGATGCCCACAAGTATATTGGCAAAAAAGCAACAATAATCGGTACAATAAAAAGTATAGCAGGCCCCGGATACCTCACTTCCATCTCATTCTATCTCGTAACCGACAGCGTAGATGTTGGGATGGAGGTTATTGTTCCAATGAAGATATGGGGTAAATCGAAAATGTTTAACGAAAACCAGAAAGGTAAAGTCATGAAAGTAACCGGACTGATCAAATTAAATGGAGAGCCGTATACAGAAGTAGAGAATAAATCGGATGTCAAAATAATGGACCGCCCAAATTATCCGTGAGGTTTTCTAACCTTCTTAAAGTCAAATAAATTTACCTTTTTTACCCATGGTGCAAAAAAGCCAGTAATTATGAGGAATTACTGGCTTTTTAGTGGTCCCGACGAGAGTATCAAGTGGGAGTTTTACAGCGCCTAATCGTCATTAGCCGTCAAAGCTATGCATAAGAGCAAGTCTCTATATCGTTGCAGTTTTACCCATTTGTTGCCCTTTGATAAAAGTTCAGCACGTACTAACCATATCATTCAGCGCATATGAGAAGATACGGCAATACTGTCAAATGATCAGGTAGCTCTTGCTGAATATAAAAGGTGCTCGTTATACGCAAGGTAATGCACGTAGTCCTTTATTGCTGTTATCCTTGCTGTAAAGGCGAAGGTACCCACATGTAACATGCTTATTTTATATAAATACTTTTCCTGTTTGTCTAAACATTTCCCAATGTTCCTTCGTTGGAAAACTAAAATAAGAGGGGTTGTAGGAAGGTTGCTTTTGATTATATATATTTTTATTTAACATATTCAATGCTTCTATTGTAGCTATTGTACTTAATTCAAAACATTGTTTGTAAAGGGAGTCAACAGTGTCGTTTTTTAAAATAGGAATTTCTATTTGGTATAAAACAGCACCTTTATCAATTTTATTGTTCATGGTATGAATGGTTATACCAACATAAGGCTCATTATTCCTCACTGCCTGAAACACCGGCCACAAACCACCATAGGACGGCAATAACCCACTATGACGATTAACGCATCCGAGCGTAGGGATTTCTAATAACTCTTTTCCAAAAAAAAGAGAATTGGAGCTGATAATAACATCGGGCATTTTTGCTTTTATTTTTTGAAGATATTCTGGTGTATTGATATTATTCTCTACTTCAAAAAAATCGATGTTAAAATACTTCAACGCTGATTTTACACTGTAAAACTTACCATTAAAAGATTTTCTGTATAACCAATCACTTAATATCAACGAAGATTTTTTTGCTACAAGTTTTAAGATTTCTATAGGTTTCAGGTAAAACCAGTTTTTCATTAAATATTTTTCTATGCTATTTTTCGTAGAAATTTTTGTTACCAGGGCTGCACCTACAAAATCATGACCATAATGCCGTATTAAATCTGCTGTATAATCAGGATGATAAAAATTTGTTTCATCGATTACTAAAAATATTCTCATGGGTTACATATAGTAGTTGATCATTTTTTTGAACGTATCACTTTTTAAAATGGCAGCCTCCCTTTTTCTATTACAGGAAGCGTAATAGGATTTAAAGATTTCTTTGTTCGTCCAGATGGCACTGGCTTTTTTTTGAATTCCTCCTGGGTGGAATAATATTTCTATTGATTTTATCAACGGATCCTTTTCTTTTTTTAGCGCTGCATTGACTGATTTTGTAGTCATTTTACCAGTAGCTATCACGCCAATAAACCGGTCATTAGTTGATATTCCGTTGCTGCTAATTTTCAGCTTCTGTTTATTTGAGAGAAAATTCAACAACACCTTTTTAATAATATTAAGTGAAAAATAATGTGGCAAATCATCCCTACAGAAATAAAAAGCCTCATGAGGGTTACGTATGGTATCTATTTTCTGCATTTTTGCCACCTGAATGATATTGTCCATGACAAAAGGAAGCATATGAACATGGGTATGACTATCTATGCATATTGTCTTAATTTCAGGAAAAGCAATTACAAATTTCTTTAGCTGATTGTAAATTTCTAACCTAATTTGATCATTCAGTTTTTTCTTCTTTTTAGAAGAAAAGAAGAAAGATGTCAGCCATAAGGAAAGGAAAGTATATTTAAATTCTTTTGTGTGATCTACAAGCAAAGGAACGTCCTTTACACAGGATACAGGACTCCCTTCTACAAGATTCAGATGAAGGCAAATTCTAAATGGCGTCGGTGAGTTTTTGTACTTGCCGGCGGCATATTCAAAACCAGGAGTATTATTGACAATACTTACGCTATTCACTGTTCCATGATGAATGCAAGACAAAATATTGTCAGTAATTTCATTATTCATCCCAAAATCATCGGCATGTATCTTTATTTTTTCAACCATATACTCATATCAGATCAATAAACTGTTGTTCCCATTTTTCCATACGGCGATAAACATAGTTCATAGAAAAAATTAGCCATGGTACTCAACCTGCTTTAAACAGATTCCATTTATGAGTATCATGTTAAAATCATTCCAGGATATCTTCAATATGATAATAAGGACGCCGCTTGGTTTCTTTATAAATCTTAGCTACATATTCACCTATTATCCCCAGAGAAAGCAACTGAACGCCGCCCAAAAAGTACATTGGTAATGAAATGGAGGCCCAACCTGGAACAACGTCTCCTTTTACATAAACCACCAGCACGTGAAAGCTAAGCGCCATCGTAACCAAGAATAGTAATAACCCTATACCTGTTATCATGCGAATAGGGGCGCTACTAAATGATGTAATACCGCTAATTGCAAGTGACATCATTTTGCGGAGGCCATATTTCGTCTGCCCCTTTTTTCTATCCTTTTGCGTGTACTCAATTGTTTCCAATCGCATATTTATTAGCGGGAACAAACCACGGAGAAAAAGATTAGATTCCTTATATTTTAAAATTTCAATTAAAGCTTTATTAGACAGCAAACGAAAATCCGCATGATTTTCAATCAGCGTAACGCCCATTTGATGCATAAAGTGATAAAATATTCTGGCTGTTTTCCTTTTAAAGAAGGTATCTGTATCTCTGTTGGTTCGTACACCGCATACAATATGTGCACCATTCTCATATTGTTTAATCATCTGTGGAATAACATTCAAATCATCCTGTAAATCCGCATCAATACTTATTACACAATCTACCTTGTTTGTTGTAAAGTGAAGTCCGGCCAATAATGCATATTGATGTCCTTTATTAGTAGATAATTTCAATGCCTTTATTTGAGGGCTTGTATTTTCCTTTAATATTTGATATGTTTTATCCAGGCTGCCGTCATCTATGAAAACAATATAGCTTTGTTTATCAATACACTTTTCTTCAATGAGCATATTCAATAACCGGCACAGCGTAGGAATGGTATCGGGTAAGATATCTTCTTCATTATAGCAAGGAGAGATTATTGCAAGTTTTGGTGGCAACATATATTGAAAGTCATATACTCGGTTAATAAATTACGAGGGGTAATCATATTGAAAGAAGCTGCATGCAATGTTAAATTGGTACTCCTATTCATCATCAGTAGCGCTATGCTTTTTTCTGAATTGCCTGGGGAAATACGAAACCGTTGCCATAAAATATTGTCTTAAAACATTTACCGTACCGCGCGTAATATAATTGTTGCTGCCAAAGTTTATGATGCTTGTGTTTTGATGCAGCAGGTCTAATGCTGATAATTTCAATTCTAAATTATTGCCCTGCATAAAACGGTAAACAGCATTGGCGTTCCAGATGGTAAAATTAATTGCGTCAGAGCTGTTAGATATGCTATGATTATAGGCTATATTACTGCTGATGTTTAATTTTTTAGTACAGTTAACACTGGCACTTAGCTTGGTATACTGATTATCGTACGTAAATAACCTGCTACTCGCACCGTTTTGCCGGGAGCGGTAAGCCGAATAACCTTCCTGCAGGTTTATGGCTAATCCGGCCAAGTAGGTATAATATATGCTAAGGAAACTATTGTTCCTGAAGTCATTCGATCTGTTTTTTATACCATTGATATAAGAGGGGGTTTCAGATAAGGTAAATGATGTGTTCATGTTTATCTGCAATTGATTGTTTTTAAACTTAAAAGCTTTGCCTATATCACCACCGGCATTAGCATATTTATAACCGTTTATGTTGATGGTTTTATGTGTGCTTCGCCCCAGATAGTCAATGTTGCTGCTGTCTGCGAAACTATTATTTACTATTCCCATGCCTATATTCAGGCCGTAGTTAAATTCGTTTTTTGTACGCTGGCTTACATGCGTCATTGTAAATGAAACCTCTTTTTTATTGGTAGGTTTAAGGAAGTTATTACCTTGCTGAATGTAATACAGGTTAATGCTATCTACCAATGGCACTAACTGGCTCATGTTTGGATAATCGGCACTAACAGAAAAATTTAATTTGTAATAATCCTGAAAGTAGCCGAACTGATTATTCATATAGCTGACGGATGCATGCGGCACAAACTTTTTATAATTCTGTGTAATGTTTTGAAATAATTGGCTGGAGGTATTTTTCTGGTAATAAAATTGTGCCAGTGCTGTAAAGTTAATGGCTAAGCTTTTTGAATACCGGTTTACCAAACTCTTACCAAACCTTTTATCGAAACTCAAGGATGGAAGATCGTTGATGAGGGTGTACCTGCTGTTGCCTGTAAGGTAAGGGTTTGCAATAAAATTACCACTTAACGAATCTCTATCCTCCACCTCGTTATTTTCATGGTGTATGGTTACATACACATTATTCGCCGGCTTTACCGACACGCCCCATAAAGCTACCCGGTTTTTAAATAAATATTGTATAGGATCGCCCAAACCCAAATCCAAAGACTGGTTTACATCATTGCCGCTATTGGTATAATGGCGGTTTATATTTTTGTTTTGCGTTAAGTTGTTGAACGAAACAAATTCAGTTTTATTAACGCGGTCATTATTATCGGCGCCTGCGTTAAATGAATACCCCACATTAAAAGCCATACTTCTTTTTCCGTTTATTGAGCCTGGGCGATTATAACCGGTTTCAAATGAAAAATTCTTAGCATCGTCATAGCCTTCATTTTCCTGTGTATTGGAGCTTTGCAAGCGTTGTCCTGAGGCTGATATACTACTCTGTTGTGTTTCATGGTTGTAGCTATTATTCGCGTTGAACCCAATAGCTGCATAAAAAGACTTCTCTTTGATATTCTTATCGTAACGGGCGGTAAAATTTTGTACGGTATTTGAGTACCGGCTGCTGCCTTTGTCCTGTCGTGTTTGCGTACTGTCGCCTCCCAGCGATGTAATCGTTTGTGTGTTCCGTAAATTATCGTTGATATTTTTTTTAATAAAATAATCTGCTTTCAACCGGTCGTTTTTATCATTACCTGCATCGGGTATAAAATCATGCAGATAGGTGAAACCA
>NZ_DASVOB010000347.1:0-1892 GCF_036383575.1 Mucilaginibacter sp.
TGGTACCGTGGCGTTTATAACGAGTATAAGCAAACCACCCTTGATGAATTTAACAAAGTAAACCACTTTTTTCATGCAGAGTGGGGCGGGGATAGCCATGCGCTACGTCATTCGGAAGATCCGGACAAGGCTTTTGTGAATATAAAAACAGGTGGCGGTGCCGATGAGCGAGCCGGTGATGCATCGCTCTCAGGCGGCGATTCAAGGGTTTCAAAGGACGGTGACTGGAGCGAGAGCTATATCTGTAACCTGTTCGACTGGCATTTAAAAGAACAGGAAACAATGCCCTGGCTCACAGGATCGGCCTTTTGGGTATTCAAAGATTTTGCTACACCATTAAGGCCTGATAATCCGATACCGTATATGAACCAAAAGGGTGTTTTGGAACGGGACATGACCAAAAAGGAATCGTACTACGTTTTCCAGTCGTATTGGACTACCAAGCCTATGGCTCACATTTATGGCCATACCTGGCCTGTGCGGTGGGGAAATGATGGCGAACAAAAGATGATCAAAGTTTATTCGAATTGTGAAACGGCCGAGCTGTTTCTGAACGGCAAAAGCTATGGTGTAAAAAAACGTAACAGCCAGAATTTTCCAGCGGCGGGCCTGCGCTGGGTAGTGACCTTTAAAAAAGGAGCCAATAATATCCGTGTAGTAGCCAAAAAAGGAAAAATTACAATAACCGACGAGATCAACCAGATTTATCAAACCGAGAAATGGGACAAGCCTGCTAAGCTGATATTGGAGAAAATAGCCGACGAGAACGGCTTTGCTACAGTGCAGGTGAAAGTTTTAGATAAAAGCGGCATCCAGTGCCTTGATGCGGTGAACTGGATCAGTTTTTCCTTGAGCGGAGATGGCATCCTGCAGGACGACCTGGGTACATCAGGCGGATCAAGAAAAGTACAGGCTTATAATGGTCGCGCTACTATAAAAGTGCAAACCCAAAATGGTAAAAGTGTCGTCGGTGTGCAATCGCCGGGGTTACAAACCGTATTTATAAATCTTTAATATGCATCAGCTTAAAAGGTATTTAATTTTTGTGGGTTTGATAAGCGCTAAATTTGCTGTTGCACAAACGCAAGGTAATGATGCGGCATTAAGGCTTTGGTACAGTAAGCCAGCGGCTGCCTGGGAAGAAGCCCTGCCATTAGGTAATGCTACTACCGGGGCAATGGTGTTTGGAGGTGTCAATCATGAACGTTTTCAACTCAATGACCATAATCTTTGGTCGGGCTATCCTGAACCGGGAAACAATCCGCAAGGGCCCGCCCATTTGCCCGAGGTTCGCGCTGCTGTATTTAACGGCGATTTCGATCAGGCGGCAGCAATATGGAAAAAGAATTTACAGGGACCATACACTGCCCGGTATCTTCCTTTAGGTGATTTGTTGCTCAATTTTAACCTGTCAGACAGTACCTATAGCAATTATTATCGCGATCTGGATTTAAATGATGCTGTATCTACAGTAAAATATAAAGTTAATGGAGCTAACTTTTCGCGTGAAACATTTATAAGTTATCCGGATAAGGCAATACTGGTACGTATTACTGCTGATAAAAAGGGCGCTGTAAGCTTTACGGCTAACCTGCAAAGTAAATTACGCTTTACTGTTATGGCTGAAGGCAACAACAAATTAGTTTTGACCGGAAAAGCGCCGACCTATGTGGCAAATCGTGATTATGAACCCCGTCAGGTGGTTTATGACGAGCCTAAAGGTGAGGGCATGAATTTTCGCATTAACCTTAAAATAAAAAACTATGGCGGTAAGGTAACTGCCGTTGGTAATGCATTGCAGGTGAGCGGGGCAAATGAGGTTGTTCTTTATTTAACTGAAGCAACCAGCTTTAACGGCTTTAACAAATCTCCGGGATTACAAGGTAAAGACC
>NZ_DASVOB010000348.1:0-2393 GCF_036383575.1 Mucilaginibacter sp.
TTATTCAATGAAATTTAGCCAAACAATTAGCCCTGGCAAACATCAAAATATTAACTGGATAAACAATTTAAGGTTGATAGCTATGTTTGCTGTTGTTGTGCTGCACACTGCGTCTCCCTTGTTATTCCGCGTTAAAGATGCATCCATTAACGATTGGCTCGCTGCCGATGTGTACAATGCTTTAGTGCGTTTTTGTGTACCGGTTTTTGTTATGATAACCGGAGCTTTACTATTGCAACGAGAGTATGAACTTGGTGATTTTTTAAAAAGGCGCTTTGGCAGGCTTATTCCCCCTTTTATTTTTTGGAGTTTGATTTATATCGGTTACAAACTTTACAACGAAGAGATTGAATTATCAGACAATATATGGCCCAATATAAAACTTGTATTACAACAACTTCAAACCGGTAGTTACTATCATTTATGGTACGTTTATCTTTTAATGGGGCTTTACCTGTTTATGCCAGTAATAAGCAAGTTTGTACGTAACGCAACAGAAAAAGAGCTACTGTATTTTTTAGGCATCTGGTTTTTGACAATGATTTGGGGAAAGCCATATTTAACCATATTTGATCCTGGTATAGACCTGCATAATTTTACAGGCTATATTGGTTACCTTGTGCTTGGTTATTACCTTGCTTACAAGCCCTTTAAATTTAAAAACATAGCTTCAATTGCAACATTGGTATTTATATTATGCACTTTGCTTATAACCTCGGGCACATACTTGTTGCTGTTAAAAAACCGAAACTTAAGCACCTTTTTCTACGAACCAATTAGTCCTTTTATACTTATACTTTCGGCAAGTGCATTTTTAATGGCACGGTTTATTAAAGTTAAATTAAACCCGATTGTAAATAACATCGTCAGCAATATAGGTAAGTATACGTTGGGCCTATACCTTAGCCATGCTCTAATATTAAATGTGCTTGAACTTAATGATATTACATACAATATTTTTAACCCGATTTTTAGTATCCCGTTAGTAGCATTCTTGACTTTTTTATTCTCCAGCCTCCTGATATATGTGATGAGTAAACTGCCGTTGCTAAAATATCTTGCCGGGTAGAATTTTGGTATAGTGACGATTAAAAATCCATGAACTATTCGCTGCAACTGCAAACTATTTCCGTATATTTGTGCCCTTAACTGCAAACTGCCCACCGGCAATTGCGAACTCAAAAAATGGGGTCGACCGGAATTGACAGGATGGAGATAAGTAGGTAAGCATGCAGCGCGTTGGGTGAATTAGCGCTTTAATCTGAACGCTCAAACTTACAAATGGCGAAAATAACTACGCCTTAGCTGCCTAATTTAGAATTAGCATAGCTTTTGTCCCGCCGGTTTTCCGTTTCATCGGATCGGCAATCGGGGCATCGAAAGATGAAACTGGTTTGCTTAAGGTGTGCATAGCGAACGAGATAAAGCACCTAAGGAAGACGGTACAGGTAAGCGACTGACCTTCCCCTTCCCTACAATTAAACAGAAGCTAAGCATGTAGAAAGCTTACCTTATACCATGTTTGGACGAGGGTTCGAATCCCTCCGGCTCCACTAAGACAGTATCAAAAAGCACCAAAACCCCTCATACGCTACGTATGAGGGGTTTTTTGTTTGGGTTTGGTGTCATTTGCTCACCGTTGAACACCTATTTGGTGAGCATTCCGGTGAGCACCCGATTTTCAAAATCGCGCTCACCAGACTTGGCGTAACAATTTGTCTTACAAGTAGTTCAGCGAGTGAACATCTTGTATAAATTATGCTGTGAAAGTAATTTTGTATAACTTTTTAACAGCTTTTATGATGAAAAATGTGGCTATTCTCTTTTACTTAAAAAAGAGAGCAAATTCGAAAGAAGAAAAAGTCCCGGTTTATGTAAGGATTACCTGCGATGGGCAACGTGCTGAACTTGCAACTGGAGAAAAAATCGAGTCAAAATTATGGGACCCCGGTGAAGAAAAAGCCAAAGGCAGAAGTGATGCAGCAACTAAGTTCAACAGCAAAGTCGATCAGTTACGAATAAAACTCAACGATACTATACGTTATCTGAACGATTGCAACGAGGAGCTAACTGCTGAAAAAATCAGAGACCGCTTCCAAGGGAAAACAGAAAAACCAGTTATGCTCATCGAAGTATTCAAAGAACATAATCGCAAAGTAGCTGCCCTGGTCAATCAGGAGTTTTCTCCGGCTACGGTTACCCGTTATGAGACTACTCTGAAGCACACCCAGGATTTCATGCGATGGAAATACAAGATCAATGATATTCGCGTTAAACAAATCGATCATCGATTCATCAGCGAGTTTGAATTTTATCTTCGTTCCGAAAGAAAATGCAATAACAATTCTGCTTTTAAGTATATAAAAAACTTTGGTAAAGTTGTTCGTATTTGC
>NZ_DASVOB010000349.1:0-9549 GCF_036383575.1 Mucilaginibacter sp.
CTGCGGTTTATGTTTGTTAGGCTCAGGGGGCTTCCTTTTTATAAATTCTTTGGGGCGGATGCTTGCCTTAATACGGTAATAATTTAATTAAAGTTTTAGTTGGATTTGTTCATTTATAACAATTTGATTTTTTGTGCTTTATGCGTGTATTGGGAAAGGAGTATAACCCTGTTACGCTTTTGTAATTTTATTTCAGACCGGATATATCACTGAGGAAGGAAATAAAAATACATTTCGTAAACATCTCCAAGCTGGGTAATGCTTATTTTTACAATTGCCCTGCATAAACTAAAAGGTGTAATGGCTGTTAATTAATTAAATTTACAGGATAAAAAGGCTACATTTTGTTAAAAGATAATCATGGACGGAAGATCAGCTATATGCGCCTCGCGGTGACAGACAGGTGCAACCTGCGCTGTTTTTACTGTATGCCCGAGGACGGCTTGAACTGGCTTTCACGTGCCGAGCTCATGACCTATGAGGAAATGCTGCGCAGCTGTAGTTTGCTTGTAAAAATGGGTATCGACAAAATCCGGATTACCGGGGGCGAGCCCTTTGTACGCAAAGATATTATGCATTTGCTCACAGCTATATCCGGGCTGGATGGCTTAAAAGAGCTGGGCCTTACAACTAACGGTGTACTTACAGCTCCTTATGTGCCCGAATTAAAAAAGATAGGTGTACGGTCAATAAACCTAAGCCTGGATACGCTGGATGCCAACCGCTTTTTTACCATTACCCGCCGCGACGAATTTACCAATGTGATGGCAACCTTAGATGCCATGTTAAGCCATGATATGGAAGTGAAGATCAATGCCGTGGTGATGGATGGCAAGAACATTCAAGATATTATCCCGCTGGTTGAATTGGCCAAAGAGCTGCCGGTAAGTGTCAGATTTATAGAAGAAATGCCTTTTAACGGCGATGGTCATATATACGATGGGTTGCATTGGGATTACCTTCGCATTTTAGATGAAATAAAAAGCAAATATCCGCAAATAAAAAAGCTGGATGATCCTGCTTATTCTACCTCGTACAATTACCAGGTACCGGGGCATAGAGGAACCATTGGCATTATAGCGGCCTACTCGCGTACTTTTTGCGGTAGTTGTAATCGGATCCGCATTACGCCGCAGGGAGAATTGAAAACCTGTTTATATGACGACGGGGTGCTTAATTTAAAAGATTTAATGCGTAAAGGGGCTTCTGACGAGGTATTGCAGGATACCCTGCTAACTGCTTTTAACCACCGGCCGGCAGATGGCTGGGAAGCTGAGCGGATGCGTGTGGCCAAGACCGGCATTCATGAATCAATGGCCACAATTGGTGGATAGTTTAAAAGATCAGGAAAGATGACAACCGTTGAAGAAGCAGAAAAACTGGTACTGGCACAAACCCGGGATTATGGTACCCAAAGTCTCCCGTTTGAACAGGCCTTAGGTTATGTTTTGGCCGAAGACCTGAAAGCAGATCGTGATCTGCCGCCCTTTAACCGGGTAACCATGGATGGTATAGCTATAAAATATGCTGCCCTTGAAAACAGCATTCATATTTTCCGCATCAAAGCTACCCAGGCAGCCGGTGATGAGCCGGTTCAGATCAACGAAGAAGATGATTGCATCGAGATCATGACCGGTGCTGTACTACCCGCTTCGGTTGATACGGTGATCCGTTATGAGGATGTTGAGATCATTGCTGGGTCGGCGAGTTTGTACACCAGAGATATCAAGAAGGGACAGAACCTGCATTTGCAGGGCGTTGATAAAAAGCAAAACGATGTTATTGCATCGTCGGGCCAATTGGTGATCCCGGCTATCATCAGTGTGGCTGCATCAGTAGGCAAAACCCATTTGCTTGTTAAAAAAATGCCCAGGGTGGTTGTAATTTCATCGGGTGATGAACTGGTTGATGTGGATGAAACGCCACTGCCGTACCAGATCCGCAAATCAAACAGTTATACAGTAAAAGCCGTTTTAAAGCTACATGGTATTGATGCTGATATTTTGCACATCCCTGATGAACCAACGGTCACTAAAGAAAAGATCCAATACTGCCTTCAAAATTATGACGTACTGCTGCTAAGCGGAGGTATTTCGATGGGTAAGTTTGATTATGTGCCCCAGGCATTGGAAGAATCACAGGTAGAAAAATTGGTTCATAAAGTAGCCCAGCGCCCCGGCAAGCCTTTTTGGTTTGGCAGGCATAAAAATGGCGCATTGGTGTTTGCCTTTCCGGGTAACCCGGTAGCAACATTCATGTGCCTGCACCGGTACTTTTTAACCTGGCTTAACGCAACGCTTGGTTTGCCCTCAAAAGAGCCGACATACGCGATATTGGGAAAAGATTTTACATTTCAGCCCGCATTGCAATATTACCTGCAAGTAAAGCTGATAAGTAATGAGCAGGGCCAATTAATAGCCATGCCCGTTGAGGGAAATGGTTCGGGCGATTTTGCTAACTTAGCAGATACCGAAGCTTTTTTAGAACTCCCGCTTGAAAAGAATAATTTTAAAGTGGGAGAGGTGTTTAAGGTTTGGAAGTTTAACCATGATTTTTAGGATTTTGGGATTACCCTGATAGAATTAAACCTGATAAAAAAGTGAGTATGCAAGCAAATATCCTTAAATCCTTCAATCAAGTAAATCAAGGTTCAAAATGTTAACCCATATAAATAAACAAGGCGACCCGAATATGGTTGATGTAACTGAAAAGCAGGTTACACACCGCACCGCTACTGCGCGTAGCGTGGTTGCTTTGCCGGCCGAAGTATTTGAGCTTTTAGCGGGAAATGAATTGCAGAGCAAAAAAGGCCCGGTTTTTCAAACGGCGATTATTGCAGGTATCATGGCTGCCAAAAAAACCGGTGATTTGATCCCGCTTTGCCACCCGCTGGGTTTGGATAACTGCAATGTTACCATCCGCATAAATGAACAGCAAGAGGTGGAGGTTGATTGTACCGCAAGCATTACCGCGAAAACAGGTGTGGAAATGGAAGCGTTGGTAGGTGCTTCGATAGCGGCGCTTACTATTTATGATATGTGCAAGGCCATGAGCCATGATATAGTGATAAAAGAAACCAAACTGATCTCAAAAACAGGAGGTAAACGTGACTTTAAAAGATCATAACCAGCCATCAGGCAAACACAAAAAACACGCTAAATTGGCAAGGCCTTCAACAGGTAATTTTGGTCGCAACGAATGGGCAATTTTGGGCGGGCCCTGTACGGTGATCAAATTATTAGCCGATGATGTGATCCGCGCCCTTTCGCCGGTTTATAAATGTGCTTATGTGGATACATCGCACAATGATGATATTACTTTACTGCCTGGCAGATTGCCAAGCGGTGCGTCGCTTGAATATACCGATCAGGTAAACTATCAGCAATTTAACTATCAAAACCCGGTATATCCCTACCAGCTTCTACAGCAATTTTCGTCTGCCGACCTGGTACTGGTTAATGGTAACCATCAGCAAGCCAAGGCCCAGGTAGTAATTATCGACATTAATAAAAAAGCATCGCTGCAAAAAAGGACAGATCAGCTTAATAATGTTCAGCTTTTCCTGCTGGCCGATAATGCAAGTGCGATCCCCGATTTTATACAGGAGGTAATCCCTGAGTGGCAGCAAATTCCGATTTTAAAGATAGATGAACGTGAAAAGATAGTAGCTTTTTTTGAGGCTGCCTTAAAGCAGGCCAAACCTGTTTTAAACGGATTGGTACTGGCTGGCGGCAAAAGCACCCGCATGGGGTTTGATAAAGGGGCAGCTAACTGGCATGGCAAGCAGCAGCGCTATTATATGGCCGATCTGCTTAAAAACTTTTGTAAAGAGGTTTTTATTTCCGGTCGGCCCGGACAGCAGCAAGAAATTGATCCGGCTTACCTTGTTATCGAAGATACATTTACCGGCTTAGGCCCTTACGGGGCCATCCTTTCCGCATTTCGCGAACAGCCGGATGTAGCCTGGTTGGTAATTGCCTGCGATTTGCCTTTGATGGATGACAGCACACTTCGTAATTTAGTGGCATGGAGAAACAGCTCGTCGGTGGCTACGGCTTACCATAGCCCGGTAACTGATTTTCCGGAGCCTTTGATAGCCATATGGGAACCGAAAAGCTATCCCGTACTGTTATCGTTTCTGGCACAAGGCTATTCGTGCCCGCGCAAGGTTTTGATCAACAGTGATATTACATTGCTAAACGCCCCCCAACAGGAAGCCCTGACCAATGTGAATACGCCCGAAGAATTGGAAAAAGTAAAATCAATGATCCACCATAAAATAGTTGCTACTAATGAATGAGGATTTGCAAAGATATAACTGCCAGATAGCGCTGCCAGGTTTTGGCGAGGAAGCCCAGCAATTGCTGAGGCAAGCCCGCGTACTGATAGTAGGGGCAGGAGGACTGGGTTGCCCTGCGGCACAATATTTAGCATCAACAGGTGTAGGTACTTTAGGCATTGCCGATTTTGACCAGGTATCGATAAGTAACCTGCATAGGCAGGTATTATATACGCCTGCCGACGAGGGTAAGAATAAAGCCGAAGTGACCTGCGCACGTTTACAAGCACAAAACCCGGGGATTAAGCTTGTTCCGCATACCTCCAAAGTAACGTCTGATAACGTGATGGATGTTATCAGCAATTACGACATTGTACTGGATGGTACAGATAATTTTGAAACCCGTTACCTGCTTAATGATGCCTGTGTACTGACGGGTAAACCACTCGTTTACGGTGCCATTTACCAGTTTGAAGGGCAGGTTGCGGTTTGGAATGTAAGTAATGCAAAAGGAGTTAACTCACCCAATTACCGTGATCTGTTCCCCGAGGTGGATGCCACGCAGATCCCTAACTGTACCGAAGGCGGGGTGATCCCAACGCTGGCCGGTATTATTGGCTGTATGCAGGCCAACGAGGTAATTAAATACATCACCAAAACAGGTGAGTTGCTGGCCGGAAAAGTGTTGATCTTTGACGCACAAAGCATGCAAAGCCGCATCTTTAAGATCGGGCCGGTAACTAAAACGCACATCCGCCGGTTAAAAACAACTATTACTATCCCTACTATTAATGCTGATGAACTAAAAAAGCGGATCCTTTTGGATGATACTGTCGAACTTATTGACGTACGTACCCTTCAGGAGCGAGAAGCCTATGATATTGGAGGTACCCATATCCCGTTGGACGAAGTAGAAGAATACCTGGCATATTTCACCAGCCCCAATACAAAGGTACTTTACTGCTCATCAGGCAAGCGAAGCGACGAAGCCGTAAAGCTGATCCTCAAAATGCTCCCTGAAGCTGATGTGTTTTCGCTGGAGGGTGGGTTAGCAGAGTATAAGGTTGATTAGAAAGTGCATATGTATAGAAGCATAGAGCCGGAAGTTGCAGGAGGCATAGGAGAGGAAACTGTAATGAACACAAAAGTTCATCCTCCAATTGTTGAGAAACTAAATTATAAATTTGCGGGATGGTTAGGTGATGATATTTTGGAGTCGTTTCCATGTTACATCGTTACCGAAAGACTGAAAAGCGAGATTGAGTTTAGAAATTTGAAAGGTATCGGATTTGATGACGTTTTAATTTCCAAATCAGGTGAGTTTGACGGTTTTTATCCCAATACCGATTTGCCAAAGTTTTATTGGGCTAAAATTAATGGTGCTTTTGAAAATAATGATGATTTCATTTGGGGCAATGACTACCGTTTAATAATTTCTGACATGGCATATGAAACACTTATACTGTTCAATTTAAATCATGCTTCTTTGGAAGAGATGGAATAATTAATAACGGTACTGGGATAAGCTCTCCGCGTTATGCTGAATTTATTTCATCGTCCCTGTCGCTAAGTAAATGATAGGGGTATAGCGTATACCTGTCAAGTGGGATCCTAAAATAAGCTCAGGATGACTGGCGATTATAAATGTAAAATTAAAAAATCCGAAATCGAACATCCCAAATCCGAACTCCTAAGGATGTGCTGCTACCCAAACATCCCCATCTTCAAAGCTTTCTTTTTTCCAGATGGGGACGGTTTGTTTAAGTGTATCGATGATATACCGGCAGGCATCAAAAGCAGCATCACGATGGGCGGCAGATACGGCGATCACAACAGGTACCTCACCAACATTCAGTAAACCGGTACGGTGGTGGATCAGTATTTTTTGCACCGGCCAGTGTTCAAAAGCTTGTGCAGCAATTTTATTCATTTCGCTGACGGCCATGGGCTCATATGCTTCAAAATCGAGCTTTAAAACTTTTTTGCCTTTGGTGGCATTGCGCACAGTACCAATAAATACATCTATTCCCCCAGATTCGGGCGACATGATCCAGTCAATACACGATTGGATATCCAGTGTTTGGGCCGATAGGAGGATCTGTGTGTTCATAGCAATGTTAATCCAATAATGATTTTATGAGGTATTTTGGCGATTCAGAATACCCCTGCCTGTAATAAAAACGATGTGCGTCAACCCGGCGCGTGTGGCAATGTACCTCTATCCGGTCGGCATTGCGTTCTTTGCCAAGTTCGGTAATATAATCCTCCAAGGTTTTACCAATACCTTTGCCACGCGTGTTCTCATCAACAGAAAAACAACTGATGCGGATAAAATCCCCCTTAACTACCAGCTGCGTTAAAAAATCAATGGCAATGAATCCGGCAACATCGCCATCATCTTCATAAACCAAAACCTGCGATGAGGACTGCTCAAGCATTTTTTCAAGGTTTCCCGGTAAAAAATCTTCGGTGCCAGGGTAGCCTAATTGGGTAAGCAGGTTTGATATCGCAGCATGATCGGCAACCGTAGCGCTTCTGATAGCCATTATTTTGTTAGGTTGAGGGCTTTTTGATTATTGGAACTATGGATCTTTTGGGCGTTTTGCAACTACTGCAAACTGCCCACTAAAAACTGCAAACTGATTTACTGCCACTGATCTATCCCCCACTTACCGGTGGAATGATCGCTATTTCATCGCGTTCGTGAATGGTATCACCGGGCAGGGCGTATTCGTTGTTAACAGCCAACATATATGATGAAAGCTGCTTTAAACGTGGATATTGCTGCTCAAGCAGGTATTTTAAATTGGAAATAGTAGCATCGTTGGTCATTTCCAGGCTAACTTCGCTGCTTCCAAATATCTCCTTAGCCACTCCAAAAGCCAGTACGTTGATCTTCATATCTCAAAAATATTCAAATTAGCTTATAAAACGAGCAAAGGATTAAATTTAACAAATCGGGAAAGTCTCTGCAAGTTCAAGCGTCCACGCTTGAATTATTTTGAAGGTAAGCGTCCACGCTTGAACTTGCATTGGAAGACAAAATCCGCCTAAACAAACCCTCCCATTAAATTGTATATTTGAGTATGTCTGCATCACCAGTTATACATATCCCGGTAGTAAAAGTTAATGCTAATCAAAGCGCAAGGGAAGAGGATAGTATCGCCATTGAAGAACCCCTGGAAATTAAGTTGGAATACGGTCCGGCCGATAAAAGAGAGGTACGCAATATCTCAGTAACTATGCGTACTCCCGGGCACGATGCCGAACTGGCAACCGGCTTTCTTTTTACCGAAGGCATTATCAAAAATGCCGATGAGATAAAATCGGCTAAACACAGCTTTATAGCCTGTGCCGAAAACAAAGAGAATACCATTTTGGCAACACTTGAACGGGATGTTGTACCGCATCTTCAAAACACCGAACGTAATTTTTATACCACCAGTAGCTGCGGCGTATGCGGCAAGGGATCTATTAGTGCCATCCGTACGGTAAGCAGTTTTGCTGCCGGAGCGGATGACGGCAACATGATCCATAGCGTTGTACTTAACCAACTGCCAAAGATATTGCGCAGGCACCAGCGCGTATTTGATGATACGGGAGGGCTGCATGCCTCGGCTTTGTTTACCCCTTTGGGCGAGCTGTTATTGTTGAGGGAAGATGTTGGCAGGCACAATGCTTTAGATAAACTGATAGGTGCCGCTATGATGTATAACTGGCTGCCATTACAGCAAACGGTATTGGTGCTGAGTGGCAGGGCCAGTTTTGAGCTTGTTCAAAAGGCTGCCATGGCGGGCATCAGCATGATAGCTGCGGTGGGTGCACCCTCAAGCCTCGCTGTGGAGCTGGCAAACGAATTTAATATTACACTGATTGGCTTTTTACGCGATGAGCGCTTTAATATCTATACAGGCGCACACCGCGTAATGGTCCCTGCTGATGAGGCCGCATTAACAGCGCCATCAGTATAAATTGATTGATACTAATGAAAATAAGGATAAAAGGTAATTCATTAAGGTACAGACTTACTAAAACTGACGTAGCCAAACTGGCCGAAGAAGGTTATGTACAGGAAACGGTTGATTTTGGCAGCCAGCAGCTTATTTATGCTTTGAAGCTGGTGGATGATGAGCAGCTTTCCGCAACTTACAAGGAAAACGCTATAACGTTGTATGCCCCTAAAGCCATGATAGCCGGCTTTGCTAATGAAGACAAGGTGGGTTATGAAGGCAAGCACGGCAGTCTGCACTTATTGGTTGAAAAGGATTTTACCTGTTTGGATGAAGTTGCCGAAGACCAAAGCGATAATTACCCTAATCCTTTAGCCGTTAAAAAGATATGAGCAAGGAAACAGAACAGGAACCGGCAGCTGAGAATCCCGAAGAACTGCTCGACCTGAAAATAACACATCCTAAAGACTGGGCAGCGGGCATCCCTGCTGTTACGGTTGCTATGGCCGATATATTAAAGGAAACCGGTGTGGTGAGGGGGATGGAGGGCTTGTTCAAAATGAACAAAAAAGGCGGATTTGATTGTTCGGGCTGTGCCTGGCCCGATCCGGATGACGACCGTTCGCCCATTGCCGAATATTGCGAGAATGGTGCCAAAGCCCTTGCCGAGGAAGCCACCACCAAAAAACTAACAGGGGAGTTCTTTGCTGAAAATCCGGTAGCAGAATTAGCCAGGCTTAATGATTACGAAATAGGAAAGAAGGGCCGCATAGCCCAACCGGTTTACCTTGCCAAAGGGGCGACACATTATACCACTGTAAGCTGGGACTTCGCGTTTAAAAAAATAGCTGACGAGCTTAACGCTTTGGCATCTCCTGATGAGGCTGCATTTTATACATCAGGTCGTACAAGCAACGAAGCTTCATTCACGTACCAGTTGTTTGTGCGCGAATTTGGTACCAATAACATGCCCGATTGCTCCAATATGTGCCATGAAAGTACAGGAGTTGGCCTTGCGGATACTATTGGCATTGGCAAGGGGACAGTTACTCTTAATGATTTTTACGATACCGATGTGATCATCATCATGGGGCAAAACCCGGGTACCAATCATCCGCGGATGCTCAGCGCGCTTGAAAAAGCTAAAGAGAAAGGCTCAAAGATCATTGCCGTTAATCCGCTGCATGAAGCGGGTTTGATGGGCTTTAAAAACCCGCAAACGGTAAAAGGTATTTTAGGAATCAAAACCCAATTGGCCGATCTGTACTTGCAGGTGAAAATAAACGGCGATATGGCGCTGCTCAAAGCCATGGAAAAGCT
>NZ_DASVOB010000350.1:0-1671 GCF_036383575.1 Mucilaginibacter sp.
TGGTGACCATTGATGCCCAGTATGCCGAACTGGCAAAAGACGAATTGTTGTTGCAAAGTATCCCTCCGGGCATTAAAGTTCACAAAGTAAAAGCGCTCAGCAAGGCACTCACTTCAAAAGTTGGTTTGGGCAGTATTGCCATCCGCTCGTTATGGCACTACTGCAAAACGGTTAACCGCCTGCTGAAGGACAACAAATTTGATCTTATTTATTTCTCAACCACACAGTTCCCGGTTTGTACGTTGGGTGCATACTGGAAAAAGCGATTTGGGGTTCCCTACGTCATTGATATGCAGGATCCCTGGCATTCCGATTATTATATCAACAAACCTAAAAGCGAGCGGCCGCCAAAATATTGGTTCGTTTACCATTTAAATAAATACCTGGAGCCCATCGCCATAAAAAATGCGTCCGGGCTTATCAGTGTATCTGCCGGTTACATTGATCAGCTCAAATTACGTTACCCGGTAATTCAAAAAGTTCCGGCCGCTACTATAACCTTCGGGGCATTTGAACCCGATCTGCAAATAGCTAAAACTAACCAAAAGTTTTTTGCAGGGTTGCTTAATGACGGCTTTATCAATGTGGTATATATCGGTCGTGGCGGAAAGGACCTTCACAGGGCCATTAGCCCGGTGTTCGACGCATTAAGAACCGGATTGAATACCAATAAAGAGCGGTTTGACAAAATCAAACTCTACTTCATCGGTACCAGTTATGCCCCTTCCGGGCAGGGGATCGCTACTATCCTTCCCCTGGCAAAACAATATGATATGGAAGAACATATTGTTGAAATTACCGACCGTATCAGCTACTATCAAGCTTTGCTCACACTGCAACACGCCGACGCGCTTTTTATCCCCGGGTCAGATGATCCTAAATACACAGCATCAAAGATATTCCCGTACCTGCTCACAAAAAGGCCTGTTTTGGCCGTATTTAATGCCGCAAGCTCTGCTATACCTATTATGCAACAGTACGGTGTAGAACATGTTTACAACTATGATGACGTTACCTCCGAAAACTTATTTATATTTTTTGAGCAATTAATTAAGGGTAATTTCCAGACTGTTGAATATAATGCTGATGCCATCGAAAAATATTCGGCACATGAAATGACACTGGCGCAGTGCCGGTTATTTGATAGAATTATTTATGAACGCCATTAAACGAACTGTCGGCTTTATTTTAAAGCATCCTTTGGGAAAAAAACATCCGGCAAAAGCCTTATGGCGGTTTGCCTGGTGGCAGGTACAGTCAAGGCTTTCAAGGTCGAAGTTCATTATAAAACCTTTTGTTGGTGATGTTAAGTTTTATGCAACCAAGGGGCTGAGCGGTATTACCGGTAATATATACACGGGGTTACATGAATTTAATGATATGGCCTTTCTGCTTCATTTTTTAAAGCCGGACGATATCTTTTTTGACATTGGCGCGAATGTAGGTTCATATACGCTGTTGGCTTCCGGCATAGCCAAAGCTAATAGTGTTACACTTGAACCTGTTAAAGCAACTTTTGATATTTTAAACAGCAATATCGAGCTTAATTATTTGCAGAGCAAAGTAAAGCTCATTAATGCCGGCGCCGGCGCAACAGCGGGCGAGATCAGATTTTCGGCTGATGAAGATACCGGAAACCATGTTATTACTAAAGATGAGAAAGGCAAAAAC
>NZ_DASVOB010000351.1:0-4044 GCF_036383575.1 Mucilaginibacter sp.
CAGGTATTGGTAAACTTTCTGACAGCTAAGCCGCCGCCATAAGCTGTGGAAAACCCAGAGTACAGCGTGTCATCCGGACCAACAGCAAGGCTGGGGTATATACCTGTACCAATGGGATAGCCAACTTTTACCCAGTTGTCACCTACCAGTTTCCGGATGGCAACCGTAACATAATTTTGATTGGCAATACTGGGCATATAAGCAATATACGGTGCACCATCAGTACCAAATGCAAGTGCCGGCCCCGACGAGTAATAGCCATCATTAATGCTAATGCCTACCTGCACCCACTTTTTGCCATCAAATTTTTTTATGGTAATATTATTGTTGCTGGCATTGTCGGTAAAAGCAATATAAGGAGTGCCATCGGGTGAAATGGCAATAGTATTAGAAGCCGCGAAACCCGGACCCGGGCCAACAGTTTCATCTGCACCAAAGGGTTTCCATGATTGTGCCGGTAATAATGAAGGGGAGGCTAAAAGGAGAAGTAGAAAAAACAGTGCGTAAAGTTTGTTCATAATTTGGATAAGGCTGGTATAAATATATAAAACCAATTATGATTTGGCAAACTTTCGCCGTAAACAAAAGGACCTTTATTGCTAAAAAAATAAAAGAAAGATAATAGTATATAGGATAAATTTTGATTCCGGTATGTTGCATTCCAGAATCCGCGTTTAAATAATTAGATATGTTTAACCGGATCTTATAGCGAAAATCCATGTCACTGTCTTTAGATAGAGGGGAGTACCCTGAATTATTTTTTCATCTCTTCCCTTATCGCCCTTAAAAATTCATTAGGGTGTTTGGAGCCGATGATATAAAGCAGGCCATCGCGGTCGGTAAGGTGGATAGCTTCGTTGCCCGAAGTGAAAAAGCGGATAGTGCCTTTGGTGTGCAGGTTATAAACAGGGTTATTGAACAGGTAACGGCTGTAGGTTCCTTTTTCAACTTTGATAATGCTGTTCAGGTCTATTTTTACAAGCTTGGTTGTCCACAGCCCGTCAAGCATAACGCTTTTGTTTTCTACACGGGTACGAAAATGCAGCAGGAATCCCAGGATAATGGAAATGATGATGATAGAAAAGCCAACAACAACCAGTAAATCGCCATTGCGCTCGCGTTCATCAGTAAAAAAGTAGGCTGCAAAACAGAACATGGCTAAAACCAGGCGTATGGTTAGCGGTATAAATTCCCGGCCAAGGTATTGCTTTTCAGTAAAAACGGATTTATCGCTCATGTTAGTTTAAACAGTTCGAAGATAGTAACTTTTTTAGTGTTATCACTCACTTTATACCTTTCGTCGGGGCGGTAGCCGCCAATCCACATAATTTCGCCGTTGCCGTTTACAAGGATAGGGATTTCTTCCTTTTGGTGCAGCGGCACTTTTTGGTTAATGAAAAAGTCGCTTACCTTTTTTTTTCCCTTCATCCCCAATGGGAAAAAATGATCACCCTCCTGCCATGTGCGCACCTTGAGCGGATAAACCAGTTTATCTGCATCAATTGATACAGCCAGTGGGTTATCTTTTATGATCAGCGGACTATCATCATGCAGCAAATTCACCCTATAAACGCCGAAATTGGCTTCATGGTCTGTGGCGTTGATAATAACTTCGGTAAGCTGCGCGGTAGTTTTGGGTTTTAGGATGAGAATATTTCTATCGATCAACAATATATGCGTTACGGATTCAAATACCCTACCGGAGTGTTTATCCAGCGAATTGATCAGGTCGTCAATAGTAGCTTCATTAAAGCCATACTCGTTAAATAACTTAAAAAGCAATAGCCTTTTGGGATTAACCTTCTTTACTTCAATAATGGATAAATAAATACCATCATCATGTATTTGCAGTAGCGTTTGCCTTATTTCGTCAAGCTTAAGCTCAAGCAATAGTTCGAGGTCGCGGAAATGAAGCAGGCTGTTTTCAAAAGTTTTTTCGAGCGATGGGTTCAATTCCTTCAACTTTGGAATAACTTCCAGCCTGATCTTATTGCGGGCATATTTGGCCGAAGCATTGGAGCTGTCCTCCACAAAAGTTAAACCTTCGGCAGTAACAATGGTCTGTATTTCGGCACGGGTGAGGAACAAAAGAGGGCGAACCAGTTTGCCGTTTTTGGGTAAAATGCCATGCAAGCCGGCAATTCCGGTACCGCGTGTAAGGTTTAACAATATTGTTTCAATAGTATCGTTTTGGTGGTGAGCAAGCGCAATAACCTCATAACCTGATTGCTGACTGATCCTATCAAACCATTGATAACGAAGATCGCGGGCTGCCATTTGGATCGAGATCTTGTTTTGGGCGGCGTATTGCTCCGTATCAAAATTTACAGTATGAAAAGGTACGCGAAGTGCAGTGGCGAGGTCACGGCAAAAAGCCTGGTCGCGGAGGGCTTCATCGCCACGCAGCTGAAAGTTACAATGGGCAATGCCAAAATCATAACCTGCGGTATTAAGCAGGTGCACCATTAAAACCGAATCGATGCCGCCGCTTACCGCCGCCAGTATTTTGGTAGCGGGTGTAAATAAAGCATTTTGCTCAATAAAATTAACAAACTGATTAACTGGCAGCATTCATCAAAATTATTAATTTAATAACCCCAACAAAAAACTAATTTTGCCATTGTGAGGAAATATGTTTTATGCTTTTTGTTTTTGGCGATAGCAACTGCGGCTATGGCTCAAAAAAAATCGATTGTAAACCTGATACAATCTGAACGAAGCACTGGCGGAAAAACGGCCAACGGAAAGCAGATGTTTAAGGTTTACAAAGGCGTGTTTAAGCAGGACTATTCTATACTCCGGTCGGATAGTGCTTATTTTTATCCCAGCGAGAATGCTTTTGATGCCTTCGGCAACGTAAACATAAACCAGGGCGATACGCTGAATATATTTTCGGATAAGCTGAATTATAATGGTAATACCAAAACAGCCATCCTTACCGATAATGTTAAAATGGTTGACCGCGATGCCACGTTAACCACTAATTATCTTACCTATAATACAGCCAGCCGCATAGGTACTTATACCGGCGGCGGAAAGCTGGTTAATAAGGATAATGTGCTAACCAGTAAAAACGGGTACTATTTTGCTTTCAGCCGCGATTCTTATTTCCGGTACAACGTGGTACTTACTACGCCTGATGCGCTGATAAAAAACGATACTCTTAAGTATAATACAGGTACGCGAATTGCCTATTTTTTCGGCCCAACCAATATTTACGGCACTAAGGATAAGGATACCCTGTATACGGAGAACGGCTTGTATAACACCGTTACGGAGCAGGCTTATTTCGGAAAGAAAAACTCCTACAGGCAGGGCACCAAATCATTAAAAGGGGATAGCCTTTTTTATGATAAGCTAAAAGGCTACGGTCGCGCGGTAAAAAACATCACTTTTGAAGACCGTGAGCAAAAGGTAACCATTAAAGGCGATCTGGGCACTTACTACAGGGCCGAGGAAAAAACCGTTGTTACTGAAAACGCTTATGTGGTACTGATCTCCGAACAAAAGGATACCAGTAAAACTGATACCACAGTTAAACAATTACCGGCCGAAAACAAGAACGCTAAAGTATCGGGCAAAAAAGTGACCGATCTTGCTAAAATTGTCGGTGCTATAAAACCCGACAGCAGCCACAAGGCGCCTGCCAATACCATGCCCATTAAGCAGCCTTTTGCCATAGGTAAAAAGGATAGTGCCAATGTTGATATGGCAACCAAGCTGGTGCAGGGCGCTTTACAAAATAATAAGGATGCCAATGCGGACGCTTTGATAAAGGCGGCGACACAGGCAAAAAAAGGTAACGAAAAGCTGATCGATTCGGCATTGAAGGCTGCTGCCCCGGCATTAAAAAATAATAAGGACAAGGTGGGTATAAAAAACATAGGCAGCCTTGCCGGAGTTGCCGATGCTATTAAGCCCGGCGTTGCTAAAGTAACAGGAAAGCTTATACCCGTAAAAACTCCTGTAGTACCAAAAGACACCAGCCACATTAAACGCGATTCGATATACATGACTGCCGATACCATCGAAACGCAGATCATG
>NZ_DASVOB010000352.1:0-24525 GCF_036383575.1 Mucilaginibacter sp.
TAACTCTACATGGCTATACCACGGCGCAATATCCTGATAACTAATAGGCCACGCCGTAGCAAACCCGTCCCTTGCCGGCCCCTCAAAATCAAACTTACTCCAGCGTTGGGTTTGCCTGGCCCATAACAATGATTTACCGCCTACCTGGTATCCGCGAATCCAATCAAACGGTTTTTCCTGAACATATGGGTGTTCCTTATCTTTAACAAAAAAATGAGTGGTGGCCTCGCTAAAGGCATAGCACCTTTCTGCTATCGGATTTTCGCTTTTTACGGAATTGGGTAAATGACCGCGATGGGGAAAATCCCATGGATTTTTAGTAGCTGTTGGATAATCCTTTAAATGGGTAACGTTCCGGCCGCGTTCCAACACCAATGTTTTCAACCCTTTTTCGCATAGCTCTTTAGCAGCCCATCCGCCACTGATGCCCGATCCGATCACTATGGCATCAAAAGTGTGTTGGGCCGCTCCTCCGGAATTAATGTTGACCATACTTTATAATTGGCTTAAGACAATATTGGAAAAACTCCATTTGAAGTTAAGATAATTATAAAGGAATAAATTGATCACCAGCTGTTTTTAAACAAAAAAAGCTCCGTTACCGGAGCCTTTTTATTCGTCTTAGTTCGTATTAGTCGTTTATTGCTTTTACACCAGGTAATTCTTTACCTTCCATGTATTCAAGTAAAGCACCACCACCGGTTGATACGTAGCTCACCTCGTCGGTCATGCCAAATTTGGCTACCGCCGCGGCAGAATCGCCACCACCAATCAGCGAGAATGCACCGTTTTCTGTTGCTTTAGCTACCGCCTCAGCAATGGCTTTGGTTCCGCCTAAAAATTTCTCCATTTCAAATACACCCATCGGGCCGTTCCATAAAATGGTTTTTGATTCTTCAACTACCTTGCTGAATAAAGCAACGGTTTCAGGACCGATATCAAGGCCCATCCAGTTGTCTTTTATCTGGCCTGTTTTAGCAACATCAGTATTAGCATTATTTGAAAAAGCATCGGCAATGATGTTATCCAACGGCAATAAAAGTTTTACGCCTTTGTCTTTTGCTTTTTGCACAAGGCTGGTAGCCAGGTCAAGCTTATCAAGCTCAACTAATGAAGTACCTATTGAACCGCCATCGGCCTTAGCAAAGGTATAAGCCATACCACCACCAATGATCAGGTTATCAACTTTCTCAAGCAGTTTTTCAATCAGTTCAATCTTATCAGAAACCTTTGAACCGCCCATAATAGCTGTAAAAGGCTTAGGTGCGTTGTTCAGGATCTTTTCGGCGTTATTCAGTTCGGCTGCCATCAGGTAGCCAAAGTATTTAGCATCAGGGAAAAACTGAGCAATGATAGCAGTTGAAGCGTGCGCACGGTGAGCAGTGCCGAAAGCATCATTCACGTAAACATCACCTAATTTTGACAGTTTCTCTGCAAAAGCGACATCGCCTTTTTCTTCTTCTTTATAAAAACGAAGGTTCTCTAATAATAAAACCTCACCATTACCCAGCGCTTTTGCCTTTTCAACAGCTTGCTCACCGATACAATCATCGGCAAACTGAACCTGCTGACCAAGCAGATCAGACAAATGAGATACGATATGTTTTAATGAATATTTTTCTGTAGGGCCATCTTTCGGTCTGCCTAAGTGCGACATCAGGATAACTTTACCACCATCTTTTAATATTTTTTTTATGGTTGGCAAAGCTGCCGTCATGCGGTTATCATCGGTAATATTATAATTCTCGTCAAGAGGCACGTTAAAATCCACCCTAATGAGGGCTTTTTTGCCGGCAAAACTAATTTGATCTACTGTTTTCATATCTATTAAAGGGTCATTTGTTATGAACGGGCGCAAATTGAGCATTTTAATTCAAAATACTTAACGAAAAAGGAAAAAAGCTGTTTCATTCCGCCAAAACTTCATCTTATTTTAACATACATTACATGGTGAGGACCTATGCCCGGAACTTCAAATTCGGGCGAAACGATCTCGAAACCGAGGCTGCTGTAAAAGCGTATTGCTTTTTTACGTGCGTTGCACCACAGGTAATCTGCCTTTTGTCCGCGAAGGTATACCAGCGCAAAATTAACCAACAGGTTACCGAAGCCTTGTCCCCGGTGTTTTTCGGTTGTTGCCATGCCCCGCAGCTGGTAGCCTGTACCTTTAAATTCACCATAACTTTGCGGGTGAAACGAAGCTATACAGGCCAGTTCATCATCTATAAAGTAACCAAGGTGAAAATTACCTTCATTATTGTCTGACGGAAAACGGCATTCATCCAGGGTAAGCCTGCCTTCGCGCAGTACTTCATTACGTACGTGCAACAGTTCATCAACTTTTATAAACCTGATCATGCCCGCAAAATTGGAAAAATTCCCGGAATGGGGAATTTTAATCCCATAAAATTAATAACCACAGGTTAATGTTTCGCTAAGCAACCCACCCAACCTAACCACCAATTAAAAGGGTTTTCGTATTACTTACTATTAAACCAATAAGGAGTAAGGCACAGTTGTTGCCAAAAGAGAAGAAATACGGAATATAAAAATGAAAAAAATTTTTACCTGCATACTTATCGCAACCACACTTTTCAGCTGCAAAAAAACAGATGTAATTTCTGAAGTAATAAAAGGGACAAACGGAACAAGTACCGGCACAAACACGGGTACAAATACAGATACAAGCACAGGTACAACATCCGCTACCGTAAAACTTGACATTGCCGACCAGCTTGTAAATACCAAAGTAAGTAATGACACTCTTTATTTAAACTATACCGAAACTGCCAATTTGATATTAAATTCAGCTGATTATCAAAAATCATCAGCTGTACATTTTAAAGAAGATTTTTCAAAGTCTAACCTCGCTAATTTTAATTTCACCACTATTAACAAGGATAATCAGGTAGCAACCAACTATCTTGATGATAACCTGAACAATGTGGCTATTAAATCAGCCTCTACATTAACTGTCGATGGTAAACAGTACACTAAACTTGTGCTGGAAAGAGTTGTGATATTTTCAAAAGCCTACAAACAGCATGATCTTGCCGTTGAAGCCCAGAATGATATTTTAAAGCAAACCAAAGATGTGATCAGTTTTGCTTCATATTATTATATAAACGGCAAAAATTCAGATACTACATCAACAATTGCTATAGTAGCCTACAGAAAATAATTTGTGCAGCCGGCTTATGCCGGCTGTTTTTTAAGTTTGGCTATTTGTACTACCAGGTCGGCCAGCCGACTGCTGTACCCCATTTCATTATCGTACCAGCCAACAACTTTTACAAGCCCGCCCACTATGGAGGTTAGCTGCGCATCAAAAATGCAGCTGTGAGGGTTATCTAATATATCGGTTGACACGATCGGGTCTTCTGTATACTCCAGTACATTTTCCATAGGCCCCTTGGCAGCTTGTTTAAAAGCTTCATTAATTTGAGCTATGGTAGGCTGCTTTTTCAGGCTGCAGGTAAAATCTGTTAATGATCCATTAAGTACCGGCACACGGATCCCTGCCCCACCCAACCGGCCTTCCAGATGCGGAAATATATTGGTAATAGCTTTAGCAGCCCCCGTTGTAGTTGGTATAATAGAAGCAGATGCAGCCCTTGCCCGTCTCAAATCTTTGTGAGGAGCGTCGTGCAGGTTCTGATCGCCGGTCATGGAATGTACGGTGGTAATATAGCCATCAATGATGCCCCAGTTTTCATCCAATATTTTCACCATTGCGGCAACATTATTAGTTGTACATGATGCATTTGATAATACAGGAGATTGCAGGTCGACCTGCCCGTCATTTACAGCAAGTACTACAGTTGGCACATGCTTATCAGTTGATGGCGCAGATATAATAACCTGCCTTGCCCCGGCGGTTAAATGTGCTTCGGCGCCCTGCTTTGAGGTAAATTTACCGGTCGACTCTACTACGATATCAATATCCAGCGCTTTCCAGGGCAGTTTAAGCGGATCGCGTTCGGCAAATACCTGTATGCGGTTACCGTTTATAACAAGGCTGTTATCATCAAAATTCACCGTGCCCTTAAAACCGCGGTGAACAGAGTCATACTTAAATAAATGCGCAAGGGTTTGCGTGTCGGTAAGGTCATTTATAGCTACCACCTGTATTTCGGGGTGCGATAAAATACTCCTCAAAAATATGCGGCCAATGCGGCCAAACCCGTTTATAGCTATCTTCATTGTATGCTGAAATAAAGCATCAAAGTTAACGAAGATGGATGGTTAATTTGTTTATTTACTTTATTACTACCCGCAGGTTACAATTGGTTATCAATCGCCAAAATTCCGGGCTACTATAGCTTCGCGTTTTTTTGAGCGGATAAAATAAGTGATCATCCCGTTAAAAGATATCGACAGCAAAAATATAAGAACAATAAGCCACGAATTATTTAAACTACTAAATATCAACACCATCACTATGGAAACAAGGTTAAGGCATGCCAAAACAAAGGTAGTTTGCAAATGCGTTAAGCCCATTTTTAACATACGGTGGTGTATATGGTTCCTATCGGCATCAAAAGGGGATTTTCCGTTTAAAATACGGATGGTAAAAACCCTGAGCGTATCAAAAACAGGGCCTATAAGTATTGCTACTATCAGGGCCGGAGCCGTATATATGAAAGGCAATTTAACTGTCGAAACTTTACTTAACTCGATAAATTTAATAGCCATTACTGCTGATACCAGGCCAATGAGCAGGGCCCCTGTATCGCCCATAAATATTTTAGCAGGAGTTATGTTAAAACGTAAAAACCCAACTACAGCCCCAACCATGGCAAGCGAAATTGCTGCAAGCTCATACTGCTTCATATAAATGAAAAGTGCTGCAAAAGTGCTGTTGGCAATGATTCCCGTAGTTGCAGCCAGGCCATCAATACCATCAATAAGGTTAAAAGAATTGATGATAAGCATGATAACCAGTATTGACAATATTACGCTGGGGATATAGGGCAGGGCCGAAATATCAAAAACCCCGTACATGCTGCTGATCCGGATATCTCCCGGGACAACGAGTATGGCAGCAACCACAAACTGGATCATAAACTTAGTACTGGAGTTAACCCCCGAAAGATCATCCTTTAACCCCATTGCAAACAAAATAATACATGCGGTAAGAAGATAACTTATTGGGAGCGATTTATCAATAATACTAAATAATAAAGCAGTAATAGTAAAGCTTACAAAAATGGCCACGCCGCCTAAACGGGGAATACCATGATCATGCTGTTTCCTGAAATGGCCTACATCATCATATAAATGCCGGGCACGTGCAACATGTAAAATTGAGGGGATACAAAGTAATGTTACCAGGGTTGAAAATACAACTATCAGCACATTATAAACAAAATGATAAGAGCGTAAAAATTCAAGCATATGCTATAAATATGTTAGTGATAAGCCTGTTCATTTATAAAGGTTTATACGGTTGCCCGCACAAAAGGTTAACTAAAAATTAAAGAAATTGAAAAATCTTTCTCATTGGCTTCAGCACAATCGCCAAAACAGGCAAAAACACATTGTTTTCACGCATCGCTTTCAAATCAAACGACCATGCCTTAACCCGGTTTATTAAATTGCTGTTGCTCACCCCGCCAGCCTGCATTTTAACCATAACATTGTTGAGATGCAAGCTCCTTACCTTCCACTTATGCATAAACCTTACCATGAGCTCATAATCACCGGCCGAACCGTATTCAAGCCTGTAAAAACCGTATTTTTCAAACAAATCACGCTTGCAATAAAAGGTTGGGTGCGGGGGCATAAAGCCCCATTGAAAGGAATTTTTTCCACAAGTGTGGCTTTTCCATTTGCGGATAACTTTATCTGCGGAATTTATATAATCAAGGTTTCCGTAAACTATCCCGGCATCACTATTTGAAAAAACCTGTGCCACTGCTGATATAACTTCCTGACCAGCAAAAAAATCATCGGCATTAAGCATCCCAACAACTTCGCCTGTTGCCAAACGGATCCCCTTATTCATCGCATCATAAATGCCCTGATCTGGTTCGGATACCAATACTTTGACATGCGATCTGTATTGGTTAATTATTTGCAGAGAGTTATCTGTTGAGCCGCCATCAATTATAATATACTCAAGGTTACTGTAGTTCTGGCTGATGACAGATTCGATACATCTTTTAATAGTATCCTGGGCATTATAAACGATAGTGATAACCGAGATCTTCAACCTTACAACTTTGAAAAAATACACCGTATTTATAGCCGCAAATTATGTAATTTTGAACTTGAAGCCTAATTATATTAAATATTACGTGGAACTTTATAGCTGAACATGCGCAATTATATACCTACCTGCCTGATTATCGGGATCTTCTTTTTACTAACGTCCTGCTCAAGCAAACAATATCAATATCTTTTTGAACAAAAATATAATATTGCTGATACCGCATCAAAAGGAAGCGATGCCACTACAGGGCCATACCGCATCAAGGCTCAGGACATACTTCAGATCAGGAACCTGCAAAGCATTAAGTACATAGTTGATGAAACACCTTCTGTTAACTCTGGCGGCACTGCAGGCGGAGGCAGTAATACCGGGCAAACTTTCCAGGTTGATGACGATGGCGCTGTTGCCCTCCCCGCAATTGGTCATGTAAAAGTTGCCGGCCTTACCAGGCCCGAAGCAGCAAAACAAATTGAGGAGCTTTACCGTAAAAACCTGCTGAAAGACCCCATAATTGAACTAAAGATAGTTAACCTTAAGGTAACCATACTCGGCGAGATAAAAGGACAGGGAAATTATACGTTAACAAAAGACAGGACCACTTTGGTTGAATTGATTGGTGAAGCCGGCGGCCTTACAGATAAGGCTAATGAAGCAAATATAAAGATAATAAGGGGCGAGCAGAAAAACCCGCAGGTTACCGAAATTAACCTCCGGGATATTCAATCAATAAATGATCCCCGGGCCGTACTTCAAAGCGGCGATGTTATTTATATAGCACAAAACAAACGTGCCGTGCGCAACGATAAATTGCAGAACTTATCGATAGTATCACAACCGATATTACTACTGCTTAATACTGCCTTAATTATTTTCACGCTTTCTCATCGGTAAATGGAAGAGTTAGAAAAAGTACAAAGAAAGCTGCCCAACCAGGAAATTGATTATTTTAAGATCGGCAAAATACTATTCAGCCGCTGGTATTGGATATTGGCATCAGTTGTTATTACTTCGGCCATCTCCTACAGCTATCTGTGGTATACGCCTAAAACATATGCCACCGGAGGTACGCTTAAGGTAGAAGAAAAAAAATCAGAGATCTCCGACATTATCAGCGTAATGACCACGCCCGAACGCGGGCCATCAAAAATTCAAAGCATTACTTCGGTATTAACCAGCCGTACCCTCATCCTTACGGCCATAAAAGATCTTGACTATCGCATTAGCTTTTACATTTCGGGCAGGGTACGCACCTCAGAAACTTACCCCCAAAAACCGCTCAATATTGGTCTGGTTAAGTTTGATAGTCTTAACTTTTTCCGTAGCCTGATAACTTTTAAACCAGTTAACCCGCAAACCTTTAATCTTACGTACACCGCCAATGGTAAGGAGATTCAAAACAACTACAATTACGGGAGCCTTGTAACCATAGGCAATACCAGCTTCCGGATAAAATATCCGGGGGTAATTCCGTCCAAAACGATTTATTTGTTTAAGTTCAATACCCCCGAAGATTTTGTTGGCCGTGTGCAGGGCAGTTTATATGCAGGTGAAACTGCAAAAAACTCAAATATAATTGCCATTCAGCAAACAGATTCAAATCCGCAATTTGCGGCTGATGTGCTTAATGCCATCATGAATGAATACGTGATCTTTGACCGCAACCAAAAAGCCCAGTCCGCCTCACAAATGATCGATTTCATTGACAGTCAGCTGGATTATCTATCGACCGAAGTAAAAGGTTCTGAAAGTTCGATAGAAAAATACAAGAAAAAATCAAAGATCCTTGATGTCACATCCGCGTCAACCACTTCAGCAACCAAAGCGGCCGAGCTTGAGTCAAACAAATCATTATTAAAAATACAATTAATAGCGCTCGACCAGCTCAGCAGTCAAATAACTAAGGAAAAAAACAATGTAACTTTAAACTTTAATATTGGCAGCGCTAACCTTCCGTCGTTAGAGGCTATGGTGACCCGCCTGGATAACCTGATAACTGAGCGGGCCAGTTTATTGACAACTTATAATCCCGATTCGCAACCTATCCAAAATATTAATCAAAGCATTATTCAAATTAAAACCACTGCTTTAAACAATATAAAACAGATCAGGTCGGGAATTGAGAAAAACCTCCAATATCTTGACAGCCAGCTTGGCCAGATCAACTCAACTATAGCAGCATTACCTGCCGCCCAGCGCGATATGGTGAGCCTGCAGCGTGACTTTGACATCAATGATAAAGTGTACTCCTTCCTGTCCGAAAAGAAACTGGAAGCCCAGATCAGCCGTGCAGGGATCTTACCGGGTGCAACTATTATTGAGCTGGCGCAGCCAAACTTTAACCCGGTTTCGCCCAACGAACATAGTATCCATCGTACAGCAACTATTTTAGGGCTGGCCATAGGCTTAGGCCTTATCATCCTCATCAGGGTACTAAACCCCTATATTTATGATAAGGAAACTATTGAAAGCCTTACCAGCATACCTATCCTCGGCGTTATCAGGAAATTTCCTGAAGCACTTGGCGAAAGCAGCGAACAGATCCTGGCTATCAGCAAACCCAAATCAATTTTTGCCGAATCGGTTCGTTCCGTACGTACCAACCTCAGCTTCCTTTCGTCTGAAAAAGCAAGCAAGGTCATTTGCATAACCTCGGAGGTTGCCGGCGAAGGCAAATCATTTGTGGCGGTAAACTTATCAAGCACACTTTCACTTATTGATAAAAAGGTAATATTAATAGGGGCCGATCTACGACGTTCAAGACTTCATAAAACTTTTCATGTGGCCAATGATATCGGTTTAACCAATTACCTGGCCCACCAAACAGAAATTGACGATATCATTCATCACTCCGACCAGGAAAACCTTGATTTTATAGTTTCGGGACCGGTGCCGCCCAACCCGTCAGAGCTATTGCACAGCAAAAGGATGAGCGTTTTAATTGAAATACTTAAAACAAGGTATGATGTAGTGATGATTGATACCGCGCCGATAGGGCTGGTATCAGATGCTATACCGCTTATCAGGGTAAGTGATATCAATGTTTTTGTGATCCGGTCGGGCAAATCAAAATATTATGCCGCAACTGTGCCGCAGCGCATAGCACAAGAGTATCACCTGGATAACACCGTAATAGTTTTAAATGCCTTTGAAGAAGACTTGCTGCATTCAAGATATTACACCACCAAGTTTACCGGCGAAAATGCAGGCTCACGCTATTATTATTATTCAGATTACAGCGGCTATGAAGGTTCGGGCTATTATCTTGACGATGAAAAGAAAAAATGGTGGAATTTAAAACGATGGTTTAAATAAACAAGTTTATTTAAAAGGATTGTTACTAAAATTAATATGGCAGTAAACAAATGGTACCCGGTTTACACCAACCCACGAGCCGAAAAAAAGGCGTATGAAGCATTAATGAGCAAAGGTATTAATGTTTACCTGCCCCTGCACCGCCAGCTTAAACAATGGAGCGACCGCAGGAAATGGGTTGAGGAACCGTTTTTAAAATCATACCTGTTTGTATATATCGCCGAACAAGAGCAGGCCGAAGTATTAATGACCAAGGGGATTTCGCGGTTCCTTTATTTTTCGGGCAAGCCTGCTGTTATGCCCGATAAACAGATCCACGAACTTAAATTACTCATGGCAAGCCCATATGAATTGGAGATAACCGAAGAGGACCTGCAACCGGGCGAAAAGATCAAGATCAAGGCCGGCGCTTTAAAAGGGATGACGGGCGAAATTGTATCGCGCAGATCACAAAAACAACTGATATTACGCCTGGAAAGCATTGGTTATTCCATTATTGTTAACGTTGCTGCATCGCTCATTGAGCGGTTTTAAAATAAAAGGAAGTGTTTTGAGCGACAGATAATATTTCATTATTTGCGCCCGAAAATTCACTAAATATCCGGCTTATGCCCTGTAACATAAGTCACTAATAATTAATAAGTTACAAACAAAAAATGTAACTTACGGGGCGAAGCTATGAAATTTAATGAACAATGTGCCGTATAGCAGGAATCGTTTCTGAAAAACGGTCTCAAAACGAGATCAGGGACAAGGTGAAATTGATGTGCCATGCATTACAACATGGCGGCCCCGATGATGAGGGCATATTTGAGGATGAAGAAACCCATCTTGCCTTCGGCCATCGCAGGTTATCTATCATTGACCTTAGCAGTAACGGGCACCAGCCTATGGCGGATGTCGGGCAAAACGCATGGATCACTTTCAATGGCGAGATCTACAACTACCCCAAACTGAAACAGGAATTACTGCGATCAGGAGCACAGTTTAAATCGGGTACCGACACCGAAGTTATTCTCCAGGCCTATCTCAACTGGGGCACCTCAGCATTTGCAAGGTTGAGGGGAATGTTTGCTTTTGCCTTGTATGACATTAACAAAGCCCTTACCTACCTGGTGCGCGATACCGCGGGTATAAAGCCGCTGTATTATTCGACCGCGAACGGCGAATTGAGTTTTGCCTCCGAAGTTAGGGCATTCAAAGATTCGGGCCTGGTTACTGAAAGGGATCCCAACTGGCCGGTGCGATTGCTGGCATTTGGTCATATCCCTGAACCGTATACTACGTTAAAAAATGTATCCTGCCTGCCCAAAGGGCATTTTTTATGCTGGAACCACCAAAACGCCGGCTATACTTTAAACAAATACCAGGTTGATGGCTTGCCGAATGTAGTGACCGATGAAAACGAAGCGCGCCGGTTGATCCATGATGCGCTTAGCCAGAGCGTAAACAGGCAGCTCATTGCCGATGCACCCATCGGCGTATTTTTAAGTGGAGGCATTGATTCAAGCCTGATCACGTTGTTGGCCGATCAGCAAAAAAAAGAGCAGCTCAAAACAATTTCTATATTTTTTGATGATAAAAGCTATGACGAAAGCAGTTATCAAAACATTATCAACAATAAAATAGATGCGCAAAACCTTTCGCACCTGGTAAAACAATCAGATTTTGAAGCATGCTTTCCGCAGATCATAAACGCTATGGATATGCCTACCACCGACGGTATCAATAGCTGGTTTATAAGTAAGTACGCGCATGACGATGGATTGAAGGCTGTATTATCGGGCGTGGGTGCCGATGAGCTTTTTGGTGGTTACCCATCATTTAATCGCATTAAATATCTTGGCTACCTGCGTAAACTACCATCATCGCTGCTAAAAATATCTGGTCATCTTTTGCCTGATCATTACAAACGGCTAACGAGCCTGTCTATTGGCCATCCTGCTGCTGATTATATGGCATTACGGGGCTTTTTTCCGGTAGCTGACATTTCTGCTTTACTGGATACCAGTGTAGATCATATTCATGACGTGTTATTCGGATCAACACTGGCTCCCGCGCCATCCGGTTATGATTATGAACACGCCGCATGGTTCGAAACGAATTTTTATATGCAAAACCAGTTGCTCAGGGATACCGACGTAATGGGTATGAGCCATGGGCTTGAAGTAAGGGTACCGTTTTTGGATGAAGATTTCACCCAGGCAGCCCAGAGTGTAACACCAGGTATCAGGTTTAATAAAACCCAGCCAAAAAAGATCCTCATAGATAGTTTCAGCAACCTGCTACCGCGCGAAATTTGGGACAGGCCTAAAATGGGCTTTACCTTCCCTTTACAAAATTGGATGAACGGGCATAGTCAAATAGGCAGCATCGATAATTACAAAGGCAAAGCGGTACAAAATATTATAAAGCAATTCAAAAGTAATAACATCCATTGGTCAAAGGCTTTTGCTTTACACCTGGTTCAGCATAATGAGTAAGAACGTAACTCTTTTTACTTTACAAACATTTAGCACTACCGGCGGTATCCAAAAAATGACACGCACACTTGGTCATTCCTTACACCGTGCCGCCTTAAAAAATAACTGGAACTTTGAGCTTTGGTCCGCTTATGATAAACAGGATGATTTGATGGAGCAATATTTACCAGCGGTAAATTTTAAGGGCTTCGGTGTGCACCGGGTAAATTTCGTTTTAAAAACTTTCAGCAACTCTGCAAAGCCCCATGTTGCCATATTAAGCCACATTAACCTGGCCATAATTGGCCTTTTTATTAAACTTATTAATCCTAAATGCCGGTTATGGCTTGTAGCCCATGGCATTGAGGTTTGGCGTCCGCTTTCGTTTTTCAAACGCCTGATGCTTAAACGCTGCGACAGCGTGATTTGTGTAAGCAATTACACCAAACAGCAAATGATAAGCAGGCATAACCTGAGTGCCGATAAATGTATTGTGCTTAATAATGCCATCGACCCTTTTATGCGTTTACCCGATACCTTCGTAAAACCACAAAAACTCTCACAGCGTTATGGTTTAAATGACAATGATTTTATCCTATTTTCATTAACGCGCCTGGCATCTACCGAGCAATACAAAGGGTATGACCACGTAATTAGTGTGCTGGGCAGCCTGAAATCAAAATTTCCGCAAATAAAATATATGCTTTCGGGTAAATATGACGAACAGGAACACATTCGCATAAAAAAATTAATTGAGGCACATGACGTAAGCGAACATGTAATTTTAACCGGCTTTATTGACGAGGCTGAACTTACCGACCACTTCCTGCTGGCCGACCTGTTTGTTTTACCAAGCAAAAAGGAAGGGTTTGGCATTGTATTTATTGAAGCCCTTGCCTGCGGTTTGCCTGTTATCTGCGGCAACGCCGATGGCAGTATCGACGCCATCCGAAACGGCGAACTGGGAGAAGCCATTGATCCTGACAATCTCACCGAGCTTAATAATGCTATAACAAGGCATTTGCAGAAGCACATAGCTGCAGATACCCGCAAAAGCCTACAGGAAAAATGTATAAGCCATTTTAATGAACACGATTATATGACCAAACTTGAGCAGTTAATAAATGAGTGATCTGCAATCGGAACATTGGGACATTGAAATAAATGCCAAAAGCAGTCTGTTTGATCTTAAGCTAAAAGAAGTATGGCATTATCGCGACCTGCTCATATTGCTTGTTCGGCGCGATTTTGTTTCCTTTTATAAACAAACTATTTTAGGACCCGTATGGTTCTTTGTTCAACCGGTTATCACCATTCTGTTTTATACCCTGATATTTGGTAACCTGGCGGGTATCCCCGTTGATGGCTTGCCCAAACCGCTTTTTTACCTTGCCGGCACTATCATTTGGAACTATTTTGCCGATTGCCTGAACAAAACCTCAACTGTTTTTAAAGATAATGCAGGCATGCTGGGTAAGGTATATTTCCCAAGGCTTATTATGCCTTTAAGCATTGTGCTTTCCAATTTGATCCGTTTCACCGTTCAGTTTTTACTTTTCATTATCCTATACATAATATTTGTTTTAAAGGGCGAACATATAACGCCCAATATAGCAGCATTGCTATTGCCATTGCTCATTATCATGATAGCATCGCTGGGTTTAGGCCTCGGTATGATCATATCGGCAGTTACTACAAAATACAGGGACATTGCTTTCATAGTAGCCTTTGGCGTGCCGCTTTTAATGTATGCAACAACGGTGATATATCCTTTATCGGTAGCGCAGGCCAAATACCCTAAATACAGCTGGCTTATTAAATTTAACCCCATTACAGCCATAATTGAAACATTCAGATACGGTTGTTTGGGCAAAGGCAGTTTCAGCTGGGAATTGTTAACTTACAGCATTATCAGCACTGTTATAATACTGCTGGTGGGCATAGTGATATTTAATAAGGTTGAAAAAACTTTTGTTGATACCGTATAATGAGCAAAGCAATAAAAGTTGAAAACCTGTCAAAAGCCTACCAGTTAGGCGATTTTGGCACCGGCACCATCTCCCGCGACCTGGAGCGCTTTTTTGCCCGTTTGCGCGGTAAGGAAGATCCTTTTTTAAAAATAGGCGAAGTAAACGACCGTACCACCAAGGGCGAAAGTGATGTGGTATGGAGCTTAAACGATATTAATTTTGAAGTTGAACAAGGCGATGCCGTTGGGATTATAGGCCGCAACGGAGCAGGTAAAAGCACCCTGCTCAAAATATTAAGTCGTGTTACCTCCCCTACCACCGGCTCGGTAAAATTGAGGGGCAGAATAGCAAGTTTGCTTGAGGTAGGCACCGGCTTTCACCCGGAGCTGAGCGGCCGGGAAAATATTTATCTCAATGGTGCCATCCTGGGCATGCGCAAGGCTGAGATCAAACGGAAGTTTGACGAGATCGTCAATTTTTCGGGGGTTGAGAGGTATATCGATACGCCGGTTAAGCGTTATTCATCAGGCATGTACGTGCGGCTGGCATTTGCTGTAGCTGCACACCTTGAAAGCGAAATTTTAATAGTGGATGAAGTACTGGCTGTTGGCGACGCTGAGTTTCAGAAAAAATGTCTCGGTAAAATGGGCCAGGTGAGCAAAAGCGAAGGGCGTACGGTTTTATTTGTAAGCCATAACATGGCTGCTGTTAAAACATTATGTAACCGGGGCATTGTGCTTGCCAACGGACAGCTGATATATGAAAACCGCCAGCTTGAAGCGGTTAGCTTTTACCAAACCAATAACAATACCCGGTCAACTTTTGAGCACCATGATGATCTGGACTCCGCGCCGGGAAATGAAAATATAAGGGTGCTTAAATTTATCGTTCGCCCGCTTACCGGCGACAGCATTTCTATTTCGACAGGTGTTAGCTTTGAGATGGTCTTTTTTAATCAAAAGGCAGGTATTAACCTCGATGCCACGTTTGAATTAAAAAACAGCGATGAGATCCCGGTATTTCATAACGGCGTGCTTATATCAACCAACAACGATTCAAAAACAGGATTGTATACCGTTAAGTGTACTATCCCGCCAAACCTGTTAAACGCCGGCAATTATTCATTCAAGTTAATTTTCGGCGAAAATCAGCGCTACCTGTTATTTGGTGCTGATGATTTTATCGGATTTGAGGTTGAAAATGAAAGTAAGGGAAGTAACAGCGCTTTATCCCCGGGGGTAATTCACCCTAAACTTGATTTTAACGTTAGCTATCAGGCATAAAAGCATATGGAAGCCCCGCACATCATCCCCATTTACAATGCGTAAAATTTTAATTGTAAATGGCCATCTGGTTATGGGAGGTGCCGAAAAGCTTGTTCATGAACTTGCTGTTTTCGCCCGGAAAAATAACATAGCTCCAACCGTTCTCATTGTTGATAACTATGTTAAGGAATATTACGATCCTATCTTTAAACAAAAGAAGATAAAAGTGGTGCGAACCAGGCTCAGCACCATACGCAACTTCAGGGCTCCTTTAAAAATGCTAAGGTCAATGTACTGGTCGTTCAGGCTAAAATATTTTGCTGATAGCTTGTATGAAAGTGTCCATGTCATCGGCTTGCATAATATTTACCGGACAAAAGATTTCATTAATCACAGCAACCGGTTTTACTGGCATGTAACCAACGCGGCACAAGGTGCCTATAACTATCCTGAAAGCTACTTCGATAATCCCAATGATACGGTGGTTTGTATCAATCAATACCAGGAAAACGAGCTCGACAACCATTATGGGAGTGCCGTATTTAAATGTAAAAGGGCTTTATTCCCGCTTTTTTTGAATGATTAATTTAAACGTCGTATCACGGATCTCTGATGACAAGAATTATTTCCCCGATCTGTTAGAAACATTGTACCTGTTAAAAAACAACGGGATCACAGATGTTCATATACTATTCATTGGCACAGTATACAGCCCGAAAGTTTACCAAAACATTATTGATACGGCCAGCCGGCTTAATGTATCTTCCAACATTGCGTTTACAGAAAGATCTATCCCGATGAGTGAACTAAGCGATGAAATAAAAAGGGGATATTTTATCAACTTCACTATTGGTGAATTCACCGGCTATTCGGGTTTGGAAAGTATCAAAAACGGGTTTAAGACAATTTTTTATAACATTGATAAGGCGCTTAAAAATGAACGCGGTGATTTGATCGCCTACTGTCACACGCTTGATGAATTAACGGCCCTGATCATAAATATCAGCCGGGAGCCAGCCCTGATAAACAAAGAAATTACAGCCTGCAACCAGAAAATGCTTGACCGGTTTGTATTAAACAGCACCATGAAGCAGCAATTGCTTTCTATGATGTTGCCAAAACATTAATTAAAATACATTAGCCCAAATGAGTAAGGTTGCCCTGATAATTATTTACAACCACCAATACAATAACAACATACCTATTTTAGAAAAAATTTACCATAACAGATTTACCAACATCTATCATCTGGTTCCGTTTTATACCGGCGATTTACCTAATGTAATTCCTGTTTATGAAAACTCATTTTACTTTCAGGGATATGTTACCCAGGGGCTCAGTTCTTTTTTAGGAGATCAATACGACCATTATTTTTTTGTTGCCGATGATCTGCTTTTGAACCCCGAAATAAATGAAAATAACTATACCGGCTTCTTTAAACTAAAAGCAAGCACATGTTTTGTTCCTGAACTTATCAGTCTACACCAAACAGACCTAAACAAGCGCTGGGAAAGGGTGGCCGATGGCTTTAATTATAACATAGATTTGGGTGGAGTTGAAGCGAAAAATTTCCTGCCCGATTACAACACCGCTTTAGCAATATTCAATAAGTTTGGTTTATCAGTAGGCCCTCTGAATTTCAGGCAAATATGGGACGCCCCAAAATCATTGAAAGATTGGTTCACAATGCCCCGGCGTGAAGTGTTGCGTTATTTAAAAAACCTCATTACTAAACAACAACATTTTCTCCGGTATCCTGTAGTTGGCGGTTATTCGGATATTTTTATCATAAGTGCCGATACGATTAAACAATTCAGTCATTACTGCGGTGTAACCGCCGTAACAAAACTGTTTGTAGAGGCTGGTTTGCCCACCTCCTTAGTGTTATCGGCAAAAGAAATTGTTACTGAAAAAGACCTTAGTTTAAAGGGCTTCCCGTTATGGACCCCGCAGGACTATACCATACTCGATAGGTACAACAATAACCTTAACGATCTTTTAAATAATTTCCCGGATAATTTACTTTACATCCATCCCATTAAACTATCTAAATGGAAAGCGTAAAAAAAGCAATTGTAATAACATCCATATTTGAACCAACAGAAGCAGTTGTTTCTTTTTCAAAACTTTCCGATTATCACCTGATCGTTGTTGGCGACAAAAAATCGCCTAAAGACTGGCACTGTGATAATGTTGAATATCTTTCTGTCGACCGGCAGGAAACGTTACCATATCAATTAGCAAAAGTACTGCCCTTCAACCATTACTGCCGTAAAATGCTTGGTTACCTGGCAGCCATCGAGCAAAAAGCAGCCTATATAATTGATACCGACGATGACAATTATCCAAAAGAAAACTGGGGCTTTCCGGTATTTGAGAGTGAATTTGACATGATAGACGGCCCCGCAGGGTTTGTTAATATTTATCAATACTACACGAAACAAAAAATATGGCCCCGCGGGCTCCCGCTCGACCTTATCAATACCGATTTTCAGATTGAAAAATATACTTCAAAGCAAAATTGTAATGTGGGGATCTGGCAGGGTTTAGCGGATGAAGACCCTGATGTAGACGCGATTTATCGCTTAACCGATAATACCCCCTGTTATTTTGATAATAAACCGCCCATTGTTTTAAACCGCGGAACGGTTTGTCCGTTCAACACTCAAAATACGATAATCCGGAAAGAGCTGTTTGCATTGCTTTATCTTCCAACATACGTAACATTCCGTTTTACGGATATTCTTCGTGGTTTAGTGGCTCAGCCAATTATGTGGCTTTATGATTATCAGCTTGGTTTCATCAATGCTACTGTAGTGCAAAAAAGAAACGTACATAACTATATGGATGATTTCACGTCAGAGATCCCCATGTACCAGCATTGTAATAAAATAGTTGATTTAATCACTACAGTTATATCGGCAGATAACACCGTTGAAGTTAACCTGCGGAATGCATATAACGTATTGTTAGCAAATGGCATAGTTTGCGAAAAAGAGATAATTACCTTAGAAAGCTGGCTCGCAGATATCGCATCACTCCAATAAACAATAAGGTCGGAAAAAAGCAGAACAATTATATTTTACCCCATCAGTAATTTGAGCCCCGGTGTATCTGTCATAGTTTGCTGTTACAATAGCAGCGAACGGCTTCCCGAAACCATTAAACACCTGGCCTTGCAACAGGTTCCTGCGGCTGTTAACTGGGAAGTCATTGTTGTTGACAACGCCTCAACAGATGGCACAGCCGCCACAGCCACGGCCGAATGGGAGAAGTACAATTTAACCAATATTCTTTTCAGCGTGGTGGACCAGCCGATTGCAGGGCTGAGCCATGCACGGGATATGGGTCTAACCAAAGCCCGACACGAATACCTCCTTTTTTGCGACGATGACAACTGGCTTTGCAATGATTATATTGAACGTAGCTTCAATATAATGAACGATGATAGCCGGATAGCTGTATTGGGAGGGTGCGGATTGATAGAGGCCGAGCAACCGGCCGCGCTTTCTGAAGAACTACTGAAATTCACTACCGTTTGGGGCCCTCAAACATGGGTGGCCGACAGTCATTGGGTGTATGGTGCAGGATCTGTTTACCGGAAAAGTATCCTGCTTGAATTAAAGAACGCCAATTGGCATCAGGTAACAACGGGCCGCATAGGTAAAAAGCTACTTTCGGGCGAAGATGTTGAGATCTGCCTGATGAACTATTTGATGGGCTATAAGATCATTGCTGATGATAACCTGAAGTTTAAACACTTTGTTCCGCTTAAAAGGCAAAACATCAATTATATATTGAAAGTTGCATTTTGGCTAAATTACAGTAGCACTTTACTCAATGGTTACTTTGCATTGGTGAATAACAATAAAGAGTCTATTGAACAGGTCATAAATCATGATCTGCTTTCGGCAGCAAAATCGTTAGCCAAACTTATGATTAAGTTGTTGTATCAAAAGGCCGTTAAATTCCAGGCCATAAGCATCGAACAAAAAATTTCATACTATCAGAAATGTGGCCAGCTCAAATCATTGCTAACTAACAGGCAGCTTATAAAAGATCAGCACCAACATATAAAACAATTATTAAAGGTTGTAAAAACAGCTCCGGCTTTCACAAGCCATTAAAGTTATGGGGTATTCTGTACCGGTACTTTTTTTAATATTTAACCGACCTACTTTTACGGAAATGGTTTTTGAAGCGATTGCCGAAATTAAACCTAAATACCTGTATATAGCCGCCGACGGCCCAAGGCAGGATAAACCCAATGATATTGAACTATGCGCCAAAACAAGATCGGTAATTGAGCGGATAAACTGGGATTGTGACGTTAAAACATTATTAAGGGATAAAAACCTGGGCTGCAAATCGGCAGTTAGTGAAGCCATCAACTGGTTTTTTGAACACGTTGGCGAAGGTGTCATTTTAGAGGATGACTGCCTGCCGGATCAATCATTTTTTCCGTTTTGCGAGGAACTATTGGAAAAATACCGTTTTAATGATAGGGTGATGTCGGTATCAGGATCAAATTTATTAACCAGCGGCTGGAAAAAGGATACCCAATCCTATCACTGGGGGCATGGCGGTATCTGGGGTTGGGCTACCTGGAAACGGGCATGGAACCTTTATGATATAGAAATGCAATACTGGCCCGAGCAGCAAACAAAAGATAAGATCAAAACCCAGCTTGGTACCGCCGATTGGTACAACAGCTATTACAGCATGTTTGAATCATCCTTCAATAAATCATTAAATACATGGGATATTCAATGGTTTTACAGCATACTAATTAATGGCGGCATGGCTATTAACCCCTGCGTAAACCTTGTAAAAAACATTGGCTATGGGAATGGTACGCATACCCATTCGGGCGATGATGTTATTGCCAGTTTGCCGGTGAACGTCATGAGTTTTCCCTTGATACATCCCCAAAAAATGCTTTTAGATATCGGCTATTTAAAACAGGTTTATGCTCATCTTAACAAAAAATACAAAAGCTCTATTATCCGCAAGGCACTTAAATTATTTAAGATAAAGTAATGAAACAGTTCATCAAACGGTTATTGCTTGGCTTTTTTGAAAAAATAAACCTTCTTCATTTAATTCACCTGCTTCAGGAAAAGCAAAGCAAACGCAATATTCAATTGAGCATTACTGATCTTGGGGCAACCTTTTACCCGGAGGCAGTAGTATCAAACTCGCTCGACAGATCAAAAATAGTAGTAGGCAAAGGTACCCACATCCGCGGCATGCTCAACATATTTAAATACGGCGGTAAAATTGTGATTGGCGAAAACTGCTACATTGGCGATCATACCAGGATCTGGTCGGGCGAAAGTGTAACCATTGGTGATTTTGTGCAGATCTCGCACAATGTAAATATCATTGATACCAACGCTCACGAACTCGAAGCCATTGAAAGGGCCGAGCGATGGATGGACCTTCTGCGCAACGGGCACTGGGCAGACAAAGGCAATGTGCTTACCGCCCCAATAATTATTGAAGATTATGCCTGGATAAGCCTTAACGCTGTAATTTTAAAAGGCGTTACCATTGGTAAAGGCGCTATCGTGGCGGCCGGAGCAGTAGTTACCAAAGATGTTGAACCATTTACCATGGTTGCCGGCAATCCTGCACAATTCATAAAAAAACTACCTCAGCAATGAAGATACTCATCATAGGCTCCAAAGGATTTATCGGTTCGGCCTGTTACAGCTATTTTAAAGCTGAGCCCGGTAATGAAGTTTACGGCGCCGATGTAATGGTAGAATATGACGATCCCAACTACTTTTTGATTGATGCCACTAACGCCGATTTTAAAAAAGTATTCCACGATCATCAGTTTAATTGGTGTATCAACTGCGCCGGGGCGGCATCAGTACCCGAGTCATTCAATAACCCTGAGCGCGATTATTTGTTAAACGTTCATCACCTGGTAAGCATCCTTAATGCTATAAAAGAGGGTAATAGTAATTGCAGGCTCATCCAAATGTCCAGTGCGGCAGTTTATGGAAACCCACAGATCCAGCCTATTAAAGAAACACATACGCTCAACCCGCTTTCACCATATGGCCTTCATAAAAAACAAGCCGAAGAGCTTTGCCGCTTATACCATGATCATTTTGGTTTAAGCGTTCATATCTTCCGTGTGTTTTCGGCATACGGGGCAGGCTTAAAAAAGCAACTATTTTGGGATCTGTATAAAAAATCACAAAGCCAGGATAATATTACCCTGTTTGGCACCGGTGCCGAAACCCGTGAATTTATTCATGTTACCGATATTGTAAATGCCATGAACCTGTTCATCAAGGCCGATAAGCCAGGGTTCAGCATTACAAATATCGCCAATAATAATACCATCACCATAGCAACAGCCGCCGAAACATTCTTAAAGTATATTGGCTTTGAGGGCGGGTTATCATTTACCGGCACCAACCGCATTGGCGATCCTTTATACTGGCAGGCCGATAACAGCCAGTTGATCAGCAAGGGCTATCAGCAAAAAGTAAACTTTGATGATGGTATAAATAACTATTGTAAATGGCTAAAAGGAAAAGAATAGGGTTAAGTTACGCCTACAACGAAAACTGGATAGGCGGCACTTATTATATCGAAAACCTGGTAAACGCATTGAACTCACTTGGTGATGCGGAAAAGCCGCACATTGTTTTACTGACCGATAGTTACGAAAGTTTCCGGGTAGCACAGCAAAAGTTCAATTACCCTTATATCAGCTTTCAACTTGGTTCTGGCGAAGCAAATAAGGCATTCCAATTTCTGAATAGGGCAACCAATCGCCTATTTAAGGCACGCCTGTTTGATCAGAAAGTAAAAGGCCTTGATGCTGTTTTTCCTTATTATAAAAGCGAACAGCAATCTGCAGCCAGAAAGAAAATATATTGGGTGGCCGATTTTCAGGAGCATTTTGCACCAGAGTTTTTCAGTAAAGATGATATTGCCTCGCGCCTGCAAAATCAGCAGGAAATCCAGGCTTCGGCCGAGCAGCTAATTGTGAGCAGCAATACCGCGCTCGGGCACTTCAAATCCATTTTCCCTAAACACACGGTAAAAGTAAGCGTTCTGCCTTTTGCGGTAGCACACCCTCCTTACCGGGATCTTAACATCCAACAGCTACTTGAAAAATATCAATCGCCTGCCCGTTATTTTATCTGCCCTAACCAGTTCTGGAAACATAAAAACCAGTTGGTAGTACTAAAAGCAGTTAAAGAACTAAAGGACCAAGGCATTGAAATTACAGTCGCTTTCACGGGCAATACCAACGATTACCGGAACCCGCATTATTTTACAGAACTGAAGGCTTTTGTTGAAGAGCATAACATTGGCAACAATATTAAATTCCTTGGTTTTATTGACCGGCGCGATCAGCTTCAGCTCATGAACAATGCAATTGCTATTATCCAGCCATCGCTTTTTGAAGGCTGGAGCACTGTTGTGGAGGATGCCAAGCTGATGAACAAATTTTTGCTGGTTTCGGATATTGAGATCCACAGGGAGCAGTTGGTTAACAGTTCGGCCCGCTTTTTTGATCCGCACGATGTAGATCAGTTGGTGCAACTGCTCAAAGAAGCCAGTGAACAGCAGGCCTCACCCTCACTCTTTGAAAACAACACCTATCATGAAAACGTTGAAAAGTTTGGCCGCACCTTTCTGCAGATCATTGACTGAGCAACAAAAATGAACCTCCCCGATCTTCAATCATATCGTTCAGCTTTTATCAGTAAAGGTGTTCAACTGCCCCTGCCTGTTGTAGCTGATACCGAAAGCGGCTTACTGGAGCAGTTGCCTAAACCGCCACAAGGTAAAACCGGCTGGCCCTGGGATGAGCAGGTTGAGCCAACAGTTTACGATCATAAAACAAACTGGCCCAGGCTTACCATTGTAACCCCGTCATATAACCAGGCCAATTTTTTGGAGCAAACTATCAGGGCGGTGCTTTTACAAAACTACCCCAACCTGGAGTATATTATTATTGATGGCGGCAGTACCGATCAATCCAAACAGATAATTGAAAAGTATGCCCAGTGGATCAGTTACTATCAAAGTGAAAAAGATGGCGGGCAAAGCAATGCCATTAACATGGGGTTTAGTCTTTCATCAGGGCGTTACCATGCCTGGATCAACAGCGATGATTATTATCTTAAGGGTGTTTTCCACAAAGTAGTTAGCAAGTTTATAAGTACTAAAGTCGATTTTATATACGGTTACGGGAACGACTATAATGTGCTGTCGGGCAAAACAACAACAACCAGGATATTACCTTTTATTGATTATTTTATCAAGATCCCCGGCCTTGTACAACCCTCCACTTTTTGGAGTGCCGCCATTCATGAGCCTATTTGGGAGGAGCTTCATTGTTCTCTTGATTTTGAATTATGGCTCCGGTTGGTAAAAGGCCATAGCAGGGCCTTGATCAAAGAACCGCTTTCTGTTGCCAACGTACATGACCAGGCCAAAACCCATTCGCCCAAAATGAAGGCGCAGTGGGAAGCCGATCATCAGAAAATATGGGCAGCCGATGCACATGGTACCGTTCACGAATGGAAAAAGATCGTTTTTTTAAACAGGATCAGGATCAAGTTATATAAGATATTTGGCTACTATAATGATGTTATTAAAAAGGATTAAAAATAAGTTTCTGAGGATCTTATTCTATTTCTTCAAAAAAGCATCTTTTCCTTTTAAAAGTAACCGGATTTTAATTGTAAGGCTGGACGCTATCGGCGATTATCTTTTGTTCAGAAACTACTTAAGCTGCATTAAAGAGGCACCAAAATTCAAAGGCTACAAATTGACACTTCTTGGCAACGTAGCCTTTAAAGATATAGCCGAGGCATACGATAAAGATGTTATTGACGAATTTATCTGGATAAACCCCTCAATTATTTATAACATAAATGAAAAGATCAGGCTATCGTTTAACATTAAAAAGAGGGCATTTGATATTTTAATTAACCCGGTTCATTCAAGAGTTTTTCACACAGACGAGTTTATATCCCAACTTGGAGCCAAACAAAAGATCTGCAGCAGCGGCGATTATATTAACATGGAGTCACCGGAAGAGTTAAAACGCTCGTATAGATTTTATACTGATGTTGTGGATATTCCCGGAACCGATTGCTTTGAATACCTCAGAAATCATAAATTTATTGAAACCCTTACAGGTTATGAAATTGCGGCCCCGCTACATTTACCAGTTAAAAATAAACAAACTGAAAAGAAGTCGCAGCAATTAGTAATATTTCCCGGTGCCGGCCAGGAATATAGAAGATGGGGAACCAATC
>NZ_DASVOB010000353.1:0-9561 GCF_036383575.1 Mucilaginibacter sp.
ATTGTGGGCCTGGCGCGCAAGTGTATCAATGATATGCGCATCTCTCAAACCGAAGACGGGCTGATCCCCGAGATTTCGCCCGAATATGTAAAGTTTGATGAGCCTTTCCGCGATTCGCCTGAATGGGGAAGCAATGCGGTGATCCTACCTTGGTATGTATACCAGTGGTATGGCGATAAAGAGGTGCTTGCTCAAAACTATGAGATGATCAAACGATATTTGGCCTACCTCGATAAAAAATCTCAAAACCATTTATTGTACCAGGGCCTGGGCGATTGGTATGACCTTGGCCCGAACGCTCCCGGCGTTTCGCAGTTAACACCGCAGGGGATTACCGCTACTTCCATCTATTATTATGACCTTGATATAGCAGGAAAAATAGCAAGCCTGCTCGGTAAAAGTGATGATGCCGCATCATACAAAAAGCTCGCTGCCGAAGTTAAACAGGCTTACAATCAAAAGTTTTTTAATGCCGAAACCAAACAATACGGCACCGGCAGTCAGGCGGCTAATGCCATGTCTGTTTATGCCGGATTGGTTGAGCCGCAATACAAAGCGGCCGTAGTGAACAATATTGTAAAAGATATTCGCGACCGCGGTAATGCCCTTACCGCCGGTGATATTGGTTACCGTTATCTGCTGCGTGTGCTGGACGATGAAGGCCGCTCGGATGTGATCTATGATATGAACAGTCGTGCCGATGTACCGGGCTATGGTTATCAGCTTGCTCATGGTGCCACTGCCTTAACCGAATCATGGGCGGCGTTAACTTCAGTATCCAATAACCACTTTATGTTAGGGCATTTGATGGAATGGTTTTACAGTGGTTTGGCTGGCATCCGCCCTGCAGATGATGCCATTGCTTTTAATAAAATAGAGATCCGGCCCGAAACCGTGGGTGATGTTACCTGGGCAAAAGCTAACTACGAATCGCCGTATGGCAATATCGTAAGCAGCTGGAAAAAAGATCAGAGGCAGTTTAAGCTCGAAGTAAGTATCCCCGCTAATACTACGGCAAGTATCTATTTGCCTGTTAAAAGCAATGCTGCCATTACGGTGGATGGGCAAAACATCAAAGCAAAGCATGATCTTAAGTTCGTCGGTTATCACAATGGGAAGGCCGAAATAAAAGCAGGTTCGGGTAATTATACATTCATCGCCAAATAAAATATTATGAAAGCAAAATGCATAAAGCTGAAACAGGAAAAACGCTTTTAAAAAGGAGGCACTTACGGAGCCAATTCTCTTGATTTTCATTTCTACAAACATGTTTCTCCTACGGAGTTTAAAAAGTGTATGATTATAACTCCGTAGGAGTAACATGTTTATAGCAAAATAAGATATATGTATTGGCTCCGTAGGTGCCCCCTATTTACTACAGATTTTAAAAGCGATTTTCATGAAATCTAATGAATTGGTTTTCAGTTTTATAATAGCTTAATCTGTGGATTTATTAATGGACTCTATATAAACAAACCATGAAATACATTTCCAAATCATCTACATTCTTAGTTTGTGTTTTTTTAATGCTGAAGGTGCAGGCACAGGAGGTACCCGAAAAGGTGATGAAAAACATTTATGAACAAGTAAAAGTCCCGTATAAATATGGCCTGGTAATAGCACCTGATGATAATAACCAAAAGGCCGATTGCCCTATGGTTTTTCGGCAGGGGGATAGCTGGTATATGAGCTATATCATTTTTAATGGCCGTGGTTATGAAACCTGGCTGGCCGATAGCAAAGATCTGCTGCACTGGAAAACCCGCGGCCGTATCCTCTCATTTTCTGATGATACCACACGCTGGGATAATAACCAAAAGGCCGGTTATGTTGGCTTGCAGGATTATAAATGGGGAGGGTCGTACAAATTACAGCAATATGATGGCAAGTATTGGCTGTCATATTTCGGTGGACAAAGCAAGGGCTATGAGAAAGGTTTGCTTTCTATAAGCATAGCTTCAACCGATCAGGATCCGGGTACCGCGCATGAATGGCAGGGATTAGATCATCCTGTACTGTCAAGCATCGATAAAGATGTAAGCTGGTGGGATAACCATACGCAATACAAGCAAACGGTTATCTGGGATAAAAAGAAGCTGACCGGTCACCCTTTCATCATGTATTACAATGCCAATGGCGATAGTGTAAACAAAAAACGCGGTGCCGAACGGATTGGTATGGCCGTATCTGACGATATGCTGCATTGGAAACGTTTCGGCAAAGACCCGGTATTGAATCATGGCGACGGTATTACAGGCGATCCATACATTCAGCAGATAGGAAATGTTTACGTGATGTTCTATTTTGGAGCGTTTTGGAAAACCGGCGATTCTGGTGTGTTTAACCGCTTTGCCTGTTCTTATGACTTAGTACACTGGACGGATTGGACAGGAGAGAAGCTCATCCAATCATCTGAGCCTTATGATAATATGTTCGCCCATAAATCATGCGTGGTGAAGTACAAAGGCATGGTTTATCACTTTTATTGCGCCGTAAACAAAGCCGATCAGCGCGGCATAGCTGTGGCTACGTCAAAAGATCTGGGTAAAAGCGAGTTGAATTTTGTTGCTCCTCCTGTTAAGAAAAGTAAATCAAAATGAGGTTCCGTTATTTATATACGCTGTGTTTAGTGCTTTTTACGGCTGGTTTTGCATCTGCTCAAAACGTACGCAAAACAGAAAGTTTTAACACCGACTGGAAGTTTTTTTTAGGCGATGATGCGGCTGCGTGCCAGGTGAAATTTGATGACAATCGTTGGCGAAGACTTGATCTTCCGCATGATTGGAGTATCGAAGGGAAATTCGACAGTAAAAATCCCACCACGCAGGCCGAGGGTGGATTGCCTGCTGGCATTGGTTGGTATCGCAAAAGTTTTATGATCCCTGCATCGTCAAAAACTAAAACTATTTTGATTGATTTTGACGGCGTTTATCACAACAGCGAAGTTTGGATCAACGGGCATTACTTAGGCAAACGACCCAATGGTTATATCTCTTTCAGGTATGATCTGACGCCTTACCTCAAATTTGGAGCGCGGCAAAATGTGATAGCGGTTAGGGTTGATAACAGCGATCAGCCTAATTCACGGTGGTATACCGGGTCGGGCATTTACCGCAATGTTTGGTTAACTACTGTCAATAAAATCCATCTGCTGCAATGGTCGTCATTTATAACTACGCCGCAGGTTGACCAGCAAAATGCGACGATAAATATCCGTACAGTTTTACCAGGTTTTGTCAATCGCAAATTGAAACTCAAGGCTTTGGTTTTGGATGATAAGGGTAAGGTTGTGGGTACAATTACTTCTTCCGTAATTGGTACTGTAATTCAGCAGAACCTTAGGATTACGAATCCTAAATTATGGTCAATAAATCATCCTTATCTGTACAAAGTAAAGCTGCAGTTGATTGCTGATAATAAAGTTATTGATGATTATACCACCACCATAGGTATCCGTTATTTCAATTTCGACGCTGATAAAGGGTTTAGTCTGAATGGCGAACCGACGAAAATTCTTGGCGTTTGTCTGCATCATGACCAAGGTGCTTTGGGTACGGCTGTAAATACGCGTGCTATTGAGCGGCAATTGCAGATATTAAAAGATATGGGCTGTAATGCCATCCGCACATCGCACAATCCACCGGCACCCGAACTGCTTGATTTGTGCGATAAAATGGGTTTCCTGGTAATGGACGAAGCTTTTGATATGTGGAAGAAGAAAAAAAGCAAACATGATTACCATGAGGACTGGGACGAGTGGCATGTAAAGGACCTGCAAGACCAGGTTTTGCGAGATCGGAACCATCCATCCGTTTTTGCCTGGAGCATAGGCAACGAGATCAGGGAGCAGTTTGATAGTACAGGTGTGAGCATTGGTCGCCAATTGGTAAAAATTGTAAAGCAACTGGATAATACAAGGCCAGTTACATCGGCCCTGAGTGATGCAGATCCCAAAAAGAATTTCATTTACCAGTCTGGCGCGCTTGATCTGGTTGGCTTAAATTATCACCAGGAAGTATATGCCGATTTTCAGAAAAACTACCCCGGTCAAAAGTTTATCGGCACCGAAAACATGTCGGCACTGGCAACGCGGGGGCATTATGATATGCCGTCGGATAGTATCCGGCGCTGGCCAAAGGATGGCAAAACTCTGTTGAAGGATGGCAATGCCGATTTTACGGTATCAGCCTACGATAACGTATCGGCCTATTGGGGCTCAACGCACGAGGAAACATGGAAGATCATCAAGAAACATGATTTCCTCTCGGGCCTTTTTGTGTGGACAGGCTTCGATTACATTGGCGAACCAACTCCATACCTGTGGCCTGCCCGCAGCTCATACTTTGGTATTGTTGATTTGGCCGGTTTCCCCAAGGATGTTTATTACATGTACCAAAGCGAGTGGACAAGCAAACCCGTTTTGCACCTGCTACCGCACTGGAACTGGAAACCTGGGCAACTGATTGACGTTTGGGCCTATTACAATAATGCCGATGAAGTGGAAGCTTTTTTAAACGGTAAATCAATAGGGGTAAGAAAGAAAACAAGTGGTGACCTGCATGTCATGTGGCGTATTAAATATGAACCGGGAGTGTTAAAAGCCATATCCCGCCGTAACGGAAAGGTGGTTATGACCACGCAGGTAGTTACAGCCGGTGAACCTTATAAAATACAGCTTAAGGCCGATAGGAGTAAAATTAAAGCCGATGGTAAAGACCTGTCGTATATCACCGTATCTGTTTTGGATAAAAACAATGTGCCGGTGCCCGATGCCAACCAATTGGTGAAGTTTAAAGTAACCGGACAAGGCGTGCTGAAAGCTGTAGACAATGGTTCGCAGACAGATCTCGATCCGTTTGTATCTGATCAGCACCATTTGTTTAATGGTTTAGGGCTGGCTGTTATTCAGTCTAAATCTGTTGGCGGGAAGATTACTGTTACTGCTGCTGCCGATGGGTTGCAGGCGGCTCACTTAATTATTGAAAGTACGCATTGAGAAGCCATTAACTCAAAGTATTCATTGCCGTTGACTATTTGTTAAGAGGTTACAAGGGCTGGGAATATAAAAAATATGTCATTGCGAGGAGGAACGACGAAGCAATCTCGTAGCTATGCAAATCGGACATGCATTGGCTACGAGATTGCCGCGCTGCGCTCGCAATGACATGGTTTTTGTTTGTTTTTCCCGCCACTCGCCTCTGGCGAGTGGCGGCATTTTTTGTTTGTATATTTATTTTCTTTGTGATAATATCCTACAATAGCCGGCGAAAATATTACAGTAAAGGCTAACCCCGGTACGTTACATTTGTTATACAATTTTAAACCATAATACTAAATTTACTGTACCACCCGATTAACGCATGAGAGTGTTGCCCGTGTTAGATTTTACCATTATAGGTATTTACCTTATAGCCATGGTGCTGGTCGGTTTTTATTTTTCGCGTAAAAATAAAAATGCCGAGCAGTTCACCGTTGCATCTGGTTTAATACCGGGCTGGGCCATCGGTTTATCCATTTATGCCACTTTTTTAAGTAGTAACACCTTTTTGGGTGTGCCCGGCAAAGCCTACGGCGGCAACTGGAACGCTTTTGTATTTAGCTTATCCATGCCATTTGCTGCCTGGATAGCGGTTAAGTATTTTATACCATTTTATCGTAATACGGGCAATATCTCCGCTTATACGCACTTTGAAAAACGCTTTGGCCCCTGGGCAAGGGTTTATGCAGTTATTTGTTTTTTGCTTACGCAGATTGCCCGCATGGGATCTGTGTTTTTTGGAATAGCACTGAGCTTACAGGCGCTTACCGGCTTGTCTATGAAGACCATCATGATCGTAATGGGCATCTCTATTATTCTGTACACTGTATCCGGTGGAATTAAAGCAGTGATCTGGACAGAAGTGGTACAGGCCATCATCAAAACTTTGGGAGCCATCCTGATCATTTATTTGGTGGTAAACAACATCCCCGGCGGCTTTGATAAGATCGTAGAAATTGGCAAAGCCGATCATAAATTTAGCCTGGGCAGTTTCTCACTGAACCTTACAGAGCCAACCTTTTGGGTGATCCTGTTCTACGGGTTCTTTATCAATCTCAACAACTTTGGGATGGATCAAAACTATATCCAGCGTTATCATGCGGCTACATCAACCAAACAGGCGGCCAAATCGGTATGGCTTTGTGTTGGTATTTATGTGCCTGCATCTTTCCTGTTTTTTGTAATAGGTTCATGCTTATACGCTTACTACAGCCAGCACCCCGACCTGATCTTAAGCCTTAAACACCAGGTAGCTATTGAACGTTTGCCTGCAACAGCTTCGGCAAATGAGGTTGCAGCGTTTATGGGTAAACTTAAACCTGCCGATTATGGCGATAAGATCATGCCGCATTTTATGGTTACCAAAATCCCTGCGGGCCTGGTTGGTATTATCGTGGCAGCCATTTTATCGGCAGCCATGAGCACCATTAGTTCTGGAATGAATTCATCGGCGACTGTTTTTACTATCGATATCTACAAAAGATATTTTAAACCGCAGCTCAACGAAAAAAGCACCCTGAATGCATTGCATATAGGCACTGTGCTTTTTGGGTTTGCAGGTATGGCAGCCGGGATAGCCATGATAGGGGTAAAAAGCATCCTTGATCTGTGGTGGCAGCTTTCGGGGATTTTCGCTGCTGGTATGCTCGGCTTATTTTTGCTGGGTATCATCAGCAGGCAAACCCGTAACCACGAGGCTATTATCGCCAGCATCATTGGTGTTTTGGTGATCCTTTGGCTTACTTTTCCTGCGCTCATTCCAGAGCAATACGCAGCCCTTCGCAGTACATTGAATACCAATATGATCATTGTTGCGGGTACACTCGCCATATTTTTAACAGGAATCTTTTTAACCAAAACCAGGCAGTTAACAGTTTAATTTAATCATCAAATGGAACAATCAAAAAAGGGTTTTATCCCGGTAATGTTAACGCCTTTTAAAGATAACGGTGCGGTCGATTATGTAGCGCTAACCCGTTTAACCGAAATGTACCTGCATGCTGGGGCGGCCGGTGTATTTGCTAATTGCCTGTCGAGCGAAATGTTTGAACTGAGCGGAGAAGAGCGCCTGGCAATAATTAAACACGTGGTTGAAACTGTTGACGGCGCTGTTCCCGTTGTAGCTACCGGTACCTTTGGTGGTCTGATTGAAAAGCAAGCTGATTTTGTAAAAAGGGTGTATGATACAGGTACTTCGGCGGTAATTGCCATTACAAGTTTATTGGCCAATGTTGATGAACCTGATACTGTTTTTAATGACCGTGTATTTGAGTTGTTTGATCAAACTGCAACTATCCCTTTAGGTTTTTACGAATGCCCGGTGCCATACAAGAGATTATTGTCGGCCGAACAGCTTCATCATTTTGTAGCAACCGGCAGGGTAATATATCATAAAGATACCTGCCTTAACCTGGATGTGGTAAAGCAGAAACTGGAGGCGAGCAAAATTAATCCGGCTTTTGGTTTGTACGATGCTTACATGGTTCATGCGGTTGAATCGCTGAAAGCCGGTTCGGCAGGCTTATCCTGTATCCAGGGGAATTTCTTTCCGGAACTTATTGTTTGGTTATGTGATCATTATGCTGATGCATCGCGCCAGCATGAGGTGGCAATGGTGCAGGAGTTTTTAACCGAAAATATGGATGTAATGCACAATGTATACCCGGTTATTGCTAAATATTATCTTACCAAACGCGGTTTGAAAATAACTACCACAACCCGCCGGGATGTAGGCTATTTTTCCCCGGCTATTCGTAATAAGATTGAAGATCTGTACAGCAACTATACCACGCTTCAAAGCGAGATAGGTATCGGGAATTATTAGTGTTAGGTCGGGAGTATTAGGTGAAAAGCAATGTTTTTTATAACAAATTGTTGTTTGAGAGTATTTTACGTAGAGACGCATCACATGCGTCTCCCATAGGACAAGCCGCTTTGTAAGTGATTAAGTCCAAAAATTTGCATGCGGGAGACGCATGTGATGCGTCTCTACATTTTAAAATAGTTGGCCTCTTATAACTTCATGCTAACGACTTAAGACTTAGCAAAATCAAGCAGAAATCGCCTGTTTTTGTCCTTTAATATAGCGGCGTTTATACTCAAGTGGGGTCATCCCGGTAACCCTTTTAAAGTGACGGTAAAAGTTTGAAATATTATTGTAACCGCATTCAAAGCACAAAACCTCGGTAGGCAATTTATCTTCTATCAAAAACCGGCAGGCATGACTGATCCTGATCTCGGTTAAAAAATCAAAGTATGTTTTCTTGGTCATTAGCTTAAAATACCGGCAAAAGGAGGTAACACTCAGGTTGCCGATAGCTGCTATCTTCTCCAGGCTAATCTCCTGTTTATAGTTGGCCAGTGTATATGAACATACCTTATTGAGGCGGATCGTATCCGACTCATTGGATTGGTGGAAGTCACTGTGCGATAGGGTGATCGGCTCAAATTCTTCATTTTCGGCCAACACTTTCAATATCGAAAGCAGGATAATGATCCTGTCGAGATTGGTAGCTTCGGCCGCCTGCCGCATCAGTCTGGCCAGCTCGGTTTTTGCTTCGCCCTTGATGACCATGCCACTTTTGGCTTTTTCAAAAAGCTTGGGCAACATGAAAGCTTCGGGTAAATTTAACAAGTAACGGCCAAGACAGTCCGGTAAAAAATGGATCACAATTACCTCAACATTCAATCCCGAGTCGGGCAAAAAATATTCATCCTTGCATCGCCAGCAGTGCGGAAGCGCCTCTCCAAGCAGTGTAATTTCGCCCGGCGAAAAATTGCTGATATTATCACCAATAAACCTAACCCCTTCGCCCTTGATTACGTAGTGTAATTCAAGCTCGGGATGGTAATGCCAGATCCCTCTGAAGGTAGGCAAAATATCATGCCGTATACTGAATGAATTTTGCGGTTTTACCGCAACCTTGAGAAAATGGGGCTTCATTTTATGAAAATCAATAAAGATTAGCGGGCCGGCCCATATTTATGTATGTGCCGTGTTGGTTTATATTTTTAAAAGTAGCAAATTTTAATCAAACCCAATTTGCAGCAATGTAATTTTCTTTTGACAAAAAATTAGCCTAACACGAAAAGCGGGTTATGGTAAGATTGTATAATAAATAGATAAATACAAATAGGAAAGGCAAAGGCTAACCATTGATATTTGTTAAAGCAACTTGTAAATCAGGCTGTAGGATACCAGGAAATATAAACCAATAAAATTAATTATACTTTTTATCAGGCTTTTAGAACTGACAGGATTTTAACAGTTGATTAATTGTGATATGAACAATTAATTGCGTAAAAAACGGCAGGATACTATATACTTTTTTTAAGGGCTTTTATAAAAACTGTAAAGAATTTAACCAATTGAAACAACCATGAAGCACTTTAAATACATAGTGATATTGTTATTATCAGTTGCGGGCAGCGCGGCTTTAGCGCAAGCACCTGCAGATAACAACTACATAAAAGTTATAACCGAACGTTCAAATAAAATTGTTACAGGAGCAGGCATTACCGAC
>NZ_DASVOB010000354.1:0-12640 GCF_036383575.1 Mucilaginibacter sp.
TCTTTTATCACTAAATCTTGCATCGATACCCGCGAAACCGTTAAATGGGAAGATGGTAACGAATATCCATTGGTTAAATTAGAGATTTCTCACACTTCGCACCCGTTCTACACCGGTAAAATGAAACTGGTTGATACTGCAGGTCGTATTGACAAATTCCGCACCCGTTACAACAAAAAGTAATTTTTGTTTAATTAATATTTACAAGTCCCGGCTTTGCAGTCGGGACTTTTTTTATTTTTGCGCCATGGCAATTATCCTTTTTGACGATAACGCACACCATTCGCTGCTACCCCTTACGTATACCCGGCCAGTCGCTGATCTTCGTATCGGTGTATTCACCATTGCCGAAAAATGGGGCAAGCATTTAAACAGCGCTTATTCCTTTCATACGCTTGATTACTTAAAAGTAAAGTTCCCTATAAGTATTGAGGCTGATAACGTTTTTATCAATGGTGCTGTATGTCCGGATGAGAACCTGGTAGATGCAATTGATAAATTACAAACCGGGCAGGCACTTAAATATAACGACCAGTTAATTGCCGTTAAGCTTAATGCTGCAGATGCGGAAAGCTTTGATGCTGATGCTGATTTTGGCGATGTTGTAAGTTATCCTAATCTTTTTGTATCGATCAAATACCCGGAAGATATTTTCAGGAAGAATGACATTGAACTTCGTAAAGATTTTCAATTGCTTACCAAGGGGCGCACAAGTGCAGCCATCAGCTCAACAAATGTTATTATAGGTACTGATTTTTTTGCCGAAGAAGGTGCGGTTGCCGAATGCTCAACATTTAACACCACCAACGGGCCTATCTACCTTTCGGCTAATACCGAGGTTTGGGAAGGGACCCATATCCGCGGGCCATTTGCCATTTGCGAACATTCGCAGGTAAAAATGGGCGCTAAAATTTATGGTGCTACAACCATTGGCCCATATTGCCGGGTTGGGGGCGAAATAAATAACTCGGTGATCTGGGGGTATTCGTCAAAAGGCCATGAAGGTTACCTTGGTAACTCGGTTTTGGGTGAGTGGTGTAACATAGGTGCCGATACCAATAACTCCAACCTGAAAAATAACTATGCCGAAGTTAAGCTTTGGGACTATAGCACACAACGTTTCCGTAAAACAGGCCTGCAATTTTGTGGCCTGATCATGGCCGATCATGCTAAAAGCGGGATCAATACCATGTTTAATACAGGGACTGTAGTAGGTGTGGGTGCCAATGTTTTTGGGGCAGGCTTCCCAAATCATTTCGTTCCCGACTTTTCATGGGGAGGAGCGCAGGGCTTTGAAGTTTATTTGATGAATAAAATGTTTGAAACTGCGCAGAAAGTGTTTGACCGCCGTGAACACCGTGATTTTGACGAAACCGAACAAAATATATTAACAACCATATTTAAGCTGACAGAAGAGTACAGGACGTTTTGATTTTAGTGAGTAGTTGCTTTGGTGAGTGGTTAATATCACCATTTAATTGAACTTTGCAAACTACTCACTTAATCAACTCAATCAACCATTCACTAATAAATAAAATAAAATCATGAGAAAGAAAATCGTTGCCGGAAACTGGAAAATGAACCTTGATTACAATGAAGGTTTAGCTTTATTTTCAGAGATCATCAACATGGTGAAAGATGAGGCTACCGGCACGCAGGAAGCAGTGATCTGCAGTCCGTTTATTCACATCCACAGTCTGGTACAACTATCAAAAGGTTATAGCAAGGTTGCTGTTGGTGCACAAAATGCCCATCAGGAAGAAAAAGGCGCTTATACAGGCGAGATCTCTGCAAAGATGATCAAATCGACAGGTGCTGCTTATGTGATCCTTGGTCACTCAGAACGCCGCCAGTATTTTGGCGAAACCAATGCATTGCTTGCCAAAAAAACTGATACTGCTTTAAAAAATGATCTTCGCCCTATTTTCTGCATTGGCGAAACTTTGCAGGAACGTGAAGCCAATGCGCATTTTGACATAATTAAAACGCAACTTGTTGAAGGTATCTTCCACCTTGATGCAGAACAGTTTGCAAAGCTGGTTATCGCTTATGAGCCGGTTTGGGCTATTGGTACCGGCGTTACTGCTACATCTGCACAGGCACAGGAAATTCATGAATTTATCCGCAAAGAAATTGCTGCTAAATATGGTCAGGAAGTTGCCGATGCTACTACCATTTTATATGGCGGCAGCTGCAACCCAAGCAATGCTGCTGAACTGTTTGCTCAGGCTGATATTGATGGTGGCCTTATTGGTGGTGCTTCCCTTAAATCGCGTGATTTTACAGATATCGTTAAAACGTTTAATTAATATTTATAAGATATGAGACGTGAGATTTGAGACAATACTCAAACTTAACTCAAAACATAAAGAGCATATGCGATGTTTATTGAAAAATAAAATCTCATATCTCAAATCTTACGTCTCAAATCTAAAAAAGCATGAAGCTTTTAAAAGTTCTTTTACCGGTTTTGGTCGACTTTGGCGTCTTTTGGGCGGTGGTGTATTTCAATATGCCTGATCACCCTATGCGCATTGGCGAAATTGGTAATGGAAACTTATATAGCCTCATGGCTTACTTCCATCTTTTTTGGGGCTTGCTGCTTGCAGATGGCATTCTTACCCAATATCTGATCATTATACCACTTTGGAATTGGGTTAAACATAAAGGTGCTTTGGCCCGGTTTATTGCCGGCGTTTGCATTGCCATGGTTTGTATATTGTTTGCAGGCGCTCTTAGTTACATTATCTGGCTGCCCGAAGAAGGGTACAGGCCCTTACTAAGTTTTTGGTGGTATATGACCGAAATACAGGCTGTTTACTGGTTGGTTAACTTTATTGTACTGTATTTGCTCGACAGGAAAAGAACAAGCACGGAGAGCGAACCGATTGAACCTGAAGTTGCCGGTTAAAACCCGTTTACCTATTTGACGGGATTTCCGTTGAAAGTTAATGACGAAAAATCAAAATGAATTATTACGAACTGTTTTTTACTACCATAACTACCGAAGATTACCAGCAGGACCTGCTGATCAATGCTTTGGGCGAGATTGGTTTTGATACTTTTGAAGAGCTTGAGCTTGGCTTTAAAGCTTACATTCCTGAAGAAATTTTTGACCAGAGGGCGCTTGATGAGCAATTATTGCCTTATAAAGATCTGTTCACTTTTAGTTACGAGATAACACTTATCCAGCAGAAAAACTGGAACGAAGTATGGGAAAGCAATTTTGAACCGATAGAAATAGGGGACAAGATCTATGTAAGGGCAACTTTTCATGAGCCTAAGCCCGAGTTTGAATACGAGATCGTCATCGATCCTAAAATGGCCTTTGGTACCGGGCACCATCAAACTACAGCCATGATGCTGGGCCTTATCCTGGAGAATGAATTTGCTGGTAAAAAAGTACTTGATATGGGCTGCGGTACCGGTATTCTTGCTATTATGGCCGCTAAATTAGGTGCCGGTGATATAACAGCTATTGATTACGACCCGGTTTGCTATGAAAGCACTATCGAAAATTCGGCGCTGAATAATGTGGGCAATATCAAACCGCTTTGTGGTTCAAAAGAAGTTATTCCCGATGAGCAATATGATACCATCCTGGCTAACATCAACCGCAATATCCTTATCGACCAGATGCAACGCTACGCTGAAGTATTAAAAACTGATGGCGAGATCTACTTCAGCGGTTTTTATGAATCACCTGATCTGGATATCATTACAGATGAAGCGCGGAAGTATGGTTTGAAATATATCACCCATAAAAAAGATAAAGAATGGGTAGCTGCTAAGTTTATTAAGTAAACCTTGATTCGTAGGATTTTAGGATGACTTGATGAAAGGAAACTTACGAAGTTTTTAAAACTTCGTAAGTTTTGACAGGCCTCACCCAACTCAGGGTAATCCTAAAATCCGATAAATCATGGTTCAGATTAATACCCTACAGTAAACCTTCTCTTCACAAACTGGTTGTTTTCCAGTTCATCTAAAATAGCAACCGCTAAATCTTCAACTGAAATTTCGTGTTCGTGCTTGTCGTTAAATACTGGTTCATCTGTACCTGTGCGGTATACGCCTGTGCGGGTGCCGGGATGCAGGTGAATGGCCGGGCTCAGGAATGTCCAGTCTAAATCTTCTTCTTTTTTGATGATGTTCAGGTAGTCGCGGGCTGCGGTAGCACCGGCTTTCCACTCGGCAGGGAATTGGGGGCTGTCAACCAGTTGTACTCCCGGGGCAATGTAAAGACTACCAGCGCCGCCAACAACTAATAAGCGTTTTACACCGGCTTGTTTAGTTGCCTGCTGTATTGCTTCAGAACCTTTAATAAAATCGTTATACAGGTTAGGGTTTGCCCAGCCGGCATTGAATGAGTTTATTACAGCGTCACTGTCTTTCAAAGCTTCTGTTAACTCATCAACATTATATACATCGGCAGTTTTGAGGGCTAATTTGGGGTTTTCAATTTCAGTTTTAGGATTACGGGCTATGGCTGTTACTTCATAGCCGCGTTGTAATGCTTCGGCTAATACTGCTTTTCCTACAAAGCCTGTGGCTCCAATTAATGCGATTTTCATTTTTTTTTGTTTTTATATTGTAATTAAATTTGTTACAGTTTGTTTTAAATTTTTTTTAATCGAATTGATTTACAAAATCAAAAATGGTTATAGTGCTTAATTTTTTGATGATCGCTGCTTCAACATCATCGGCCAAATGGTCAAGGTGTGCACCAATCTGCTTACCGACAGGGCAGGCAGGGTTTGGCTTGTTTTTGGCTTGGCCCAAAGCAGGCGGTAGTTTAACAGCCTTATAAACATCGGCAAGGGTGATTTTTTGCGGAGGGAGGGCCAGGCTATAGCCGCCGGTTTTGCCTTCCTTACTCTCTATAAGACCACAAACGCGCAATTTACGCATCTCTTTGCGTACCAGAACGGGGTTTACATTCATGCTGCCGGCTACGTATTCGGACGATAACAGCTCGCCTGGTTGCTTGCAAAGCAGGGTTAATACGTGGGTTGCTATTTGAAATTGTCCGTTCATTTATCTGTAATAAAAAATATTACAGTACAAAAATGAAACATAAATTTTAAAAAGAAGAATTTTTTACGCTTTTTTGCGCACTAAATTACAATGGGATGAAAATCCCGACCTAAATTATTCGGAAAATACCATGTTACAGGTATGTTTTGGAACGATTTATTTGCTTTAATTTAAGGGATTTGCCAATCGCAACAATTAACTACGCTTTAAAATAAAAAATTACGCAAATTAGTTGATAATTAGCGTGATAATAAATATTATTGTAAAGTAATTAACTTTTGCGAAACCTACACTATTAATTTAACCAAATGAAAACTCTCGGAAAAAAAATCAGATTATTACGTCATCAAAAGGGGTGGAGCCAGGAGGATGTTGCAAAGAGATTGGATATTTCAATTCCTGCCTTCTCAAAGATTGAAACAGGGATCACAGATATAAATTTGTCAAGGCTTGAGCAGATAGCAAACCTGTTTGAAATGTCGGTAGTTCAGTTGCTTACATTTAATGATGCCGAACAGGATCAGAAATTTGTTAACGAACTGGAAACTGTTAACAAACGCTTAATGGACCGCGAGACTGAAGTAATTGATTTGCAGAAAAAAGTAATTGAACTATTTGAAGAACTTCGACATTCAAAAGTAACCGCATAATTTTGAGGCCCGGTTTGTTCCGGGCTAATCAAAAATGTAACGCATTGTTAAATGCCTTTTGCCAAATGTAGCGCCAACCGCTTCATGAATGGCTATCATTTTGTCGTTAAAATCGCCCACCCACGATAACTCAAGCTCGTCATAACGCTTGAGGGGCAATACATATTCCTTTAATTTTATAAACATTGCCGATTCGAGGCCATGTTTTTGATATTTCTGTTTGGTACCCATTACAATGGCCCGCATGCGGGATACGCCTTTCCATCGGTAGTATAAAAATTTGAGCTTGCCAATCAGGTTAAGTTTGCCGTTAAGTGGTTTAAGCATTTGGTTGGCATCTGGTAAGATGATCATGAATGATGCCGGTTCATCATCAACGTAAGCAAACCAGATCAGCTTTTCGTCCATCAGGGGCTTCATTTTTTCAAAGCTTTCCATGATGGTGCTATGAGTAATGGGTACAAAGTTTTCGAAATCTTTCCAGCCATCGTTGTAAACCTCAATAAAATCAGCAGCAAATTTTTCTATTTTTTTTACTTCAAAATGCCTGAAATCATATCCCGGCTTTTTGGCTACCCAGTTGGCTATCTTGGTAAACCGCTCGGGGAAAGGTTTATGAGCGTCAACATGATTCGTGATCTGTGCGTACTGGGTTTTGAAACCATATTCATCAAAAAAGGCCTGGTAATATGGGTGATTATAGTTCATACCGTAGGAGGGGGGCGTAAATCCCTCAACCAGTAATCCCCAAAAATTATCGTTTTCGCCAAAGTTAATAGGACCATCCATGGCCTTCATACCATTTTCTTTGAGCCAGTTTTTTGCAGTATCAAATAACAGGAAAGCTGCTTGTTTATTATTAATGCACTCAAAAAAAGCCCATACCGCCTGTTGGCTGTTCGTAATTGTATGCCTTTTTTTCATTAATGAAAGCAGCAACCCTGCCGATCAGTTGGCCGGTATCATCAGTCAGGATCCAACGGGTACATTTACCATGTTGGTGAAAGTTGTTTTTTGCCGGATTGAACACTGCTTCTATATCATTATCAAGCGGACACACCCAGTTAGGGTCGTCTTTATAAATGATGCGGGCCACATCCAGGAAAGCTTTTTTTGATGTTTTGTCCTGTACTTCAGTTACTTTCATACGTATTGCTACCGGTAGGTAATAAAAAAAGCATCCAGAGGCATAGTCTGAATGCTTTATTAAATATTATGTATTAAAAATTAATAATCGTCTTCTTCGTCGTCATCAAATGACTCGTAACCCCTGCCCAGATCGTCATCTAACGGTCCGTCAAAATCATCATCGTCATCATCTGCCTTTTTTTTCACTTTTGGGTCAAACTCATCATCATCATCCGGATCATTATCTGAGTTTTCGATCTTTTTAGTGTTCGGTTTCTTTGGCGCTCCCATTGTAATGGATTTTATAAATTAAACTTTGTCAATAATAATAATTAAAATCAGATAAAGAAAAGTGTTTTAAAATCTTTTATCCCTATTGATTTAATAGTAAAAATAATGAAAAATGGTTTTTTTTAAAAGAGAAATTAAAATTATTCTGATTGCTCCCCAATAGTGGCAGTGGTGTTTGTAAAGTCCTTAAGTTGAGGTAATTCCTCAATACTGTTTATGCCAAAATAATCCATAAATAAATTACTTGTGCCATAAAGGATGGGTTTTCCAAGCCCTTCAGATTTGCCAACTATAGCTATTAGCTCTTTTTCGAGCAATTTTTGGATGGAATAATCGCAGTTCACTCCCCTTATCTGCTCAATATCGGGTTTGGTTACAGGTTGCTTATAGGCGATAATAGCAAGGGTTTCCAAGGCGGCCTGGCTCAGTTTTTTCTTTGACCGTTGTAGCTGTAAAAGGTTGATAACCGTATGATATTCCTTTTTAGTGAGAAATTGATAACCATTGCCAATTTTTACCAGCTCAATAGCCAGGCTATGGTGTTGGTATTTTTCATGGATCCTGTTGATGCCGTCGGTTACTTCTTCGTTAGTAAAATCGCGTTCAAAGGCAGCCTGAAGGCAGTACATGATCTCTTCCAGGCGAATTGCCTGCTCAGATGCAAAAATTAGTGCCTCTATGTATTGTTCCATGTTGTTCAGTTGGCAGTTTGCCGTGTGCAGTAGGCAGTTGCCTCGTTTGTAAATTGTTGGCGGCGTGTAGCTTTAATAGTTAGTATGCAGTTGTTTGGTTTTCTAACTGCCAACTGCACACTGCCAACCGCAAACTAATAGTTAATAACCTGTTCTTCAATTTCAACGGGGATGTCACGCCACTCGTATCGCTGGGTACGAAGCTGAGGCTCAAAGCCGGCTTCTTTTATTGATTCCTGGATGCCTTTGGCTGTAAACCTGTGTGGCGCACCAGCGGCCGATACTACGTTTTCTTCGATCATGATCGAGCCAAAATCGTTGGCGCCTGCGTGTAAACAAATTTGAGCAACCTGCTTGCCTACGGTAAGCCAGGAAGCCTGGATATTTTTAACGTTGGGCAGCATAATGCGGCTCAGCGCAATCATGCGGATATATTCGTCGCCGGTTACATTGTTGGTGATGCCGCGTACTTTACGTAAAAGGGTGCCATCATCCTGGAAAGGCCAGGGGATGAAGGCTACAAAACCATAATGTCCTTCCGGCTTTTCGGCCTGTACCTCGCGGATCCAAACCAAATGCTCAAAACGCTCTTCAATAGTTTCGATATGGCCAAACATCATAGTTGCGGATGTTGGCAAGTTAAGCTGATGAGCGGCACGCATTACATCAAGCCATTCTTTACCGCCGCATTTGCCTTTTGATATCAGTCGGCGCACACGGTCATTCAGGATCTCTGCACCGGCACCAGGTAAAGAATCCAAACCTGCCTCTTTCATCGCCCTCAATACCTCAATATGGGGCATGCCCTCTAATTTGGCAACGTGTGCAATTTCCGGCGGACCTAATGAATGCAGTTTTAATTTAGGATAAAGCTGTTTTAGCTCGCGAAACAGATCGGTATAAAATTTCAGTCCCAAGTCGGGGTGGTGACCGCCTTGCAACAACAACTGGTCGCCGCCGTAACGGAACGTTTCCTCTATCTTCTTTTTATATGTTTCAATGTCAGTTATGTAACTGTCCTCATGGCCTGGACGGCGGAAGAAATTACAAAACTTGCAATTGGCTATACAAACGTTTGTGGTGTTAACATTGCGGTCTATTTGCCAGGTAACCTTGCCATGCGGAACCTGTATTTTACGAAGTTCGTTGGCAGTGTACATCAACTCGGCAGTAGAGGCGTTGTTATACAGGTAAACGCCTTCTTCAAGCGTTAAAAAATCAAACCGCAACGCGCGTTGCAACAGATCGGCTGTATTCATATCAGGCAAATATACGTAAGTTGGTAATTTGATTTCAGCAGCTGTTAAATAATTGACAAAAAAGATAGAAAGCAGAAAGCTCAACGCATAAAGCCCAAAACTTATTATTCTTTCAGCTTTCAGCTCAAGAAACCACCTTTCCCTTATCCAACCTCAAAACCTTATCAACGCTGTTGGGTATTTCATGCTGATAGTGGGTAACATAAATAAGGGTAACATTGCCAAGGCTGCAAATGGTATCAACCAGGTTTTTAAAGTGAAGTTGCTGATGATCATCCATGCCCTGGCAGGGTTCATCAAAAATTAACAGCGCCGGATTTTTGATCAGCGCACGGGCCAGCAGGCAAAGTCGCTGCGCGCTTGCCGGGATATTTTTGAGCAATACGCGGGCATATTTTTCAATCTCTAAAGCCTTCATCCATCGTAAAGCAATTTCCGCGCGTTCCTTATTACTCGGCCTGAACAGGCCGAGGGTATCGTAATAGCCAGACTCGATTACCTGCAAACAGCTGTTATCGGTTGGGAAGTACTGGTGTAGTTCGGGCGATACAAAGCCGATCTTCTTTTTGATGTCCCAGATACTTTCACCGGTGCCGCGTTTTTTATCAAATAAAATAATGTTGTTGGCATAAGCCTGCGGGTTATCACCATTGATCAGGCTTAACAATGTTGATTTACCTGCCCCATTCGGCCCTAATAAAGCCCAGTGTTCGCCGGGATTGATCTGCCAGTTTACATTATCCAGTATCACTTTGTCGCCGTATTGAATATGTACCTTATCCATTTTTACTATCTGGTTGTAAGCGATGGGGTTTTTATCAATATTGAGCAAGGCACCTAACTCATCGGTATCAATGGTATCGGTTTTATCCTGTTCAAAAAGCTCAGCTTTAAAAGCTTCTTTGTTGCTTTCGTGAATAATAGCCCCTTTACTTAATACGGCAATATGAGTGATGGCCGAGGGGATCTCATGGATAGAGGTAGCCATTATAACGTTAATACCCGAAGCAATGATCTGCTCAATAATGCCGTTAAACTCGTCGCGGGTTTTTACATCCAGGCCCGTTAAAGGGCTGTCAAGCATGAGCAATACCGGGTTTTTGAGCAGTGCAGCCGCCAGCATCAGGCGTTTGGTTTCACCGTTTGATAGCTTGATGATCTGTTTGTTAAGTAGCGCTTCGAGCCTTAGTAATGAAACTACTTTTTCAAATGTCCATGATGTATTAGTGCCAGGAAAGTGTGGTATTGTATTAAGATAGTCTGCAACCGTAAGCGCATCTTCGGAGTCGGACGAATTATAGCGCTGCTGGTAATAAAAATCAGTAGTGTTTGAAAGATTGCGGAAATGATGTTTGGGTTCAACCAGTGCAATAAGCTTATGTGGTGTGGCAATATCATTGGCGTTGAAAAATTGAGCGTAATCATTCCAAAAATGATAATCTATTTCGCCGCCTGTGATATTAAAACGCCCGGCTATGGTTTGTAGCAGGGCGCTTTTCCCAGATCCGCTTTCGCCGATGAGGGCCCAGCTTTCGCCTTTATTTATATTAAAGCTTAAGCCGGTGAATAATGTTGTATTTAAAAAACGTACAGTTGCTTTATTTATTGATAGAAGTGCATTTGTCATAGCTTAACAAGTAGAGTAGCACGTAAATGTACTCATCTGGGTTAAAGCCATGAAATTTTTTGTCGATTTGTGAAATTGACAAAATTTCTTCAATAATTAAGCCGTGCGTTTTAATGTTTCGGTTGTGGCCGGTATTTCATTGGTTTTTTTGTTGAGCCGGTTCCAGGTGGCAAAGTCAACAAAAAGTGATTTTACCGAATTATTACAACTTTTATTGGGGCACGTTAATACCCAATATTTTTTTTGTTGTTCAACGTGGGGCCTTCTGCCGCATTTAATGCAGTTTTCACATTGAATGTTGGGTTGTACCTGTATTATCATAGCGTGTCGGAAAAAATGGTTAACAAATAATTATATAATAAAAAACACAGCGCCTAACTGCGCAGTCGGGTGTTAGCTTATAACCTTCAATAAATTTTTTAATATTCTTAATGGCTTATAATCTTTTTTGTTAACGTTTGGCAATAGCGTTTGTTTTTATAGGCAACGGTTATTTGCAAAATATTATTGCCGTCAAATCCTGGGTGAAGAATCAGTTTGTTTTTAGCGGGACGACCATAATTGTATACGGATGTATACAATTATCATATCAAATACGTACCTATCGTAGACAAAACCGTTCCGTATAGGCTGATATCAAAAAGGTCTGATTATTGCATTCCTGCTATCACAATAATGACAGGCGATAAACCAATCATTAAACTTTATCTATTTAAACATTAATCATGAAAAACTTACATTTTTTACTATTCGCATTTGTGCTGTTTACACTAAGCAGCTGTTCGGTTATAACCGGCATTTTTAAAGCAGGAGCTATTGCAGGGATTATTGCTGTTGTAGTGGTAATTGCAGTTATTATCTGGATCATATCGCTTTTTCGTGGCAAAAGTTAATTTCGTATTGAGATAATTATTGTACAATTAATTAAACAATTTGAACCTTAAAGAGTTGATCATTATATAAAAACATCTAATCATGGAAAACACACAAGCAACCGTACAAATTTTAAATGATCTGGTACAGATCAACAATGACAGGATTGAAGGCTATCAACGCGCATCGAAAGATTTGAAGGACGGCGACACCGAGTTGAAATCGCTTTTCACAAGGCTTATTGGCCAAAGCCAGGGTTATAAACTTGCTTTGGGTACCGAGGTTAGCGCTTTTGGAAAAGATATTGAAACCGGTACAACCACCAGCGGTAAAATACACAGGGTTTGGCTTGATGTTAAAGCCGCTTTTACCGGGCATGATACCCATAATGTTTTGGAGGAATGCGAATTTGGGGAAGATGCTATCTTAAAGGCATATCGTACAGCGCTTGAAGATGAAGATTTGCCGGCCTATCTCCGCGAAACTATCAGCCAGCAGGAAAGTGAATTGCTTGATGCTCATGACGAGATCAAAGCCCTGCGTGATGCTGTGCATTAAATTATTTTGTTAAAAATTTAACAGAGGGGGCAGTTTTATAACTGCTCCTTTTTTGTTTTTAATAATAGGGTTTAGTTTGGCTGTTGAGGTATGATGCTGATCTCTTTAACCTGCCAGCTGTTTTTCTGAGCCCAGTCGCCATCTGTATATAACATTTTAACTTCCCAGGCTGATTGTTCCATTTTGCCGCTATCGTTTTCGATCTTTACTGTGGATTGAACCTGGTAGCTATTGGTTGTTGTATCAATGATATATTTAAAACCAGCATCGGGAAAAACTGCTTTTTCTGGTTGTTTCAGTTTTTCTTTAACCAATTGTTTTGATATGGTAAAAGCTTCTTTGACGGTTGGCTTGTGGTTAAGATGCACTACGCTGTTCTTACTTATACCAAACATTACAATAATGAACGTTATTGCAAAAGTTATGGCAAAAAGAGTACCGGTACGTATGTGGGGGTGTTGCTGCCAGCCAATGTTTTTACGCTCATCGGCACTAAGCGTTTTCCATTCAGAATATTTCATATTT
>NZ_DASVOB010000355.1:0-13787 GCF_036383575.1 Mucilaginibacter sp.
TAACCGGTATAACGACAGTACATATATTTCGGTGGGGGTAAATGGCGGCTCGTACGGGCTGTTTCATGAAAAGGCAGCAGTGCAATTAAAAACTACCAATTACCTGCTCAACATTAACCAAAGCTTTCAAACCTATCATGGCTACAGGCAAAACAGCGATACGCACCGCAATTACCTACAACTGGCCGATAGCTGGAACTACAGCGGCAAAAACACATTAAAGGCGCTGGGTATTTATTCCGACCTGGCTTATCAAACACCGGGAGGTTTAAACCTTGCCCAATATAATACCGATCCGCGATTAGCCCGTCAGCCTACGCCGACATTGCCAGGGGCTATTCAGCAACATATTGGCATCACTACCAAAATGTATTTAGGTGGCCTAACCAACGAGTACCATTTTAATGACCACCTCCGCAATGTGCTGGCTGTTTTTGGCAACCATGTTGATTTTGCCAATCCTTTTATCACCAATTATGAGCAGAGGAGCGAAAACACCTATGGCTTCCGTACTTACTTTGAGTTAACCGGTGATAAAAAACCAAGCTTAGACTGGAAAGTAGACCTCGGTTTTGAGTGGCAGCAAACCAACTCGCATATTGCTAATTATGGCAATAAAAAAGGTGTAAAGGATACCACGCAAACTATTGATAACATCCACACCAACCAACATTTTGTATTTGTGCGCTATGCCGCCGATGTTTATAAACGCCTGCACATTGAAGCCGCGGTGAGTTTAAATGATTATGGTTATGATTTTAAAAACATATACCCGCTTAATCAAAACAACTTTACTAACCGCAACTTCAGCGCACAATTGATGCCGAGACTGGCCCTGTCATACCAGATCATCAATGCCCTTGCCTGGCGGGCAAGCGTAAGTCGCGGTTACTCCAGCCCTACCACGGCAGAAGTGCGGCCAACCGATAATATTGTGAACACAAGCCTGCAAGCCCAATATGGCTGGAACTATGAAACCGGCTTTCGCCTGCGCAACAGCGATGAAACTTTTATGCTTGATGCATCGGTTTATTATTATCGCTTAAACAACGCCATAGTACGCCGTCTTAATGCCGATGAAACCGAACATTATATCAATGCCGGTGGCACTAACCAGTTAGGTACCGAAGCATCGTTGTACTACTGGATCATCCGTCCGGGTAAATATGGCTTTATCCGCGGGTTACAGTTTAATGAATCGTTCACATACAGCCATTTCAGGTTCAGGGATTATATTGTTACCGGCGCCAACTATTCAGGCAATAACTTAACCGGTGTACCTAAAAACGTATTTGTAAGCAGCGTGCAGATCAGGTTTCCCGAAAGCCTGGCCTTGTTTGTGCAGCATACCTTTACTTCAAAAATCCCGCTTAATGATGCCAGCACAGTATATGCACCAAAATATAACCTGCTACAGGCAAGGGTTAGTTATCAGCCAACCATCGGCCGTAAAACACGTTTTGAAATATTTGCTGCCACAGATAACCTGCTAAACCAAAAGTACAGCCTGGGTAATGATCTAAATGCAGTGGGTAATCGTTACTACAACGCGGCTCCGTTGAGAAATTACTCGGTGGGGATGAATTTTGTGTATTAGATGGCTTATAGTTGATGGTTCATAGATCTTAGTAATGCATACAGCAATGCTATTCGTGCAGACGCTCGGCTCCTGCCGAGTGTCGACGATTTCCAGGCCTCTGGCCTGTGTTCATTGATTTACGCCGGCCAGAGGCCGTGGGATAGCTGCCACTCGGCAGGAGCCGAGCGGCGGCAAATGGATATTATAAAAAAGAGCCCTGTGTTTTGCTGCGCAAAACACAGGGCTCTTTCAGACTTGCAAACCCCAAACTAAACTTACGGATTCAAACTATTATTTCCTCCCTCAGCCACATTACCTCCCCTGCCTTTAGGATCAAATGCACGGAATTTAATAACACCACCATTATAATTAACCGGACCAGTATAAACTTTACTACCGGCATCCGGATCTTTACCATTGGTAGTATACCGGATAGTTAAGCCCGGAAACTCCACATCACTCAGGTATTTACCATCCTGCAAACTGATACCCGGTTTCGGCACACGATAATCATAACCGCCATTGTAATAAGTTAAGCGTGGTAATTCACGTTTGCCTAACACATTCAGAAAGTTTGACCAGGCTACCTGGTATGCCTCTTTACTTTTTGCGGGATCTTTTTCAGTAGCCCAGGCCGGGTCCTGCGCCCATGCACGTTCAGCCAAACCAAGCAAGCGCGGAAAAATCATATAATCCATCCGCTCAGGCCCTTTAACCGTTTCGGCCCAAAGCGCACCTTGTAAGCCTACTATATTGCTTTTACCATAGTCGGTAAGGCGTTGCTTGCCGATAAAGATATTCCTGTTTATCGGGTTGCCTTGTTTATCAACATCGGCATTTTTAAAATAATCGTATGGGATAAATGAATAGAATTTATCGATACCCAAAAACGCGCCCCAATAGTAACCAGGCTCATCAAACGATTTGTAATTGGCCATATCAAAATACAGGTTGGTAACGCAGGTTAGCACAACCTTGTAACCACTATTGGCCAAACGGTAAGCCAGGTCTTCCTGCCCTGCTCCTAACACGTTATTCCAAACGTCAACTTGTAGGTGTTCTTTTGTAAAATCAGGATTAGGTACGTAAGCCGGCTGACCATCCAGCGTGGTTTTACGAAGCGCCATTTCTTCCCATCCCGAAAGCAGGATCCCTTTAGCTTTCAGGATCTCATTAACACGACCGTAGAAGTAATACCAAAGATCGTTGGTGCTTTGTATCTCCGGATGAGTGGCCTTGAGCGATAAATAAGCCGGTGATTTCTCCCATACATTTGCCGGCACCTCATCGCCACCGAAATGAATGGTTGGCAGCGGTGCGCCCGCTTCTTTATAAGTACTGATGAGGTCATTTACCACTGTCTCCACAAAGTTATAGGTTGATGGCAGTGATACGTCTATCACGTTATCGTTCCAATATTGTACTGAGCGGTAGTCCGATTTATCGTTCAGGTCATACAGCAAATATTTTTCAGCTTCTGTCTTTTTGCCTTCGGCCATCAGGCGGTCATAGCGGGCGTTCATTGCTTTGATAGCTCCGCGGGCATGGCCGGGAGTTTCAATTTCGGGCACTACTGTGATATGCCGATCACTGGCATATTTCAGGATCTCAATATAATCAGCTTTGGTATAATAGCCGGTACCAAAAGGATTGTTAACCTCCGGACCAGAACCATGTGATGGCGGCAAATGATGCTTGCTGTCCAGCGTATGGCCTCGTTTTGAGGCAACCGAGGTAAGCTCCGGTAACGACGGGATCTCTATCCTCCAGCCTTCGTCGTCGGTTAAATGCAGGTGCAGCGTATTCAGTTTATACAGGCTCATGGCCTCGAGCAACTTCAACACCTGTTGTTTTGACTGAAAGTTACGGGCTACATCCAACATTACTGCCCGATGGGCAAAACGAGGGGCATCTGCAACCTCTACGCATGGGATTTGTACAGAGGATGGTGTTTTAGCTAAAGCACTCGCCGGGATCAGACTTTTGAACGATTGAATGCCATAATATATGCCTGTACTTGTAGATGCCCGGATAACTACAGCAGATGATTTCACACTTAACTCATAAGCTTCGTCGCCCAAGCCGGCTTTGTATTCAAATGAAATAGCATTAGCGGAAGATTTGCCGGCTTCCTTTTTTCCGAAGACGGCAGCAATATAATTACGCAAAGTCGCAGCTTCTTTACCAAACCGTGCAGCAGCAGAAGAAATTTGAACACCCTGAGTAAACGAAAAACTGCCGTTACCCGCAGTATAACTAACCGGAGTAGGGAAAACTTTCACCAACTGATCGGCAGGGATATCGGCAACTGTTTTATTTCTGTCGTAAACAATTTCGGGGGTTATTAAGCCCTGGTAAGTTGGCTTGTAGGGCGTGATATCATATGAGCCGAAAGAATAGCCTTTTTCAGGGGCATTATCCCAAACCAGGTAAGGACCTTCGGGCGCATCAGTAATATTTACTACAGGATCATCGCACACAAATTCGATACGGGCAGTTTCACCGGGTTTCAAATCTCTAAAACCTGAAGTTGGGGTTATGCTGTACATATCGCCGTTAACCTGTTCAATAAGCGCGTTATTGCTCACAGCCGCTTTGATAAACCCACGGCCCGAATTAAAATAGATCTTCCATCCCCCGGCAGGCAAAACCTCATGGCTTTTGTTGGTGATCACCAATGCAGTGAGGGCTTGATTTTTATTTTGATAGTTATTATCCATTACCTGCCAGTTGAGGTGCAGGTCGGCTATGTTCGGCTTTTTATCGTCATTCATTTTAAAACCGCTGCAAACAAAAACCGCGGCGATAACCATCATCGTAAAAATTTTGTTCATAATTGATCCTGTGCCTGGGAGATAGCAGACAGGTAAATATAATTACTTTTTAAATTATTTTAATAAGTAATTTTAGCAGTGGAGCTGTTATAATTGCTTATCTGTCGCGGGTTTAGCGATAGCGTAACCCGTGACAGGCATTGTTGAAGCTTCCAGCTTCAACCCATTTAATTAAGCTGAAAGCTTAAGCAATACTACACCACAGGTTACGCTATCGCTAAACCTGCGGCAGTATTTTTATTACACCGAGAACTTGATCCATCCTTCGCCTTCATAACCAAATATGAACTGTTTCGGGCGGATAATTTCGGCCAGGATCTCGATGGAATCAACGATACGCGGGCCGGGACGGTTAAAATACTGGTTACCGTCGGCAATGTAAAACCTGTCGTTCTTTACAGCTTTCAGCGATGCAAAACCCGGACGGTCCAAAAGTAGGTTGATCTCACGCATGGTGCGTTCAATGCTGAAGCCGCAAGGCATGACCACAATAATTTCAGGATCCTGCTGCAGGATGTCATCCCACTCAATATATGGCGAATGCTTGCCTTCCTGGGCCAATACAGGTGTTCCACCGGCTATGCTTACCAGGCCGGGCACCCAGTTGCCGGATATCATCAAGGGTTCAAGCCATTCAATACAGGCAACTGTAGGCTTACTATCAATAAATTTCAGTTTGTGTTTAATAATGTCAACACGTTCCTGCAAATTTTCAACCAGGTCGGCACCTGCCTGCTGTACGTTAAGTGCATTGGCAATAGTAGTAATATCATTCAGAACATCATCAAGACTATTGGGCTGCAGCGATATAATCTGCACCTGCTTATCAAGATAATTTTCCAGCGCCTCTTCAACATCTTTTAAGGATACCGCACAAACCTCGCACTGCGCCTGCGTTATTACTACATCAGGAGCGAGAGCTTTGATCTGCTCCCGTTTTACGGTATAAACCGAAAGTGCATCGGCAAGGATCTCCTTCACCTTTACATCAATCTCGGCACTGCTTAAACCATCAGGAAAATTAGCTTCTGTACATACAGGCAACTGCTTTACCGACTCCGGAAAATCGCACTCGTGCGATCGGCCCACTAAATTCTCTTCAAGTCCTAAAGCACAAATTATTTCGGTGGCGGCCGGCAGTAATGAAACTATTTTTTCAGTTGGCATGTTAACAAATTAAAGATTGCAAATGTAAGGAAGATTCTGAACCGGGATTAAACGGATTTGTCAGATTATTGGATTCGATAGCAGCGGTCCGGGATAATCCTAAAATCCCATAAATCATGGTTCAGACATTATTTGCCAACTCCGATTAACACCCTATCTTTGCGGCGATGATATTTTTGACTTTCTTCATCGGGCTCATAGCTAATTTTATAGGCTATATACCACCCGGCAACATAAACCTAACTTTAGTACAGATCACCATAAACCGTGGAATAAAAGAGGCTGTGCGCTTTATAACCGCTTTTTCAGCTGTCGAATTTTTCTTTACTTATTTTATTATGCATGCTGCCCGCTGGCTTTCGGGACAGTTGAAACTGGGTACGATCATTGATTGGATCATGGTAGTACTTTTCGGGGTTATGGGCTACATTACCTGGATCCATCGTAACACACCTCCTAAATCCAATTACTCTGAACATGCCAGTATCAAATATGGTATTTTATTAGGCTTCTTAAACCCTATGCAGGTACCTTTCTGGATGGTGACAGGCACCTACCTCATCACACACGAATGGATCCTTGACGGCCGTGTAGCACTTGTTATTTTTAGTTTAGGCTCGGCGGCAGGCGCGTTTTTATGCCTGTTTATTTACGCCAAATTTGCCAAGTATATCCAGGAGAAATTTGCGCTAAGCAATAAGCTTATCAATACCAGCATAGCGATATTATTTTTCGCCTTTGCTGCATATCATGTTGTGAAACAGATCTATCTATCGTTTTTTAAGCATTAAAACATTGATTTGCTTGATTTAGGGATTGCCTGATATAATCGATACCAAATTCAAGGTAATCTTTAAATCACGAAAATCATGGTTCCTTTAAAATTCAAGACTCAGCACATCCACCTTATCTTGCGCCAGCTGCACTTTCAATTCATCGAGCGATGAAAATTTAACATCACCGCGGATATAATGGTGAAATTCCATCCGGATGGTTTGGTTATAGATCTCTTCGTTAAAATCAAAGATATTCACTTCGATATTGCGGGTAAGTCCGTTAACGGTTGGGCGGCTGCCTATATAGGCCATTCCTTTGTGCTTTTGATCAGCTATGATAACCGTTACCGCAAAAATACCATCGCCGGGAATAAGCTTATATTTCTCTTCAACCACAATATTGGCTGTTGGATAACCGATCTGTCTGCCGATCTGGTCGCCCCGGACAACCTTTCCGGTAATGAAAAAAGGGTAGCCTAAAAAAGCATTAGCCAAATCAATATCGCCACTTAACAAAGCGTTGCGGATGCGGGTTGAACTGATGGCTACTTCGTTGATATCCTGTTCGGGGATCTCTACTACATCAAAACCATAAACAGGGCCAAGGCGCTGCAGGTCTTCAAAACCACCTTGCCTGTCTTTGCCAAAGCGGTGGTCATAACCTATCACTATTTTTTTTGTACCGATCTTATTCACCAGCACATCGCGGATATAGCTCTCCGCACTCTGATTGGAAAAATCTCTTGAAAACGGGGTTATAATGAGATGGTCTACCCCAAGGCGTTCCATGAGCTCTGCCTTTTCGGCAATGGTGGTTATTAGTTTAAGGCTTTCGTCCTCCGGATGTAAGATCATCCGCGGATGCGGAAAGAAAGTAAGGATCACCGTTTCGCCGCCTGTACTTTCGGCCAGTTCCTTAATTCCTGATATAATTTTACGATGCCCGATGTGCACCCCATCAAATGTACCGATGGTGACTACCGCATTGTTTACCGCTGTAAATTCGTCAATATTATTGTAAACCCTCATTATATGAGTAAAACACAAAGTTAATTTTTAGTTGATGGGATTAACAACCGGAGTGTTTGCGCTTTGTAAATTTCTTTTACCGCGCTGTATGTACATCTGATACTTTTAATTCCCTGACGGTATTTACCAGTTCCATCACTTCCCAGGCATCTTCAATTTTGAAATTGCCGCTACGTGTACGCCTTAATTTTGACAGATAAGCCCCGTTACCCAAAGCAGCTCCAAAATCATTCACCAATGAGCGAATATAAGTGCCCTTGCTGCACACCACCCTGAAATCAACTTCGGGCAGTTCAATACGGGTTAGCTCAAATTCCATTATGGTTACATTACGCAGCTTTAGCTCAACATCTTCGCCGCGGCGTGCCTTTTCGTACAAGCGCTCACCATCAACTTTGATGGCGGAGTGTGCGGGAGGATATTGCTGGATGTCGCCGATAAACTGTCCGCAGTTATTACGCAACATTTCTTCGGTGAGTTGGCTGATGTCGAAACTTTTGTCGGGTTCGGTTTCCATATCGTACGAGGGCGTAGTTGCACCTAATACCATGGTACCGGTATATTCCTTTTCTTCGGCCTGGAAAGTATCTATCTGTTTGGTCATTTTACCGGTGCAGATGATCAGCAAACCAGTAGCCAGCGGATCAAGTGTACCTGCATGGCCAACCTTTAGTTTAAGCGGCTTAAACGAATTGCGGAGTTTGCCAACCACATCAAAGCTTGTCCACTGATATGGCTTATTAACCAATAAAAGCTGGCCCTCAACAAATTCCTCTATTTTAGTATACGTATTCTTCAAATCTTCTATTTACCCGGATCAAATTACCCGTTTTCGCAAAGGTACGATTTTAGGATTGATTGAAGGAGAGAGGGAAATTTGCCGGGCGGTCAGTTAACTCACCCCGACGTCGCTGCGCTTGTCACCCCTCTCTGCGCAAGCGCAAAGAGGGAGATTTATTTTTCTGTTTTCTTTACCCTCTTTCCGGCGAAGCCGGAGAGAGGGTGGTCCAGCGAAGCGTAGACCCGGTGAGTCTACTATTCGAGCGAAAAGCCTATATTGCCTGTAACTGGTGTCCGCTCAGCATCAGGCCAATGATTATGGCACCAACAACAATACGATACCAGCCGAATATTTTAAAACCTTTGCGCTCCAGAAAAGTTATGAATGTTTTTATGGCGAGCATAGCAACAATAAATGCTATAATATTACCTATTGCCAAAAGTTTGATCTCTTCGCCTGTAAATATGTGACCTTCCTTATGAAAGTCATAAAGCTTTTTAGCAGTCGCGGCAAACATGGTGGGTACGGCCAGGAAGAAAGAAAACTCAGCAGCTGCGGTACGGCTTAATTTTTGAGTCATGCCCCCAACAATGGTAGCTGCCGAACGCGACGTACCAGGGATCATGGCCAGACATTGGAAAAAGCCGATTTTAAATGCCGTTAAATTACTGATGTCTTTTTCTTCTTTAACCACAGGTTTGTTAAACCACTTATCAACAAACAATAAAATGATACCACCTACAAACAGGGTGATACCCACCACGTAAACGCTCTCGAGCAGGGCATCTATCTTTTTACTAAAAAGCACGCCAAACACAGCTGCCGGTATAAAGGCGATAAACAATTTCAAATAAAAATTAACCGATTGTAAAAACCTTTTCCAGTACAGGATCACTACCGATAAGATAGCGCCCAACTGAATAGCAATGGTAAAAAGTTTAACAAAAGGATCGGCGGCTATGCCCATTATTGATGAGGCAATGATCATGTGCCCTGTCGACGAAACAGGCAAAAATTCAGTTATCCCTTCAATTATTGCAAGGATAATAACGTGGATGAGATTCATTGGAGATTTTAAGGGGTTGAGGTAGAGGTATACGTTATTTACAGCAGATGTGTTTTATTGTAAACAGATCTGCTGTAAAAATGAGCGTAGTAATGTATTAATTAGCCGAAGGCTTTTTAAGAATAGCGAAGAAACCTAAAGCAAAGCCACCCAAAACTACTATTGGGGCGATAACAATTTTGGTGGTACTGTAAATATCGGTAGTGCCCGACATCAGCACAAAGCCGAAAGCAACAACAGCCACGCTGATGATCAGCATACGGTAATTGCTTTTATCAAATATGAATTGTACCGGTTGTGCTGGCGCAGTAGCTTTTGCAGCACCTGCAGTTGCCGGCGAAGCCGCCGCAGCTGTTTTTACAGGAGCGGTTGGTTTAAATTTTTGTGCCATATTTTTTAATTACTGAATTATTGAGTTAATGAATTAGTGATTGCATTATCAAATCTAAAGACTTTGAACTTCCGACTTGAGACTTACAACCTTATCTGTACAGATCGTATATTTTTAAACGTAAAAACTTGTTAACTGCTAAAAACGTGCTAAAGCCGGAGATAAAAATACCCAGTCCAACAACACCTAAAAACACAATGCCAAACTCAGTGTAGTTTTGTAAAAACACCAGATCGGGTACATTATCATAGGCTACATATAAGGTACCTATCAGCAGGATAATGGCGATTAATCCACCTAATAAACCATGCCAGATGCCGTACAGCAAAAAAGGCTTACGGATAAATCCTTTGGTTGCACCAACCAACTGCATCGATTTGATCAGGAACCGTTGCGAGTAAATGGCCAGCCTGATGGTATTGTTGATCAAGGCTACCGAAAGCACCACAAAAATACCGGCGAACGTAAGGATGATCAAACTGATGGTTGTTACATTCTGGTTCATTTGATCAACCAGTGATTGCTGGTATTTAACCTCTTTAATCAAGGGATTTTTAAGCAGTTCGGCTTTAAATTTCTCTATATCCTTATTATTGGCGTATTCAGCTTTCAGGTAAACATCAACCGATTGCGATAGCGGGTTATATCCTAAAAACTTTACGAAATCTTCGCCAAGATCTTTTTGCAGGTTACGGGCGGCAAGCTCTTTACTTACATATTGAGTTTGTTTTACTATCACATTGCCGTCCAGCTGTTTTTGAAGTTGTAGCACATCGCTTTCATGGGCGGCATCGTCAACAAAAATATTAAGCACGATGTTTTCCTTAACATAGCTCGAAATATTTTTAGCATACACCAGTATTAAACCTAATAACCCTACCATTAAAAGCACCATGGCAATACCAAATACAGTTGAAATGTATATGGTTTTTGTTTTTTTAGAGGATGCGCTTGCTTCGAATTCTTCCATTTACTTGCTTTAGATATGGGATGTGAGACATGGGATTTGAGACAACTCTTTCTCTCATGATAACATCATATTTGTGCGAAAATAAGAAACCCACCCTAAAGGTAAAAGTTTATTGCTTATAAATATTGTTTAATAACGCTTTAGCTAAACAGATTTAACATTTATTAACAGCTTACCGTTGATTTTTTTGATTTCGCTGATTACGTTGATTATTTATCTGAACTCGAATTAAACGAATTATATAAATTACAGAATTTGTTTTTGCATTCGACAAATTCCTTAATTCAAAAAATTCCGGTTCAGACAAAATCCACTAAATCATATAAATCCTATCAAATCCTGGTTCAGACAAAATAAAGCTGCAAATTCTGATATAAATCTGGAGTTAAACAAAGCGCCATTGCCGTTGTTGTTAACTTATGACAAAGCCAGCAAACGAAAAAGATAAACCGTCGCCATCAGATACCCCTACACACAGGCCGGCCGATGATGGGCATAAAAGCAAGATACGTAAAGAAGATAAACAATATCATGCCAATAACCCGCATGGAGGCGATATTGCAAAAAAGCATGAAAAAGAAGAGCAGCCGGTTCATTCGGTTAAGAGTGTGCCGAATAAATAAAAGGCGTATTTCACGATGTCATTGCTGTAAGCGATAGCGTGGCAACCGCATACTATACAGGGCGGCCATGCCTCCGTACGATTGCTCCGTTCCTTATAATGACATGGTTTTATATTCCTAAACTCACCTCGCAATCCCTGCCGAATTAAACTGCAGATCATACAACTTGCGGTAATGGCCGTTCTCAATTTTTAGCAGTTCCTGATGGGTCCCCATTTCCATGATCTCGCCGTGGTCAAGTACAATGATCCTGTCGGCGTTTTGGATGGTTGAAAGCCTGTGGGCTATCACTATGGCTGTGCGGCCTTCCATTAATTTATTGATGGCATTCTGGATCAGGATCTCCGTTTCGGTATCTACTGATGAGGTTGCCTCATCCAAAACCAAAATTGCAGGGTTGTACACCAATGCCCTGATAAATGAGATCAATTGCGATTGCCCTGCCGAAAGTGTTGAACCCCGCTCCATCACATTGTAATCATAGCCGCCGGGTAACCGTTCAATAAAATCATGCGCACCAACATCTTTGGCAGCGGCTATAATTTGATCGCGGGTGATGGCAGGATTATTCAGGCTGATGTTATTGGCTATAGTATCGCTAAACAAAAACACATCCTGTATCACGGTAGCTATTTGCGAACGCAGATAGTTCACATCATAATCATGAATATCATGCCCATCTACTTTGACGCAGCCTTTACCTATTTCATAAAAGCGGTTCAGAATGTTTATGGTTGATGATTTACCGGCGCCGGTTGCACCAACTAAGGCCAGTGTTTCTCCGGGCTTGATATGGAAGCTGATGTTTTTCAGCACCCAGTTTTCATCGTTATAGGCAAACCACACCTGATCAAAGCTGATATCGCCCTGTAACCTGCCGGTTTTAAGCGAACCTTTATTTTCGGCCACTTCATCGGTATCCAATACTTTAAAGATCCTGTCGGCACCAACCATACCCATTTGCAGGGTATTAAATTTATCGGCCAGCTGGCGGATAGGCCTGAAGAGCATATTAAGCAGTACAATAAAGCTGGTTATTAAACCCGGGGTAATGCCCTTACCTGATGATGCTATAGTTAACAGTTGACTGTCAGACAGCATCCTTTTACAACCATACCAAACCAGCAAGCCCATACACACTGCAAACAGAATTTCCACCACCGGAAAAAATATCGAATAGTACCAGTTTGAGCGGATATTGGCATCGCGGTACTTCTCGTTCACAGCTTTAAACTTGCGCATTTCCTGGTCTTCACGGGCAAAGATCTGGATCACACTGATACCAGAAATATGCTCGGCCAAAAATGTATTGAGCCGCGCCACCTGGGTACGCACCTCCTGGAACGATGATTTGATGGCTTCCTTAAATACGTATGTTGAAGCAAAAAGGAAAGGCATCGGGATCAGTGTAATCAAAGCCAACTTCCAGTCCTGCCAAAGCATATAACCTATAACCGCCACTACCAGCAGCATATCCCCCATTATGGAGATCAATCCCTCTGAAAAAATATCGGCAATGGTTTCCAGGTCGGATACTGTACGGGTAATGAGCATACCGATAGGCGTACGGTCGAAGTATTTTAACCTTAAACTGGTAATATGATTAAAAATGTCGATCCTTAGATCGCGGATAACGTATTGCCCCAATGCATTGGTTAAATAGGTTTGATAATACTGGGCAATGGTTTGAATGATTAGCTGACCTACCATCAGTTCAACCATAAAAACGAGACCGTTATAGTCGTCATTCAAAATGTTTACGTCCAGCGTGCGCTGGATCAGGATTGGCTGCAACAAAGCATTCGCTGCTATAAAAATGGTCAGGAAAGTAGCTATAACAAACGTTCTGTTATAGGGCTTAACGTAATGCATTACCCGGCTTAGCAGCTTCCAGTCGAGAGCCTTTCCGGTTACGCCTCCCCCACCTCCTGAAGGAGGTGCTTGCTTAGTGCCCCCCTTGCCCCCTAAAGGGGGAGTATCTTGCTTATTATTTTTTATGTCTTCAGCCACTATATCAAATGTAAGGTATAATTATAAATCTTAAAATTCCATTCTCCGCTATTGCTCCTCCTTTAGGGGTTAGGGGCTAACGGGTACGGATATTTCACCTCCGTTAAATACAATCCACAGGCAGGTACACTGGTACCGGCGTTTGAGCGGTTTTTACTTTCAATAATATCGCGGATGCCTGCGGGTTCCATTTCTTTTTTGCCAATCATCATTAACGTACCCACAATGGCACGTACCATATTGCGTAAAAATCTATCGGCAGTAATATGGAAAACAATACCGTTATCAGTTTGCACCCATTCAGCACGGGTTATTTTACAGTTATTGGTTTTTACCTGCGTGTTTGATTTACTAAAACAGCTAAAATCAATATACTCCATCATGATAGCCGCGGCCTGGTTCATCAGTTCAAGGTCGGGCACATCGCGCAATTGCCATGAAGCCCCCTGTAAAAAAGGATCTTTATTAAAGTGGATATGATATTGGTACGAACGTGCCGTAGCATCAAACCGGGCATGTGCATCTGCATGTACAGGGATAACGTTTTTTATGGCGATGTCT
>NZ_DASVOB010000356.1:0-2582 GCF_036383575.1 Mucilaginibacter sp.
TCTGAAATGGTTTAACGAAAACCCCTTAGCACTGGACGATAACAATCATTTTATACGCTGGCAATACAACTAACAGCAGTTAAAACTTTATTGAAAACAGGTCATCTTCCTCCATAACAAATGGCAAAGGCAGTTTAGCTATTTATATTTGTGTAAAGCATACTGCCATGAGACAAACCACCCTCGACGCGAAAACCATTGATACCCTGCGGGACCTGCCGGATATGATCCCCGTTATGCGCGATTTCTATGAGGATTGGACCATCAAAGTATTCGATCGTAAACACCATGAATGCCGCAATTATCTGTCGCCCAACAGGCGGGATTTCTATAAGGTACTGATGATAACCGAAGGTGCAGGAGTGTTTACGATGGGACTTAATACTTATTATATTGAGGAGCCCACCATTCTTTTCATCCATCCCAATGATATCATATCCTGGAAAAACCTTTCGGATAGATCGGGCGGATATTATGTACTTTTTAAAAGGATTTTCATTAATGATCATCCCCAGTTAAAAACCACTATTGACAAATATGGGTTGTTTGCCGAAAAGGAAAAAAGTGTTATCCGTTTAAAAAACTCCGATCTGGTTATACTTAATGGCCTCTTTGAGCGCATGGCTCATGAAGAATTATCTAACAACCATTTAAAGGACGACGCATTACAGGCCTATCTTCAATTATTGATGGTAGAAAGTATGAGGGTAGCCCAATTTCCCAAACCTGATAATGTATCTGACGAATACCATTACATCCACCAGTTTTTTCATTTGCTGGAGAAGGAAACATCGGGCATTAATTACACATCGCCCATAAAAATGAAAACCGCCAAGGAGTTTGCGGCCAATCTTTCAGTTCATCCCAATCACTTAAACGCGGTATTAAAAAAATATACCGGGCAAAATGTAAGCACTCATATCCGCAACCGCCTGCTTGAGGAAACCAAAGTCCTATTAATACAAACCGATTGGACGTTACAGGATATCGGTTACAGCGTGGGTTTTGCAGAGCAGCCTAATTTCAGCCTGTTTTTCAAGAAGAACACCGGTATTACCCCGGCAGAATTCCGAAGATCATACCAGGCCACTGCATAATTTACGTGCGTCTTTGATTTTCATAATAACCGCTTTGCTTTTGCTATAAGCCCCGCCTGCTTTTGTTGCCAACTTTGTAGTGTAAACAAATTAAAAGCAACATAAAATGAAAACTCAAAAAGTATGGTTTATAACCGGGGCCTCAAGAGGTTTTGGTTTAGAAATATCAAAAGCTGTATTAGCATCAGGCGATAAATTAGTAGCAACCGTTCGCAAAGATCCCGAAACACTGGCTGAACAATTCAACAATGATCCTAATCTGTTTGTCGTACCACTGGATGTTACCAACGAAGATCAGGCAAGAGAGGCAGCGGCAAAAGCTGTTGAGCATTTCGGCCACATTGATGTTTTGGTAAATAACGCAGGATTTGGATTACTATCAGCAGTTGAAGAAGCTACGGCCCAGGAAGTAAAGAGGAATTACGAAACCAATGTATTTGGCTTGTTAAATGTAAGCCGCGCCATTTTACCTTACATGCGTAAAGAACGTAAGGGCCACGTGATCAATATATCATCTGTTGGTGGCCTGTCAGCTTATTTTGGCTGGGGTGTTTATGGTTCAACCAAGTTTGCAGTTGAAGGTCTTACAGAGGCTATGGCGCTTGAACTCGCCCCGCTTGGCATCCATGCAACCGTCGTTGCCCCTGGTTTTTTCCGCACTAACTTCCTCGACGAAAGCTCACTGACCCGCACCTCGAATGAAATTGGTGATTACCACGAAACTGTAGGCAATATGCGCGCATTTGCAACCGAAGCCAACTACAAACAGCCCGGCGATCCTGAAAAGCTGGCACAAGCGTTCATCAAACTTGCCGCAGCCGAAAAACCTCCGGTACATTTACCATTGGGCAGCGACACTTTACAACGTTTCCGCGAAAAAACTGCGGCATTTGAAAAAGAGATTGAAGAATGGTACGATGTAGTGGTTGGTACAGATCATGACGATGTGAAACAGTCGAAATAATTGATAACAACAAAGTCAAAAAGAAAAGGCTGTGTCATAAATCAAATTGCCCCCGGGTGTTTTGTTACCTATGAATTGAAATTTAGCCGATAATATTTATACAAAAAGGGGGTTAACATATTTTCTTGCAAAAATCACATAATAAACTTATTATCAATAAGATATACAAATTCAAACCCTAAATTGCGTTAACCCTGTTAACCCCCTTTTGTTAGTAGAGTCAACCCCAAAACGTATATAGCTTAAGTATCTGAATAAGTCAAAAGAAGGGGCAGTGTAATGATGAGCCCCTTCTTTTTTTAAGTACAAGTATTCGAATTTTGTTTACTATATATCCCTATGATGTATAGTAGTTTGGCAAATATTATCTATTTTTATGGCGTATTTAGTGCTAAATACAATAATATTAAACTTTTAACCTTATCATCAAGTCCCCCTCTGTTTCTATATGAAGAAACTGTATCCCCTGTTAATTTTACTATTTGTAATTACTTCCGTTAATAATTTATTGGGCCAAACAA
>NZ_DASVOB010000357.1:0-27360 GCF_036383575.1 Mucilaginibacter sp.
ACCCGATAAAAACCAGCAGCAGCACTCCTATTTGTTTCAAAAACAGTTTCACTTTAGTTTGCTTTTTTAGTTGCTTCAATCATTTCGCTCATCTCATCGGCTAACGCGCTTGCGCTGCCATAATATCCAACAGCAATGAAACGGACCTTGCAATTTTTATCGATGATCAGTTTTTGCGGGATACCCGATATAGTAAAGGCTTTGCAAATGCTGTTGTAAACCTCTTCGGTCATTGTACCGCCTTTAACCTTGTTATCAAATAGTATGTGGAAAGGATAGTTATTATCTTTAATAAACTTATTTACTTCGGCTTTGTAATTGGCTGTACGTTCTTCGGTATCAACAAAATAAAAGGCTACGTTAGGGTCTTTTTTATACTTCTCAACAGCCAGCTTCATACCCGGGAACGACGCTTTACAAGGCACACACCAGGTAGCCCAAAAATCCATCACAATGGTTTTGCCCCGCAACTCTTTAAACTTAATCAGTTTGCCGGCCGCATCATACATACTCCAATCGGGCATATCTTTTTTTATCATTTCCATCTTCGCTTTTGATGCAACCGATAATGCCGCATTTTTTAATGACTCAAGATATTTATCAAAACCATCTTCGGTTTTGTATTGGGCAACATAATTGGCTTTCAGCATATCAAGCATTTCGGGGGTAGCCTGGTTTTCGTACATGCTTTTGATCAGCACATCACTCACTTTATTTGCCTGGCCGTTTTTTTGTAAAAGCACAACTTCATCGTAATTAAGCGGGGCAGTTTTGTAGTTTAAAAACGATTGCGCCTCGAGGGCGTATTTTAAACCTTCCTGGTTTTCGCCTGTATTTTTAAGGATATTTACATATGAAATCAGCAGGTTATTAACCATATCTTTTTCAAAGTGCTGTGTCCACTCATTGGGCAAAAGGAACCAAAATTCGGCGGGTTGTTGGTTGCGAAAAGTTTCCATTCGGTTTACAAGCATTTTAGCGTAAGGGGCAAGCTTTTGGTCGGTTTGATCTTCACGCTTATGGGCTATCTCAATTATTTTATAATAAATATTGATTACCGCGTAGTAAGGCATGCTATCGATATACTTTGTGAGGATATCAAAGTTTTTGTTCATCACATTCAATACAACGATGTTTTGATAAACGGTACTGTACGAGATCCTGTTTTCCTCATCAAACCCCGCATCGGTTTTAGCCATCGGAAAATCAACCAAAAACTGCTCTGACAAGGTAATCTTTTTGTTAAAATCGCGCTCTTCATTCAGCTTTTTATAAGCCATTAAACGCGCTACACTTCCTTGAGGATAATCTTTCAGCATCACAGCATCCAACGAATCTACAGATGGCTTTTGCCTCAATACCTGAGAATAGATCTCCCTTACTTTTAATAAGTTTTCCTCGCCGCCAAGTTTGGTTAAATAACCGATCACATTCCTTATACGTGGTATAGCCGCTTCCTTTTGGTAAGCCCAAACACCTTTGGCAAATGGCACTGCCAATGCAGAGCTTGACTCTTTTGGATGCCTTACTATTTCATTGTTCATCCAATAATAAAAAGCGGTATCGGTAAGTTTAGGGTCTTTAAAATATCCGGGGATACCGTATCCAAACCTTTCGGCGCGCAATAATCCCCAACCCGCGTAAGCACCGGGGGCATTATACGGCCCGCCATCGGTGCCGGCGGCCATGATAGTATAACTCATATCCTTGTTATTATCGGTGCTATCGCCAGCGGTAAATTTCAAAGTGGCCATACCAAAACTTTTATCGAAGGCGATTTGTCCGTTAAATTTGTTTCCGTTGGCAGGTTTCATATTCACATCTACGGTTTGCCAACGATAATTACTGTTGTAAACGTAGGCTACAGCGTGTACCTCTTTACTGCCGGCCAGTGGCGTACCTGCAGGATCGTAGATAATCTCAACTGTTTCGCCTGGTTTGGGCTGTTGAGGTGTATATATAAAACTTTCAGACTGTTGGGCCTTCGCGGCCGAAAACACAGTCAATACAGCTCCCGTGAGCCAGAATTTTAGGTTCCTATTCATATTAGTTTTTAGATAGCATTTTCAAAAACCCCGGCCATTATATATCAACGGCCAGGGTTCGGGGTATTATTTACTGAGTATCAGGGATTTTGAACTATCTCAGGGTTAAGGCCAATTACAAAGCCCGCTATCTGGAAAGTATATTTGTTACTTGAAGGCTCGAGCGTATAGGTTACGCCGCCAAGGGTACGTGTATAAGTTTTCTGGAAACGGGTATCACTTTTTAAACGGCGCATATCCCACCAACGCAGCATCCTGCAAAAAAACTCACGATGACGCTCATCAATTACCTTGGTAAGCGCACTATTGGCATCGGCAGCTGTTTCGTCGGCGTAAGCTGCAGTTTTGATCCGTTTTTTACGCAGCGCGTTCACCAAATTCATTGCCGCGGCCGCGTTGCCATTCCTGGCACTATACTCGGCTTTGATCAGCATCATTTCGGGTACCGACGGGCCTATGTTGCGTGCTTCGCCAATGGCCATCTCTCTATAAAAAAACCTTCCACCGGCTGCTGTATATGATGACGACATGGTGCTTGCCGGACAGGTAAAGAAATTGTAACGCTGATCATCAGTACCCAGTAAATTCAACAGGTCATCACTTAAACGGAATACTGTAGGCGAATAATTAATATAACCGCTAACAGGAATTTTTGAAAGCAATATCTCCGGATCGTTCCTTCGTACCGGGTAAGTGGCAGACGATACCGAGGTTAAATTGCTCAGGTCATTTAATGATGATCTGATGGCCAGCGCGCTGTCTGCATATGACGAAGCACTGGCATAATCATTCATATACAGGTAACAACGGGCCAGTTCGCCATAAGCCGATGCCTTGCCCGGGATAGTGGTATAAGCCTGTGTTTGCGGCAACGATGGTATAGCCTTTTTCAGATCGGAAATGATCTGGTTATAAACCGTTTGTACCGGCACCCTCACTAACGACTGCGCCGTAGTTTCAGTTAACAGCATCGGCACACCGAGATCTGTAGCCGCCGTTGCGGCGTTATACGGTTTCGCATAGCTGTTTACCAGCATCAGGTAAGCATCGGCACGGTGTACTAATGCCTCGGCAATAAGTTCGGCTTTTTCGGCGCTGGTACCGCCAGTGCTTGTTGGCACCTCGGTAGTTACCGTATTACAGTATACTATGGTATTGTACATGGCGTTCCACTCTATATCATTATAATAAGTGGTATTAACCGGATAAGCCGCCTGCCAGGTATAACTTAGAGGGAACCATGCGTAATAGGCTCCATACGATACAAATTGCTGTTGCTGCGTACTGCCATCAATTATATTCACATCGTCCGAAGCTACGTCAGTTGTGCGCGGCCCAAGTTCATAGGCCGATGTATTGTTAAGCAAATAACGATAATTGCTGGTTTCACCGGGCGTTAACTGGCCCTGGGTTTTAATATCTACGTATTTACGGCATCCGGCAAATACTACCATTGCCAGTGCTATTATTAAAGATTGATATAATGATCTCATTTTTTTACTGGTTACAGGTTAACATTTAATGAAAGAATATATGAACGGGAAGCCGGAAGATTGTAAGTCCTATCGATAGAATTAACAAAGTCTGGATCGTATCCTTGTTTGTTAGCAGTCCACAATAAACCAAGGTTCCTTACCGCAAATCCAATGTTGGCGCTCTTGATCCTTACCTTGTTCAGAAAATTTACCGGTACCTGGTAACTTAAAGAAAGTTCGCGCAAGCGGATGTAATCGCCTTTTAAAACATTGATATCTGAATAGGCGTAGCGTACCAAACTTGCGTTTACCGCAGTTGCAGTTCCGTTAAGGCCAGGCATGGTGGTGGTAAACTCGTCGCCCGGTGATTGCCAGCGTTTTGCTATATCGGCGTTCAGATCATATTTTACGTTATAGGGCGATGTAGCATAGCTTGTTGCCGTAGGTTTCAGGAACACGTTACCAAACTGGTAAGTTGCAAGGGCATAAAATGTAAAGGGTTTATAACGCAATGAGGTATTCCAGCTGCCATAGACAGGTGCTGTGCGGCGGCCCGCGTATTTAAGCGCGCTCAGGGTTGGGATACCTGCTGTAGTAGCCTTAATGATATTGCCGTTGGCATCATAAACCTGGGTTAAACCATTGGCATCAAGTCCGGCGTACCTGAAAACCATCATCTCGTCGGTAGGGTAACCATCAAGTTTTGTTATACCTGCGGGGTTAGCATAATAACTGGTGGTGGCATAAGCCGAACTTGTGTACTGTGATGTATAACGCGGATCGTTCAGTTTATTAGTGTTGTAAGAAAAAGTACCGCCAATTGTCCATTTTACATTGGTGCCATTGTATACAAGGCCGTTTAAACCTATATCAACACCGCGCCCGTTCAATTTGCTTGAGTTTTGGGTTAGATAAGAAGTGGTGGTTCCCAGGTAAGTTGGGTTTACGATAAATGAGGCAAGGATATCTTTACCATTTTTGCGATAATAGTCTGCAGAGCCTGTGATACGGCTGTTCAGGAAACCAAAATCCAAACCTATATTGGTTACATAGGTTTTCTCCCACCTTAACTGTGGGTTGGCCGGTGCAAGGATGCTCGCTGCGGCCTGACCAGTGTAGTTATCGGTGTTTAGCGTTATCCATGTAAATGGATATATGGTGGTTGATATGTTACCATTTACCCCATAGGTAGCCCTTAAACCAAGGTTACTGATCCATGATAAGGGTTTCATGAACTCCTCGTCGGTAATATTCCATTTCACGCCGCCAGACCATGCCGGTGTTGCACGGTATTTACGATCGAGGCCAAAGTTGTTGTAATCATCATATCGTACACTACCTGTAAGCACATATTTGCCGCTTAAAGTATAGGCCGCGTTACCGAAGTATGACAAGTACCTGCGCCTTTTATCGGCCTGGTCTGTAGGTGACGATAAGTTGTAATTATACCCGGTTATTGTTGCGTAACCAATATTATCTGAGTTTGTATTGCCCGCGTTTATCCCGGTACTTAAACCCGATGATGTATTATAACCATACAACCTGGAGAGCCCCTGCCCCATTTCTGTTTGCCTTAACTCCATACCGGCTAAAGCGCTTAACTGGTGTATTTTACCAAAGTTGGCATTGTAATCCAGCTGGCCGCGGGCGGTATAGTTGTTATTATCGATATTGGTTAAGTTGAGTATCCCCCCGCTGGTAATACCAATGCTATTAAGTGATGCCGTAGGGCCTGTGTAATAATTAATAAAGTCGCGGAAGAAATAGCTTTGCGGGTTATAATAAACCCGTGTTTTGCTAAAGGTGCGCTCTGTTGAGTATAATGCCGACGCACTTAGCCCTTTAATGATAGGTACACGCAAGTTAATGGTAGCAGTGTAATCGTTATCTTTTTGGGTATTATCATTATTAGCAAGCTCATCGAGGAAACTGTATTGCCAGCTTGGCCTGTTGGGCGATAACGTTGCCGTGTATGCTGATGGAACTGCCCTATCATACGCAAGGTTATTGCCATTAGCATCTTTAAGCAGGCTATATGGCATCATGGTGCTTGATGATGGTGTATAAAGACTGTTCAACGCGATGCCGTTATTAACGTAGTTAAACGATGCGCCTTTTACATTAATTGACAGATCGGCCACTTTAAATAGCTTCCAGTTATGAGTTAAATTGATAGTTAACCGGCCAGCCGAGCTTCCGATTGCGTTAGGCAGCTCTTTGCTGTACGAAGCCGAGTAATAATAGTTTGAAAAATCGGTACCGCCGCTTACCGAAAGGTTATATTGCTGACTTTGGGCAGCCTGTAAAAGGTATTTTGAAATTTGCGAACGGTTATCAATAGCACTCAGGCTTTTTACCTGGTCATCATATTGCGCCTGTGTAATTGAACCAGCTTTAAGCTGCAAGGCAAGCAAACTACCTTTATTTCTGACGTTTGCCGAGGCGTAGTTATAGTACGAATCGTTACCCAGATCGGTTATAAAACCACGGTCAACCAACTCCTTTTCGTATCCAAGCGCCTGGGCCGAGTTCATCGTTTTAAGATAATTTAAATTGGGTTTTTCGGCCAGACTGAAACTGGTAGAGAAATTGATTTTAGGTACAACGTTATTCGATCCCTTTTTAGTGGTGATAACAATTACACCGTTGGCCGCGCGGATACCCCAGATAGATGCCGATGCTGCATCCTTCAAAAACGTGACGTTATCAATATCATTGGGGTTGATGGTAGATAGATCAAGGTTACTTACCGCGCCATCAATAACAACAAGCGGGAACGACTCGGCCGAAACGGTACTTGTACCCCTGATGTTCATATTGTAGTCATTTTGCCCTACAGTGCGTGTACCACCGGTTATGGATTGCTGGCTGTTGTTATAATCAAAGCTACGATCGCCGGACCCTACATATACCTGTAAACCGGGCACCAAACCTTCCAGGCGCTGTATAATATTAGGAACCGGGATCTTTTCCAGATCCTTCGCTGTTATGGTTGCAAATGCCCCGGTACTGCGTTCTTTAGGCAGGGTTTGGTAACCGTTAGAAACAATGGTAACTTCTTTTAAATTGGTAGTGATATCCTTTACCAATCTCACATGGATAGTTTCCTGCTTACCAATGGTAACAGATTGAGTTATGTAACCCACAAAGCTGACCAAGAGTACATCTTCATCTTTTACGCTAAAAATATTTACAAATCCATCCTGATTAGTTTGCTCTGCTAAACGAGGGTAGCCTCTAACTGTAACATTGGCAAATGCTAAAAACTCACCCTGCTCGTCTGTTACATAAACTTTAACTGTATGGCGTGTTAGCCCTACGTCTTCCGTTTTTTCCTGGGTTGCAGGCGCTGGCACCGCTTTCACAACCATAATGCTATTGTTTAGCTGGCGGTAACTAAATGCCGAGTTTTTCAATATCAGATCGAGCGTTTCACCAACGCTGCGCTCGCGGCCAGGCATAGTAAGGTGGTTTAAGCCTTTGATATCTTCATTACGATAAACAAACCTGAACTGTGTAGCCGCCTCGATCTTTTTGATAGCCGATTGAAACGACTCATTGTTTAACTCCAGCTTTATATTAACATCTTTTACATTTTGGCCACTTACGGTAAATGCAAACAATAAATTAAGACTGGTAGTTAAAATTATGGCGGTACATAAACTTATACGCATAATTTTTCGAATTACATACGGTGATAATAAGCAAGCATGCTGGGTGATGGCAAAGCGCCCCCAATAGCTTTCTGCTGATTTTGCAGAAAAAATCATAAATTTGAACGTTTTAAGTGATCGTGGAAAATTATTTAAAACAGCCTGAGTACGGTTGGCGCCGAAGGCAGGCTTCAATCTTAAGCTCCCTGCTCAAACAGGGAGTTTTTGTTTTTTAAATCAGGTACATTTTCTTCATTCGGGTTGGGTTTTAGCATTTAAATTAAGGGGTTAATTAATTTTATAACATCAACATCCGGCACCATCAATCACAACTTCACCATTACCGGAAAATTTGTAGGTAGCATTATTAAACTGGCAAATTACATCCAGTATATCCTTCAGCTTCTCGCCGTGTAAAAACGTGCCTGTAAAGCGGCATTTCTTCACTGCGTCGTTAGCAAAGCTGATCTTCACTTTAAATTTCTGAGTAAGCATTAACGCGGCCTGCCCCATATTCATATCATCAAAATACAGATCATTACTTTGCCATTGTACGGTTTGCGTTGAATTTACAACTGCCTGAACCGAACGCTCCTGATCTTTATTAAACACCACCTGCTCATCGGGCGTTATCACTGCCAAAACTTTTTTATCATCGCTAACGCTTACCTTACCCCTCGTTACCGTAACTGTAATTAATTTTTGGTTGCTGTAAGCATTAATATTAAAGGCTGTACCCAATACAGTGGTAACAATTTTACCGGTATGTACTATAAACGGATGCCCGGCATCATGCTTAATATCAAAATACCCTTCGCCCTGTAAAGTCACTTCCCTGGTATTACCGGCAAATGCTACCGGGTATTTCAATGAGCTGTTGTTATTTAAAACAACTGTACTCCCATCGGGCAGCCTGATCTGTTTATGCTCGGCAGTTGTTTTAGCCTGCGCAAACGCGATCTCATTTTTTAAGATTGCCGGTTTGTATAAATAGTAAGCTATCCCCGCAAAAACTAATAACGCAGCGGCAACCGCCCACTTATATACGTTAAAATTCACTACCCGTTTCTTGTCCTCAACCCTTTCATTATCATTACCAACAATGGCGGTAAAAATTTCATTCGCCTTATCGTTGGTCAACTCGGCTGTAACAGCATGTTCGTCCCAATAATTATCTAATAATTGCTGAAGTTCCGGCTCATGGCTGCCAATGTTTACCATGTTCAAAAATTCATCCCTTTCCGCTTCGGTACACGAATTATCAAGGTATTTTGTATACAGATATTTTAAACGGGTAATAGCCATATCGCCTAAAATCAATTATTAATTATTTAACAGTTTATTAAACTGCTTTTATAACATGACGACACAAAAAAGAAAAGGGGGTAGTTAAAAAGAAAAAAAAATAAATTATTTTGTAATAATCTGACTAACAGATACAAAAACCAACAACATCCCTACATCGCTATGGTTGCGCATATAGGTTTTTACCGATTGGCTTGCTACTTTTAAATGTGTTTTTACGGTTAAAACCGAAATATTAAGCTGACTGGCAACATCGGCATGTTTCATTCCATCCAGTTTGCATAATTTATAAACGAGCTTTTGCTGAGGGGGCAACGTTTCAAGGGCACGGTTCACTACATCCTGGACATCCTTATACCTGATGTAATTTTCGGTGCCCGCATCAACATCTTCCCAATCTTGATTTTTTATGTTGAACGCCCTTGTTTCTCGCGCAAGCTGCCGTAGCGCTGTTAAGGCATAATTACGAGTTACTGTACGCAGGTAACCTCCAAAATTAACAATAGCACCAGCTCCCTCCCTGTTTACCCAGATATTCAAAAAAACATCAGAAACAATCTCCTCAGCGGCATTTTCGGATTTCATTATTTTGAGGGCGTAGCTGTATACCTTGTCGCGGTACAAATCGAAAATAACACGAAAGGCCTGTTGGTCACCCTTACTCAATTTAGCCAACAATTCAATTTCGTCGTATATTTTCCTAACCTTCACACTGCTAATCTAATAAATTTACGTTTATTATAAGCGGCGGATCATTTCATTTAGAAAAACGCGAAGTCACGGGCCATGATCTTCACTTTTGAAGAACTACAACATTGAACCATGTAAATCATTCAACACACACTTAGCCAATAGCAAGTCATATAAAAAAGGCAAGTGACTGATTTCTCCTGTTTCCTACTCTGGCATTTATAAAACCTATCAAAACATCATATAAGCCGCAGAAATAATACCTGCATAATAAAAAGATACAAAAATATGCTACAACTCGCTTTTCAACGTCTTTTTCAACTGACTCAAAAACCGGGCTACACTTTTCGCACTTCCCGAGGTTGGTTCCTTAACAGCACATCCCATCTTCACGAAACTTTTCAGATCTTCCATCTGCCATATCGCTGCACCACTTATTCCCGGATAGTCATTTTTAAAGCCTTTTAACTGGGTCTTGATCTCCGTTACCGATTTACTTCCTTTATAAGTATCGCATGTACTAAATGAACCACGTACCATAAATACCGGATAAATAGGCTGCTTAGGCTTAAGCGCCCCTACCCAGTCTTTTATTTCGTTTTCTGCACCGCCATCATAACATTGTAAATACAAAGCATCAACCACGTTTACATCTGATGCTTTTAGAATACTGCCCCAATAAGCGTATCCTTTATAAGGGCATAATGTCATATGCATATTTAGTTTTGCCGCAATCTTGCCCATCGCAATAATAGAAGGACTGTCATACACAGACTCGTCATCGATGCAAAATGCATCGGCACCAAGCACCTCTTTTAGCACTTTACAGATATTATATAACGTACTCTGTTCACCGATACCGGTCACGATACCCGGCACCGTCTTAGATGGGTCATACCAGTCACGAATAAAATCAAATGTGTTCGGCGGCTGCCCATACCAACGCCCTTCCAGTAAAATTTCAATCCGGGATATGGAAGATTTTCTTTTGAGATCAGTCACCCTTCGCACATAGGAAGAATCGCCCACCCACTTACCGTTATGAATAATAGGTTGATGAGAATCACCAGAATACAGGTCTCCGTTTGCATGAATGTAAAAACTTGATAACAACAGCGTATTAAACCCACTGTGTTTCAACAACCGGTAAGTGGTATCATTGCCCGGATATAAACCTCTGCCATATATGCCCAAATTTTTGGCAGGTAAAGACGCGGCGGGCGCATAGGTTTGTTGCGAGAAACACAACTGAGAAAAACCAGTTAACAAGACAGCTAAAAACAATGCTTTCATAATAGATAATAAAGGCCAATCTAAGCAGAAAATAGCTAATATTTCTGCTACTAAAACTAATTCATATAAATGAGATAGCTTAATGGTTTAAAAGCTCATTGAAGCCCCATTTTTCTATAAATCAAGTTCAAATTTTAAAGGGAAGCATATGGGCGATAGCCTCTTTGGCTACTTTGCTTAAACAAATCTTCGCTGTCCGAAGTATTTTATTTCGACGGCTATGCTTGTGGTCTCCGACTAAAGATAAATCAAAAAATTCAAGACATAAAAAAGCCCCGCGGACTTGCGGGACTTGTGCTCCCTTGACTGGGCAGTATTCGAACCAGTTTTTAAATCAAATGCACGTTTTAAGCTCATTGGAGTACTTTTATTGAACCCATACTGGGTGATTTTCCAACCGCACAGCTCATGGTTTGAGTGTTGCCCGGGCTGATATCGTGCATCTCCTGAAGGGTAATTTCAATCATATATATTGACATGATGATTGTGACAATGTTAATGCGAAAGAATTTTACTCATTTGTTTGGTGATCATTGTCGCGGCCGATTTTGGATTTAACCGGTATAATATATCCATGATCCGGGCGTCTTTGCCTACTATTATCCGGTATTTATCTTTTTCAATCCCGGTTATCATAATTTGCGCAGCCTCGGCAGCAGTTAATATTTTTCGCGCTTTACCTTTTCCCTCCTTGGTATTTGGCATTTCGAGCCCCGAGTTCCTAAGAATATTTGTATTCACACCACCCGGAAACACGACCGAAACTTTCACAGTTGTACCAGCTAATTCAGCATAAAGCCCCTCGGTCAGCAACTTTACTGCCGCCTTAGACGCACCATAGATCGTTTGACCGGGGACTGGCAAAAACCCGCCCATGCTCGAAATATTGATGATGTGTGCTTCCGGCCGTGTGAGCAGATGGGGCAACAATGACTTTATAAGATAGAGTGTACCATAGAAGTTGACATTCATTACCCGGTCTATCAAATCGTAACTCAGATCGTTTACCCGCACAAATGGTTGTATGATACCGGCATTATTGATTAGCCCATCGATATAACCGTTTTCTGCAATAAGCTTTACAGCCGTTTCCTCAACCGCTGCTTTGTCGGTAATGTCAATGACATGGGTAGCCAAGCTCGCGCTTTTCTGCCCAGCAAGCTTTACTGTTTCCTCCAACCCTGTTTCATTAATATCTAATGCTATAACTTTTACTTCTTTTAACAATAAGGCAAGTACTAACTCGCGGCCCATACCACTCCCGCCGCCGGTAACTACAATGGTTTTATTTTGAACTTTCATTTTATTGTTTTTCGCTAATTACAACAGGGCCTTCTACGCCGGCAGCCATCACCTGGTCTTCCTTACCTTTGAATTGTTTATAGTGAACGTCGCCCTGCTTTGCCTTGCCTATAAAGCCATTTAATTGACCAGTTGTAACCCTGACCTCAATCTTATTATCTCCAGAAATAAGAAACGGACCTATATCAAGCATATATGGTGCAAATAGCCGTTTACCTGCAAATTTGCCATTGATATAAACTTCAGCAGTGTAATACACCTTGCCGAGGTCGAGATAAACCGATGAACCTGTGTGGATATTGTCCCATTGAAATGATGAAGTATAAATGCCCTCTGATGATGAAAATTTTAGTTTATCATTTATTCTCCAGTCAAAGAGGGCGCTGTTTTTCAATTCAAGACTATCTGTTTTTAAGTCCCATTGATCAACCGTAATGATTTTCTTGCCGAATTCGTCTATCGGAGTTTTCTGTGCAGGGATAGTTGCAACGCCTTTAGTAGACGCGTATAAAATAATCGAGCCATAAGGTGGCATCCGATAGCTGATCACGGAGCCGCTATTTTTAATCGTTGTCCCTTCATCAGCATTCATCCAGTAGCTGCTTTTATATTTTTTATCCAGCGACAGGGAAAGTGTTTGCCATTGATCGCTTTTATTCCAGATAAATTCGATACGGCTGCCGTCGGTCATATCCCGCTGTACCTCACGCGTAAAATGGTATTCTCCGTTGAACTTAACGGCGTTGCGCAAGCCCTTTATCCATTTCGTTAAAGCGGTACTGTTTCCAAGATATTGGCTATTAGTGGATCTCAATGCCGCTTTTATGGCCCCACTGGTCAGTTTATCGTTGCGCTGCCAATCTAAATAAGATGGTTGAACTTCTGGTAAATCACCTATAGCAGCCAGTTTCATGCCTTGCGCTGCAAGAAATTTGATTTTCTGTGCCGTTTTTAGCTGGATGACAGAATCCGCGGCTAAAACAAGTGCCTGGTAATTATTCCCATGGATACTGATCTGATGTTCCTTTGTGAGTTGAGCGTTCTGTATCGATTCATCGTTCACCCAGTCCCAGGTGGTCCCGTTAGCATATAATTGATTAATGAACGGGTAAACTTTTGCAGCCCAGGCTTCCTTAGTAGCATTTTTTGCTACTTTGGTCGCAGGAAGCGGTCCTTCAACATTGGGTAAGTAGCCATCGGCCAATATTTCTTCAGGATTAGCCGGCAAACCATTCACATCCATAAAGGGAAAATAGATCAGTACATCAGCATGTGCTTTCCCTGAACGCAGTGCGTATTGGGTTCTGTTGATATATTCATTAACCTGTTTTTGATCTTTCCAAAAGATATTGCCCTCGCCAAGGTTAGAAGAAAAATTTACAGCAGAAATCAATGGTGTTGAGAACGCATACCAACCTTCGGGGCCTAAATCTTTCGGCGTATAACGATAAGGCACACCATGATAAATGATCTGGTTGACACCTGCTGCAAACAATTTATCAACGGCGATCTTAATTTTCTGCGGCGTATTTGTATAAGCTCTCCCATTGAAGACTACCGATTCAGACGATATGATGGGTTTATTGTACAAATGCCCGCCCGAAGTCATGATCTTCAAATTGGCTTCGGGCCCGAGCATACTCTCTGTTTCCGGTATCGATGCATGCCCTGCAGCTGCAATCATATCCAAATTAAAACCGTAGGATTGCGCTCTGTGCAACAAACCTTGTGGTTCAAGCCAATTCCTGGTAGCATCCAAAAACTGATCGGTAAACAATTCGCTGACGGTTAGATCGTAATCGTATTTTAAACGCCAGTCCTCTTTTGAAAAAGAAAAATCAGGAGCGGCATGCGGGTTCATGTAGTCCACGTAATTATACTTCCGCTGCATTTCTGCAGGCAGCCAAGGAGTAATACCATACCCGCGATGCTTTTTAAAATATTCGAGAAAATCATGGGAGAAAAAACGGTCGACAGCAAACTCGTAACTATCGTCAAAAACTGCCCTCATCGGGTTACCGAAATAGGCTTTTAAGCCGGTCCGTTCGCCAAATAAATGCCGGTAGCTTTTAAGCACTTTGGCTGAATCAAGATGATTTACCACCGGGCCTTGAACTGTCGTTGCCGCCATCGTTTTTTCGCCCTGCGGTTTGCTCCAGAAAGCTATGATCTTCCAACTCCCCGCAGGGCTATGCCAGTAAAGTGAATCCCTTTTAACTTGTGGGGTTAACACAATGATCGATTTAGGATCAAGTGAAACCGTTGTGTTTTTATCACCTTCTTTTTTAGGGAACGTTTTAACTGCCAATACAGCTTCCAAATGCGAAGGTGCTGAAGTGTTATTGGCCACCGTTGGAACAACAATAGCGATATCTCCGCCTGTTATGTCTTTTTCAGCAAATGCAAGCGTTATAAAACCGTCTTCATCCTTAAGGAACGGGCCGCCCGGCGGCCAGCCGCTGCCATCAGTCATATCGATAGTTAACCCACGCTTCCTGGCTTCCCTCATGACTGCAGCTACATTGGCATAATAGTCCGGCGTATCCCAGGTCACGATCTTAGCCTTTGCTTCCGGTGTTCCGGGTATAAAGAAATTAAATGGCTGGATCTCCATACCTCCAAAATCATTATCCGCGAAAAGATTGATCTCGCGCTTCAGCTCCACCGAATCAACGAAATTCCCCGGCCACCACCAACGTGCGAATGGCGCAAATTGGATTGATGGTTTGTGAAAAGCCGAAGGGTTGAAATCATATTTGGGAAACCAATGGGTTGATTTTTCCTGCGCAAATGACAAACCCGGGATCAGCAACAAGATATACCCAATTAATTTTCGGAAAGCATTCATGATTTGATCTTTAATTTTTCAATTCGTCGATTGACGCTTGAGGTGCCAATGCTTTATGAACTTTTTCAACGGTCAGTGAGCCAGGTAACATGAATGTCTTTTCCAGTTTGATATTCTCGCTTGACGCGCCAATCTTTACTTCATATTTCCCTGCATCAGCTATCCACGCCGATTTATCGGTATTGAACGAAGCCAGGTCTTTTGCATTTAAAGTAAAGGTCAAGGTTTGTGACTCGCCCGGCTTTAATAATCGTGTTTTGGCAAATCCCTTTAATTCTTCTGAAGGCTTGTCTAATTGTCCTTTAGGAGCCGTCAAATAAAGTTCCGCAACCTCTTTCCCTGCGGTTTTTCCCGAATTGGTAATAGTAACTGACGCTATCTGTTTACCATGGAAAGAGAGGCTGCTTAGTGTCAGCTTGCTATAAGTAAAATTGGTATACGATAACCCATACCCAAACTCGTAAGCAGGTTTTACCTTAAAAGTATGATAATAGCGATAACCGACGTAAATACCCTCCTGGTAAACTACTTCTGCCGGAATGGACTTGCCCATCATCCCCATCGTAGCTTTTTCAGAAAATTCTTTACCAGGAAAATTCTTAGCAGATGGCACATCGCTGTAAACCGAAGGAAAAGTTGTCGCCAGCTTGCCAGATGGATTTACTTTCCCGCTCAAAACATCGGCGATGGCATTGCCTCCTTCTTCGCCCGGTTCCCAGGCAAGTACAATCGCATCTACCTTATCGCGGAAGATGGTTACATCGATCACCCCTCCGATATTCAATACGGCAATTACCTGCTTGTGTTTGGCGTGGAAAGCATCTGAAACCTGGTTGATCATATCAGTTTCCTGGCCGGTTAACTGGTAATCGCCTTCCACCTTGCGATCATTGCCTTCTCCCGCGTTACGGCCGATATATACGATGGCTATATCAGAAGCGTCAGCTTTTTGGGTCGCGACACTGCCGTCAACTTTATATTCAGGTGCAAACGGACTTGGATTCATAATTTCTTGTATCAAAGGCTTTTTGGGGTGTTTTGCAGCGTAGTCGCTCAAATAGTCTTTGTAGCTTTTTTGAAGTGCGGCGTCTACTTTAAAACCTGCGTTGGTCAATCCGTCAGCCAATGAAATAGCATAAGGCTTATTCACGTCGCCACTACCTGTACCGCCGGCAATCAAGTCGTAACCATGTGTGCCGAATAATGCCACAGTAGCACCACCATGTACCGGTAATGTCTGAGTTGAGTTTTTTAATAAAACCATACTTTCTGCGGCGGCCATTCTTGCTACCTGCGCATGGGCCTTTAAATCGGCTTTATTCGGATAATCAAATCCCTTAGCCGTTAATGTTTTCAGCCAGACATTTAAAATGCCTTCAACATTTTTATCCAGTACGGCTTCAGACAGCTTGCCGCTTTTAACAGCCTCGGTGATGGCTTTGATCTGTGCCGGCGAACCGGGCATGAGCAGGTTGTTACCGGCCAGTATTTGTGCCACGGCATCCTTACCGCCAAACCAATCGGTCATGACTATCCCTTTGAAACCCCAATCATCACGCAGTATTTTGGTGATCAGGCCATTGCTCTCCGATGTATAAGTGCCGTTGACCAAATTATAAGAGCTCATGACTGCCCAGGGTTGCGATCTTTTTACCGCGATCTCGAAGTTGCGCAGGTATATTTCACGCAAAGCACGTTCGCTAATGATCTCGTTTACCGAAGCGCGGTTGGTTTCCTGGTTATTGGCCGCAAAATGCTTCAATGTCGCCCCAACGCCCTGCGATTGGATTCCATTAATGATAGCCGCCGCCGCAGAACCCGATACGAGCGGATCTTCGGAGTAATATTCAAAATTTCGTCCCCCCAACGGGTTGCGATGAATATTAGCGCCGGGCCCCAATATGAAGTCGATACCGTAATCTTTAATTTCTTCACCAAAGGCTACACCTACTTTGTGAATCAGCGTCGTATCCCAGCTTGAAGCAAGTAAAGTACCTACGGGCCAGGCAGTAGAAAAACTATTATTAGCGGAGTCCTTTGCAGTCATTGCCCAGCGATGGATGCCTGACGGACCATCAGCCATGCTGATCGATGGAATGCTGAACTTCGCAAGAGGTATCGTGTGACCCGAGATTGCAAAAATTTTATCAGGTGTTTCATCATTAGAACCCATGCTCATTCCAGGTAAGGAGAAACCCTTGCCCACAACAATTTTTACTTTATCATCAAGTGACATCGCCTTTACGATGGCCTTGATCGGGTCTTTACCAAACTGCGGTGCAGTTCCCTGTGCTAAAACGCCTTGTCCCGATACTACCAAAGCTATTGCGGCGAAACGGGCGATCAGTGATCTTTTCATTTTTTACAGATTAAAAATTTACTTGCTTTCTTTCACACGCGCGCCCTTGGCATCAAACATTCCCATTAAACTGCCCTTCACGTGGTCGTCATCTACAGGATCAAGCGTAAGCGTCACATCATAACTTTGGATCGTGAACGCAGCAGTGATGGTCTTATCTTTTTCTTCTACAGAAGTGATTTTTGTCAGTTCCTTACCGGTTGAGTCCTGAACAACGCCACCCAATTTGCCATCTTTTCTTTCCAGTACAAAGGTCATTTTGGAATCACCATTTGGTGTACCCATAACCAGCACATTCCATTTGCCCGGGTAATAATCTGGTTTGGTCTGCGCGTGGAGATTTAAAGAAATAAATAGTCCGATAATGAGTGTAAAAATGAAGCTTAGCTTTTTCATGATTTTGAGTTTTATTGATTTTATTATTTGATTTCAATCTGTACTGAACTGCTTTGCAATCCCCTGGCCGACGCCGTTAACCTCGCAATTCCGACCACACCTGAAGGCCTCACAATTGCCAGTGCTTTACCCTGGTAAACCTGCTTGCGTGGCTGCTGAAAACTGGACATATCAGAAGGGCTACTATTACCGACACCTACGATAGTTGCTGCGCCGGAAATTTTAAAACTGATCTCTAATCCGTTAACTGACGGAACTAAATTTCCTTCGGCATCAACCACTTCTACCCTGATAAAGGATAGATCATTTAAACTGGCTCTTATTTTTTTCCTATCTGCGATAAGGCGGATCCCTACAGGGCTCCCTGCAGTCGACAAAATACTCGACCCTGTTTCTTTCCCATTGTCAAAAGATTTTGCAACCACAATCCCGGGTTGATATTCGATTTGAAATGTCGCGGTGATCGAACCTTCAGGAACGCTTTGCTCTGCAATGATTTTTCCATTCAATTCAAGCTTCACCGTTTTTCCTCTCGTGTAAACATCAACCTGTATTTTCTTTCCTTCCTGTCCCGGCCATGTCCATGATTTAAGTTCATCAGGCATACCCCATGTCGCAACCACTTCTTTTTGCCCATCGGGAATTGGACGATGCACCAACATTTCTATTGGACTATTTCGCCATACCACTTTCTTATAATACGCCTCTGTTTTTTGATCACCGATGAGATCAAGGTCGCCACAATAGGCATTATAAACCGGCCAGTTGTTACGATAGAATAATCCCATGCCCATCAAGCCCTTTGGAAGCTTTTGTGATTCCGGCACATAAATCGAATTGCCGATCCCTGCTTCGCCGATGTAATCCATTGCGGTCCAGCAGAAACCGCCCAGGAGCCATGGGTATTTTTCAGCTGCATCCCAATTCTCCAAAGCTGCATTTGGCAAGTATTCTGTTGACATATAGAGTTTACCCGGATGTGTTACCCGTTCCGTTTCAAAGCGGTGTAAGGTTGCACTGTCACGCTGGAAATAAACCGAGGGGTCAAGAAAATAGTTATAGCCGTCTATATCAAGGTTTGTAAGATGAGGTTCGTAAGCCGTCCAGGGCTTCTTTGTATATGGCGGCAGGAAAACAATGGCATCTGTTACGGGCCGGGTTGGATCGAGTGTCCTTACTTCATCGGCCAGTCGTTTAGCATTGGCATAGCCGGATGAATCCGGCGCTTCATAAATTTCATTACCGATGCTCCATATCATTACTGACGGGTGATTTCTATCTCTTAAAACCATCGAAGCCAGGTCCCTTTGCCACCATTCGTTAAAATACAGGTGGTAATCCTGCGGGTTTTTAGGCAGTTCCCACATATCGAATGCCTCATCCAATACCAACATACCTAACCTATCACAAGCATTGAGCAACGCAGGAGACGCGGGATTATGGCTCAAACGAAGGGCATTGTAACCTGCAGCTTTGATCAGTTCCACTTTACGTTCTTCGGCCCGGTCAATACTCGCTGCGCCCAATGGCCCGAGATCGTGATGAATACAGCCACCTTTTAATTTTACCGATTGTCCGTTCAGCAACAAGCCTTTTTGGGCATCGAATTTGAGGCTGCGGATACCGAATGGTGTAATCGTCTGGTCAACGATTTGGTTATTTGAGATCAGGGAAACCCTGGCCTTATATAATACCGGTTTATCCAGGTCCCAGAGCTTAGGATGATTCACTATTAATCTTTGAGCAACCTCTACCTGACTTGCGCGCTGCTTATATGATGCTACCACCCGACCGCTTGGGTCCAAAATATCGACCTTAACCTCAACAGGCTTTTGATTTTCTATAGTTGTCGTAATACTTACCATCGCTTCTTCCGGTGACACTTCCGGTGTAGTGATATAACTACCCCATAATTTAATATGTGTCGGGTTAACCGGTAATAACCATACGTGCCTGTATATGCCCGATCCGGAATACCAGCGACTGTTCTTACCGGTATTATCAACCCGGACAGCAATGACATTTGGCTTGCCAACCGGGTTGAGAAAATCAGTGAGGTCGAAAGAGAAAGAAGTATAGCCATAAGGATAACTGCCTAAGTGATGACCGTTAAGCCAGATATCTGCGTTCATGTATACCCCATCAAAAAGGATGTAAGTCTTTTTCCCGATGTAGGATTTATTCAATGTAAAAGCCTTACGGTACCAGCCAATACCGCCTTCAGTAAATCCGGTGGCAGCTTTTCCTATGGATGCTTTGGTGAACGGACCTTGCACTTCGCCTTCCTTTTGGTTTGGCAGATCTTCGATGCTCCAGTCATGCGGCAAATTCAGTGTTCTCCAGTCGGTATCGTTGAAGCCCGGACGCTCAGCGCCATAGATCGTATCTTTTTTAAACCGCCAATTCCTGTCAAAACTGATCGCGCGTGAATCCTGCGCATGGCTTACAGAAATACCCGCAATCAACGAGAAGCAGAATGAAACTATTACTTTTAAAAAAGCCCCCATTTACCTTTTCGTATTATTTACGTAAAGGTAAATGAAAAGAAATCTCAATTCCAAATAATAATCCGTATTTTTTACGATAAGGTAAAATTACTTATATTTGCAAACCGAAAAAAAAGAAAGATGGATACCAACGCAGCTGAAGACTTTTTCAAAAACTCAAGTAATTTCTTACTAAACGTAGCCGTGGACAACGTGATATTCGGTTACCACGAGAAGGAGCTAAAAGTATTATTACAACAACCTTTTGCGCTGGACAAATGGACAGTCACCGGTGGTTACATTCAGAAAACCGAATCCATAGCAGAAGCCGCCGCCAGGGTTGCACACATGAGGACGGGTTTAACAGGTTTGTTTCTGGAGCAATTTCAATCATTCGGCAACCCACAGCGTGTAAAAGATAATGGCTTTACAGCAAAACATATCGCAGAGGTAACCGGCTATGATATTCCGGAAAACTCCTGGATATTCGACTATTTCGTATCCGTTGCATTTTATACCCTTACTGAATTCTCTAAGGTCAAAATCACAAAATCAGAGTTCGAAGCGGATTGCCAGTGGTGGCCAGTGAGCGAATTACCACCCATGATGTTTGATCATGAATTGATCATCAAAGAAGCATTGAAAGCACTGCGCCTGCACATTGCCCATTATCCTATTGGTTACGAATTATTGGAAGAGAAGTTTACCTTACCGGAAATACATAACCTTTATGAAACCATCCTGGCTAAGCCGCTTGATGACCGAAACTTTACCAAAAAATTATTGGCTACCGGCATCATTACTAAATTAAATGAGAAAAGACAGATCAGTGGACACCGCCCCCCCTTTCTTTACAAATTTAATCGGGAAAAATATGAAGAAGGGCTTCTTACCGGTGTTGAACTGGTCTTCTAAATATCTTCAATCATAGGAATTGGGGACTTAAAACTAAGCTTCATGTTTATTTTAAATACAGACGGAGGTCGAAACCCCAGCAGCTAAAAATCGGACTTCGTAAGTTAGAAGATGATTCTTAGACTGTGCATTTTTCGATGGGAGCGAACTTCATGGACTCATGGGCAAGCATCGTCTGTATTGCAAATTTCTGGTAACAAACAGGCGAACTGCCGCCTGTTTGTTCTATTTATGGTCTTTTCTTGTCAAAAGCTTACTTCTGGCTAACCGAGGCTACAGATGAGTCGTTTTTGAATTCACTCAGATACCTCAGATGGGTCTGCGCACCAAAATGCATGGCATCGTTATTTATCACATCAATAAATGCCAGCTCAGCTTCATTCAGTTTTTTAAGCCCCAGGTAACCCAGGCCGACAATATAACGGCAATGGATATAGTTTCGAAGATTCAAATTATCTTCAAAAATCAAAAGATCAGGCAATGACACAGCAAAGTAATCAATTCGAACTTCATCATGCTCATGCTCTAATCCATAGTTCACCAGATTGCTAAATATTTCCTGGGCTACTTCTGCCTTCTGTAGCTTATTCCAGGCCAGGCCCTGGTAAAAGATCTTGTCGGGTTGCTGATCATTATAAAACATCGCTGCACTGGGTTCGCTGAGGCCGCGGGTCGCTTCCGTCCAATAAAACACTGCATTTTCTGTATCACCCAAACCATCATAGGCACAGCCTAACCAGTAAAAGATATCATTTTCCTGCGCGCCGGGTAGTTTTCCTTCACCCAAACTATGCGGATATTCCTGTGCCTGTTTTAATTTAATAATTGCTGCATCATAAGCAGCATGGCTAATATCCGCTTTTGCTAATTCTACCAGGCTATAAATATACTGGCCGGAAACCCTTCCTTCCCCTCCCTCCCAGGGATGAAATTTACGATTCATAACCTGCTCGTATGCTTCACCGTAATCACCCAGATAGTTCTTTAATGCGGCTACTTCCAGGTACAGGTCGTCGCGGCGTTCAGCAACCTCTGCATTTTCAGTCAAAAATTCCAATCTTGCTGTAGGTTCATAGCGAAGTTTTTTATACAACTGGTCCAGTTCCATTAACACACGCGCATCATTCGGATTCAGGCTAAAAGCTTTTTCGAACAGGATAAGTGCTTTTTCAGGGTCATTTTGCTTGTTGTATGCAGCGATTGCCAAATTTCGGAATACGGTAGGAAATGCAGCGTCGATGCCCGCAGAACGTTCCCAACATTCAATCGCGTCAGCGTACTGCCGTTTGTCATACCACAAATTCCCCAAATAATAGGAAGCCTTTGCATCAGCACTATTTTGACGAACAGCGAATTGCAGCACAGCAATATCTTCAAGCCGGTTTGGAAAACAGTAATCGGGGTTAGCGCCGGCAGCAATTTTCAGATAACGATCTGCCGATTCCTGGTCACCTTTCAAGAAATTGAAATTAGCCAGGTAATAACCAAGCATAGGGTTATTTTCAGGTTTATCGTTAGCCATTAAAAGCAATTCTATAGCTTCCGCATATAAACCAACATTGGCATAGTCTATTGCATATTCTATTAACGTGTGCGAATTACCGCGTCCAAGTTTGCCCAGTTGTGCTAAGCTTTCAGCAGCTTCTTCATGCATGTGCAGCGCCTGCTGGCTCCGGTATAGTTCAAAAAGGGCAGTCAGATTAAACCCATCTCTTTTCAGTGCATAACGGCAGACCTCCAATGACTCTTCCGGCCTTGACAACATGCGCAACGCTCTTGCCTTGACCATATAAGCCCTTCCGTTCCGGGCATTGCGGTCAATTGAAATATTGATATGCTCCAGTGCGCGTTCCGCATCCTTATTTTTAAGATCAATTTGTGCAACTGCAAAATAAGCTACATCCTGATATCCTGCATTCCAGGTAGCCTTAAAAAAAGCATCGTAAGCTTTTTTGTAATCTGAGGTATACCAATAAGCAAGCCCGAGATTATAGTAAGGCTCTCCATCGTAAGGATTGGGATTTTTACCGGTTATTGTTTGCACTGCCTTTTTGAAGTAAGGTATCGCCTCATTGAATTTGCCTTTTCTCAGCAGCCACAAACCCATGGCATTATTGTTCCTGATGTCGCCGGGCGCACGCTTTAATGCTTCCTGGTAGTAAGGGACCGGGCTGTAGGTGGCATGGCGGTATTGTTCCAGGTGCTGACCGATTAGGAACAGCTGCTCGGCAGAATCAATTTGTTCAGGCAGAAGGGCAGGTTTTGCAGCTTCGGGCAATTCGCGCTCTTCATCTGATTCGGTATAAGAAACCAGCTCCTCTCCCGAGGCACTATAAACCGTCAGGCTATATAAAACAGATGGGGCAGCCGGCGCAGTTACTGATTTGGCAAAAACTTCTTCCGGACTTAACGATGCGTGCCACTCCTCAAGCGTTTGATGTTGTGTAGCAAGTACAATGCGGGCATTTTCAAAACGCGATGTAGCAAAAATAGTAACCTTGAGCTCGCCCGCTTCCTTTTCCAAGCCTACCAATACATCCCGGGTTGCATTTTTAACAAGACCAACTTTCCGGTATGGCAAAAAATACTGAGTAAAGGATTTTTCTTCATTAGGCATCAGCCAGCTAAAATCTGGCTGATTGTCTGTAAACATCCCGGTCATGAGTTCGATATATGGGCCATCTTCATCAGTAAGATTACGATCCCAGGCTACCCCAAAATCGCCGTTGCCCCAGGTCCATTGTTTTTTGCCCGGCGAAACATGATGGTCTGCAACATGCAGCACACCTGCTTCTGTATCATGTTCATAACCTCCCACAAAGTCATATTCTGAATTGACAGCCATATACGATGTCGGAACAGGAATATTTTTATATCTCGAAATGTCGGTTCCCGGCGAGTAATCAACTTTATAATAGGTCCCTCTAGCAATTGGAAAACTGGAAACATCCCGTTTACCATGATCGAATACAGCATGCACATCTGGCGGAAATACACTTTGGTAATAGTCGTCAACACTCACTGCTGGATTTGCCCACCACAAGAAGGTTTGGGGCAAATTGGTGCGGTTATACAGCTGTGCTCTAATTTCCAGGTAGGCTTTGTCGGGATACAGCGTAAACCCAGCCATACCTTTTGTACGGAACATTTTCTCCACTTCGTTTACCCAGATGGTTTTACTGCCGTCCGGATTTTCTTCTATCTTATAATCCACCGGGTCAAAAGTGCTCGGACGATGGTGTTGCGGCCAATTAAACTCGATCCCGCCAGAGATCCATGGCCCGCACAAACCTACCAGGGCCGGCTTGATCACCTGGTTGTAATAAATGAAGTGGCGACCGGCGATCTTATCATAAGCCATTTGTACACGTCCTCCAATTTCCGGAAGGATCATAATTTTGAGGTATTTATTCTCTAAAAAAAGGCCATTGTATTCCTGATCCACTTTCTCATCAGCAATTTTTTCGATAACCGGGTGCGGATAAACTACGCCGCTGCTTCCCTGGTAAATTCTATTTTCAAAAAACATCGGGTTTTTATCCGCTTCGGCTACCTGATAGGTAGGAATAACAACCTTTTCTTGCCAAACTTGAACTGTCATATCTATAATTAATTAACTTAATGTCCTGTAAAATTGTGTTCCAATTGTTCGAGTGTTTGCCCTTTCGTCTCCTTAACGCGACTTTTAACGAACAGATACCCCATAAAGCAAATGCCTGCATATAAGAAGAAGGGGCCATAAGTGCCGAGATGTTCCACGAGGATAGGGAAAGTGAACACGAGTATAAAGTAAGCTATCCATAACGAAACGATAGCCACCGAAGAGGCTGCGCTCCGAACATTGTTGGGAAAAATCTCTGAAATCAACACCCAGGTAACGGGTGCCAATGAAGTCGCATACAGCGCAATTGGAAGGAGTACAAATGCAGAGATCCAAATGGCCGGGGCCTGATATTTCAAAAGAGCAGCCAGTACGATATAGGATAGTGCCAGCCCGATTGATCCGGCCAGCATAAGCGGGCGACGGCCCAGTTTATCTACCTGCCACATGGCTATTAACGTAAAAAGCAAGTTTACAACCCCGATAGCCACTGTTTCCAGCAACTGATGATCCAGATTTGCGCCTACCGACTTGAAAATTGTGGAAGTGTAGTTAAATACTACATTAATTCCGCATAATTGCTGAAAAACGGCTAATGTGACCCCAACAATGACCGCAGGCCTGACCGATTTAGAGAAAACTGCTGAAAACGATGACTGACCGGTTTTCTGATGCGATTGCCCAATAGCCGTTACAGACGTTTGTGCAAATTCCGCTGAGCCAATTTTGGTGAGAATGCTTATCGCTTTGGCTTGCTTACCCATAGAGATCAGCCATCGCGGACTTTCCGGCAGAAAAAATACGCCAAGCAAAAACAGCAATGAAGGAACTACCCCAAGACCAAACATCCAGCGCCAGGCTTCGTGCATATCAGAAAGCAGATAGTTAACCAGGTTAGTGATCAGGATACCGGTAACAATGGTTAATTGGTTAATAGCTACGTTACGTCCGCGCATATGTGCCGGGGATATTTCTGCGATATAAAGCGGACTTAACATAGAAGCCATACCTACGCCTACCCCAGCGCAAAAACGCATGATAACAAAAAATGCCAATCCAGGTGCAAAAGCCATTCCAATGGATGAAAAGGCAAAAATTGCAGCCGCGATCATCAGACCCGGACGCCGCCCGTACCGGTCTGCAAGTTTCCCAGCCAGCAGGCAACCTGCTATACATCCTAAAGCCAGGGAACCGGTGAGAAAACCTTCCCACCAGCTGGATAAATGAAAGGCAGTCCTCAGAAACGGGAGTGCACCTGAAATAACTGCAAAGTCAAATCCAAAAAGATAACCACCCAATGCCGATATAAATGAGATACCCAAAATGTACCGGTTGTTAAATTTATATGTCGTTTGCTTTTTTGCGATAATTTGCATGTCTTAAAAACTTGTTTTTAGGTAGTTATGGTTTTTATTAATTGTACTCCCGATAACGCTGGCAGAGCCACAGCACAAATCAGGAAAAACGTGAATAACCAATACCAAAGCCTGATTGTAAGCTAAAAGCACTCATTATTTGTTGTTTTTGGATATGCTAAAATACCCCCTGCCTGCCTGGCAGGCAATGGATTATTGATTGAAAGCATGGATTATTTAACCTTTCGATCGTCATTCAATAACTTGCGCAAAGTGACCGTACTGATTTCATCTGCAGGCTGGAAAGCACTATCCTCCGCATAATGGATAAGGCTGTAGCGTAATTGCTTAGCGGCCGGCCGGCTTGACAGTTTATTATGAATATCCATGGTACACAAAATCAATTTGCCGGATCCAACCTTAAATTCCACCAACGTAGCGAGATTTCGGTTCCTGAAAAAATTATCAATAACACGAACAATCGGTTTAGGCTGAGCCGGAAGTTTATCCAGCAGCAGCGATCTGGAATTTGTTACCAGGTCCCACCATTGCCAATCCGTATAAAAATTTGCAGGGAAGTTTGCCAATGCGCTATGTTTCTTGTCAATCAACAAGCCCATGCTGCCCGGCTGGTCAGGAAAATGGACCGGGCTCCAGAAAACAGGCGCAAAACGGCCGTCTATGCCATGCATGCTTCCTGTGTCCGGGTTCAGGATAACTTTTCTTCCTGCTTCCAGGTAACGGATGGCACTGTCTACCGCGGTCGTAAAAATTACGTTGCCAGGCCCGTCGGGTAAATTCTCCGGATACACCCATATTTTCCAGCTATTATGGAATTTCGATTTAGTCATACCAACGGTAACCGTCAGCTCGCAGGCCTGATCTATTTTTTTCAGGTCAACTGAAAAATGACCTGCCACCTCGGCATTGCCAATAGGAATTGATTTGTTGCCAAGCGAGCCCTGAAAATTAATATGCCCGTCGGCAGAGGTGACCGACCATCGAATTTCATCGTCAATTTGATGATCGCTGTAATTAGCAACCTCGGCAGAAGCCTCGAACCGCTCATTGTTGTTATAAGCAGCCCTCTTAAACCGGATTAACGGTACAACGGGGCCGCAAAAATTGCGAAAATCCTGTGGTGTGATTAACCCTTTGCTATCCCAGAATGCATTCAATATCCCCACCAGGGCTGTTCCCTGGCCTGGAAAATCATGCAGGTCCAACAGTTGAAATCCGCCAACGCCGTGGGTCTTTAAAGCCCGCTCAATTTCTTCTTTGTAGAGTTGCACAGCGAGCGCTCCGCTGGCCTTGAGGTAATCGGGAGCCAGTGTAAGCATTTGTTTTTTGCGGAGATCGTTTCGTACTGCCTCAAAATTGGCAGGACGAAGCACTCCTGTATATTTAGCTATTTCGTTAAGGTCGGGATAAACGGAATACTGACCAACTTCATGAATAATGAGCGGTACCCGCGTACCTTCCAGCGCTTTGCTGTAATCAGTCTTGAAATCAGGCGCATCGGTATTGAATATACCTTGTCCCCTAACCCAGCCTTTATCGGTGTATTGGGTAATAAAGTAATCGTCTACAGGCTCCGGTGTTTTACCATGTCCCTTCTGGAAACTGAAAGTGGTAGT
>NZ_DASVOB010000358.1:0-15438 GCF_036383575.1 Mucilaginibacter sp.
GTAGTTTTAGGCAAAGTAAGAAAAAAAGGCAGCAAGACCGCTGCCTTTTTTATTCGTTCTCAATCAGCGCATATGCCAATTAATATCCGGGGTTCTGTTTCAGATTTTTATTCAAATCTATCTCTGTTTGAGGTATTGGCAACAAGTAATTCTTAGCCGCGTCAAACACCCGTGGTGTTCCCACCTTAATGGTAGTGCCCGGGGTAAGGGTTAACGCGCCATTGGTTTGGTTCACACTACCTTGCAGGCTACCCGTAACCTGCCCGTTCATTACCTGCTGACCAATTTGCCAACGCTGAATATCAAACCACCTCAAGCCTTCAACAGCCAGTTCTACCCTCCGCTCGCGGCGCAACAAAGTACGCAGGCTTGCCTGGTCGTTATACTTTGCCTGATCAACAGCGGGCAGGTTTACATCCGGGCGTTTCCTTACCGAATTGATATCGTCATAAACCGTTGCATCAATTTTATTGCTCTCGATCTTAGCTTCGGCATCCATCAGTTTTATTTCGGCATAACGGATCAGGATCACATTCATGCCTACCTGGTCCAGATTCGGGAAGTCGGCAATTACAGGCGTGTATTTCCGTAAACCATAAGCCGAAGGACTACAATTGTTATCGCCCCAATGATCTAAAGTTTTAGGGCTGCTTGATATAGGATCATAATATAAACCATAAGGCAGCCTGCTGCTATATTGCGTACCCGGATAAAAAACGGTCGCGGTAAGCCTTGGGTCGCGGTTTTGATAAGGTTGTGTTGGGTTATAGCCCGATGCCGGATCATCAATAGTTTTACCATTGCTTGTTTCGTAAGCATCTACAAGGCTTTGGGTTGGCGCTATAGAGTTATACCCACCCAATGAGTTGATGGTCATGTTCCTGGCCCAACCAAAGTTATTATCGCTTGCTTTAAACTGAACATCGAGGATCACTTCCTGGTTATCAGCAAAAGGCTGACGGAACAGGTTAACATAGCTTGGATAGATGCTGTAAGTAAACGGTGGAGCCATTAGCTGCTGGCAATCGGCAATACATTCGGTATACATTTTATTAAAAAGCTCTGTCCTGGCCTTTAAGGCTATGGCCGCGCCACGCGTTATCCTGCCGATATCAGAACCGGTGTAACTAACCGGCAGATCAGGCGCAATGGCAGCAAGTTCTTTTAAAATATAGGCTACAACATCGGCTTTGGTTGCCTGCGGCGCTTTATTTGCCTCATCGGGCGAAACATTATGTTCAACCAGGGGCACTGCGCCGTATAACTGGCTGAGCGTAAAATACTCATAAGCCCTTAAAAAACGCGCTTCGGCAATAAACCTTGCCTTTAACGTGGCATCCATATTGGTAGCGCTAACGTTATCTAAAAACCAGTTACAGGTTTGGATACATTTATAATTCCATTTTGAATAGCCCGGATTAGTTGGAGTTGCAATCCCGGCAGATAAGCCCAGCCAATTTTCCCACGGAAACTGATCAAATGTATTGTCAGAATTGTTATCTGCAAAAACTCCGTAATAGCCATTGTTGCCGCCCCCCCATTTTGAGTAACAGCCATTTAAAGCTGCAAGGGCATCGTTAGACGATTTCCAAAGTACACTATTGGTGTACGAATCTAACGGGGCCCTATCCAGAAAAGCCTTTCGGCAGCCGGATACCGACATCGAGCCCAATATAATTGCGGTTATGATTAATTTTTTCATCTACGGTTTCTTTAATAATTAAAATGATACCTCAATACCAAGCGTATTTGTTTTTAACTGCGGATAAGATCCGTACGCGTTATTGCCGGCACTGGTTTCAGGGTCCACCCATTTATAAAAGCTGGTGAACGTAAGGATATTTTGGCCGCTGTAATAAACCCTTACACCTTTTACACCTATCCTTTGCAGTGGCTTGCCGGGTATGTTATAGCTCACCAATAAATTTTTCAGCCTTAAATACGACGCATTTCTCACCCAAAAAGATGATACAAAGCTTTGCGGGTTATTTTGCGAATAAGTTGACCATAACCTTGGGAAAGTGGCGGATGTGTTGGTCGGTGTCCAGGCATCGAGCAAGGCGGTTGTTGGATTTCCAATATTTGCCTGCTGTAATGAACCAAGTTCAAAACCCTGCACATAGTTTTTAACACCCAAAGCCCCCTGGAAAAAGGCGCTCACATTGAAGCCCTTCCAACCAGCACCAAGCGTGAAACCGAATGTGGTTTTAGGAAAAGGCGTTCCGAGGTAGGTACGGTCGTTGCCGTCAATTACACCGTCGGGTTTGCCATTGGGCCCGCTGATATCTTTGTACATCAAATCGCCGGGGCCTATAACGCCACCGCTTTGTTTGGCATGCTGAGCTACTTGCTGCTGCGTTTGGAAAATACCCTCTACCTGGTACCCATAAAACGCTTTGATGGGCTCGCCCACAACCAATCCGCTTGAGATAGAACCTGTACCTGCCAGGTCAGTTATCTTATTGGTGATGAATGAGGCGTTTATCGCGATGTTGTACGAAACACTGCCGATCTTATCGCGATAGGCTGCGCCAAATTCCCAGCCCTTGTTACGTACCGATCCGGCGTTTTGGTAAGGTGTGGTAAAGCCGTAAACACTACTGGCCGGCAATTGGAGCAGGATATCCTTAGTGTTTTTTACAAAATAGTCGGCCGTGAAACTAAGCTTGCTATTCATCAGCTCCATATCGAAGCCCACATCGGTAGTGGTCGATTTTTCCCAGGTGATGAGCGGATTAGCACCATTATTAAGCGCTATGCCCGGAGCCAGAGTTTGGTTAAATGAATAGTTTTGCCCGCTTGAAATAACTGAAATAGCGGGATAAGGACTAACTATATTCAATCCGCCCATACTGGCCAGCGTTTGGCTGCCGTTATTAGGATTTGCTAAAGTCTGGTTACCTAATTTACCCCACGAGGCCCTTAACTTAAGCAACGGAATAGTGCTTGACAATGACTCAAAAAACGATTCTTTGGATATATTCCAGCCGGCAGAGAAAGATGGGAACACGCCCCACTGCTGCCCCCTGGCAAAGCGCGACGAACCATCATCGCGAATATTAGCCTCGAGTAAATACTTGCCATCGTACGAATACCGTACACGGCCAAAGTACGAAAGCAACGCCAGCTGACTGGCTGTACCGGCATTTTGCTGCCCTAATGATGGTGCCGCGTTAATTTGCGATAGGGAGCTGTTCAGAAAGTTTTGCCTGTAGGCGTACAGGTACTGGTAATTGGTAAGTTCCTGCGAGGCACCGGCCAATACATTAATTGCATGTTTTCCAAAATGCCTGTCGTACTCCAGCAAACCCTGCAGGTTGTAATAACTGTTAACTACATTAGCATTGGCCAACGAACTTTGACTGATAGTTGCCTGCACCGAGGCCGGATTTTTCGGATCGTAGTAAACATCTGCCGGCTTAAACTCCTGCGCAGGGTTGGCATTGTACCGGTATGCGAATGATGGCTTGAAGTGCAACCCCTTCACCAATTCCCAATCCGCACCCACATTACCTGTAAAAAGCGTGTTTTGATTGTTATTGTAGCCAGGCGAATTAAGCCATGCAATAGGGTTACCAAACGATAAATAGTTATACACGCCATTTTTATACTGGTTTACAACCGTACTGCTCATGGCAGCCGTAGTACCAATAATGCCGCCAATATCACCGCCACCTAAACCATCGGGTGCCTGGGTTGGTGCATATAAAAATGAGAGATTGGCGTTAACACTGAAATTTTTTGTAATGGCCGAATTGATATTCATGCGGGTTGAATATCTTTTGAAATTTGATTTCTCAATAATACCATCCTGTTGAAAATAACCCAGCGAAAAGGCGTATTGAGTTTTCTCGTCGCCACCGCTAACATTTACAGCATGATTTTGCTGAAAACCGCTTCCTTTGTAAAGGAAACCCTGCCAATTGGTATTGGGATGCGTATCAGGATCTGTTTGGTTTTTAAAAAGAGTGATATCGTTCTCTGTCCAGTAAGGTGATTGACCTTCATTAGCCAGCGCCTGGTTGTAAAGTGTAGCCGCCTGCCATGATGGTAAAAAATCCGGAAGATTGGATGCTTTTTGCTTACCCGCATACCCGGTATAATTCACCTGCATTTTTCCGCTTTTGCCACGTTTGGTAGTGATCAATATCACGCCGTTGGCAGCCCTGGATCCATAAATTGAGGCGGAAGCTGCATCTTTTAACACAGAAACAGACTGCACATCATTGGGGTTCACGTCTGATAAGCTGCCGATAATGCCGTCTACCACCACCATCGGGTCGCTGTTGTTTAGTGTACCGATACCGCGGATGTTAATATTACCGGATGTACCGGGCTGGCCACCTGTGGTTGTAACGGTAACGCCGGCCATGGTGCCCTGTAACGCGTCATTAAGATTAGTAACAGGCCGATCCTGTAACTCTTTTGCCCCTATTGAGGCTACGGAACCTGTTAGGTTGGCCTTTTTCTGTGTGCCATACGCTACAACAACCACTTCATTCAGGTTTTTTCCCTTTTCATCGGGTTCCAGGGCTACATCGCCATTCCAGTCTTTTGTAACGGTTACAATCTTTTTCACGTAGCCGATAAATGAAAAGGTAAGCTTTGCCCCGGTTTCGGGAACACTGATCTTGTAAAAGCCGTTTACGTCGGTGCTGATGCCCTGGCCTGTTCCTTCCAGTAAAATACTTACTCCCGGCAGGGCCTGACCATGCTCGTCGGTAACATGACCGGAGATGCTTCTTTTTTGTTGGGAGAAAACTTGCTGGTAGCAAAGCAGCATAATGCAGCACAGCAAATACATGCCCAGTTTTTTAGGTGGTACTTTTTTTTTCATAATGGTTTTTTTTGAATAATTGGTTATTCTGTTCTGGTCTATTCTTTAATAAAGGTAGTAACAAAAATGATACCTCCAAACATTTTTATTTTTTTGTTTTGGGGAGGGGGTTTAATTCCGGCTGGGCATAGCCTTTACCAAAGGTTTATAAGGCCTTATAGGGTGAAATTTGGTAACAGTAATAAAGAGATGGGTACCGTGCTACACCTCCTGCACTTTTGTTATCTTTGTTACCAGTGATCAAGAGAATTACCTGTTATTTTTTGGCGTGCCTGTTTTTAACAGGGAGCCTCATGCTGCCTTTGGGCGATTTTTCTTTATTACGCGACATCCCAAAGATGTATCAGAATTACACAAAAGTCACTTCTGCGGAGGAAGCAGGTGTTATTGATTTTATCGGCGATTACCTGATGCACGGCAAAGATCTTTTTGGGCATAACGGGCATGATAAAACCCCGGTCAAAGGGGACGAGATACAGTTCCAACATTCGGCCCGCCCCCTGAACATTGTTTTCCAGCATCTGACTATCACCTTCCAGATCAGCCCGGCTGCGCTGCTGACACACCCAATCTATGCCCCGGTATTTTATACCGGTGACTTCCGGAACAAGCTGTTTAGGCCGCCGCTTGCCTAAGTTTTAGCTAACTCATAAAATTTACTGTTCCATTTATTCACATGCCAGGCATTCTCATGCACGGGCTTCATTGATATTCATGAAAAAACTTTTCATACTAATCTTCTGTATGCTGCTATGCTATCGGGGCGCAGCTCAAAATATATTCCAGGCTAAGGTCATTAACAATCAAACAAAAACGATCCTCAAAGGTGCTACCGCGACGATCCCCGATTTAAAAATTTCTGCCGGTACAGATACCGGTGGCATCATTAGAATACCAAACATCCCAAACGGGAAATTTGAAATAGAGATCACTTACGTGGGTTTCGCCAAAAGCGAAAAGGTTTACAGCTTTCCGCAATCCAACCCGGGACAAGTTATTGAGATTGGTTTGGAACCATCTACCGGGGAGCTGGCCGAGATCACCGTTCAGACCACCCGCACCAACCAAAATCTGAGGGACATCCCAACACGGGTAGAGGCTCTGCCTTTAGAGGAACTGGATGAAAAAAGCACGATGCGGCCCGGGGATATTAAAATGCTCTTGGGAGAAACCACCGGTATCCATATCCAACAAACTTCGGCAGTAAGCGGTAACGCCAGCTTTCGCATCCAGGGCCTGGATAGCCGTTACACCCAGTTGTTACAGGACGGGATGCCACTTTACGCCGGCTTCTCCGGTAATTTAAGTTTATTGCAGATCAGCCCACTTGATTTAAGACAAGTTGAGTTTATCAAAGGCTCCAGTTCCACTTTGTATGGCGGCGGGGCAATAGCAGGTCTGGTAAACCTCATCAGCAAAGTCCCGGAAAAGGAACCGGAACTAACCATGCTATTAAACAAGACGAGTGCCCATGGAACTGATGCAAGTATTTTTTATAGCGAAAAAGGACAGCATACCGGCACAACTATCTTTGGTTCCTATAATTATAACGGGGCTTATGATCCGTCAAATACCGGCTTATCGGCTATTCCGCAAACCAACCGTTTTACAATCAATCCAAAAGTATTTTTATACATGGATGACCGTAATTCAGGCTGGTTTGGGTTGAATACAACCTATGAGAACCGTTTAGGCGGCGACATGCAGGTGATCGAAGGGAAAACCGACAATATTCATCAATACTTTGAGCGTAATCAAACTTTCCGGTCCTCAACGCAAATGTCCTTTACTCATAAAATTAATGAAGAAAGCAAGATCAATTTCAAGAATACCATAGGCTATTTTGCCCGGCACTTAGGTGAACCAGGGTTTGATTTTAGAGGCAAGCAATTGTCTTCTTTCAGTGAGGTAAACTATGTGCTAAACGGGGAGAAAGCTTCATGGGTGGCCGGGGCCAATCTAATCACCGATCATTTTACGGCTCAACCACCGCAAAATGCATTAAACTACAACCAAACCACCATTGGCGCATTTGTACAAAACACATGGAAAGTGATCAGTTGGTTTTCACTTGAAAGCGGCTTACGAGTGGATGATAACATCCCTGCTCCCAGCAAACCGACCACGGGGATCTTTATCTTGCCTCGGCTAAACGCCCTGTTTAAGATCACAGATCATCTAACCAGTCGCATTGGCGGCGGTTTAGGCTACAAAATGCCAACGCTATTCAATGATGAAAGTGAGCAGAGTGGTTATCAGCATATCCAGCCTTTGAACATCGGCAATACGCAAGCTGAACAATCTTACGGATTAAACGGCGATCTGAACTACCGGAGCACACTGGGTGATGAAAGCGTGATTAACATTAATCAACTATTCTTTTCGACGAGGGTTGACAGACCTCTGATCTTGCAAAACAATGCTTTTATGAATGCACCCGGTCATTTACTTTCGCAGGGGGCCGAAACCAATATCAAACTGGTAATGGATGAACTGGTGTTTTACCTGGGCTATACTTATACAAATACCAAACAATATTTTAACGGGTTGACGACCATTCAACCCTTAACTCCTAAAAACCAGTTCAGCTTCGATTCAACTTATGAGATCGAGGGCAGTTTCCGTTTTGGCGCAGAAAGTTTCTATACTGGCCGGCAGTTATTAAGCGATGGTACAACTGGAAGAGGCTATGTAACCTTTGGTTTTTTGGTTCAAAAAATGTGGAAGCACTTTGATCTATTTATTAATGGTGAAAACCTTACCGACCAACGGCAAAATAAATGGGGTACCATTTATACCGGTAGTATCACCAACCCTGATTTTAAGGATATTTACGCACCTTTAGATGGTGTGGTGGTCAATATGGGGATACGGATCAAATTATTGAATAAATAATGCAGATAGATAAATTTGGTTATTTGTAACTCAAATGATGCCTTGTCAAAATACACTACCAACCATGTTAATACAGGGTTGGTAGTGTATCGGTAAAACAGCAACGGATAATCGAAGTTACATTAATCTTTAAACGGATTCCGTACGGCACCCGTTCTTACCAATCAATCGCCCTTTACATTGGCATTTCTTTTTACTGCAAGCGGATAATCCTTTTCAATCCTGTTAAGCGCAACATATATGGAGTCATTTTTATGAACCAATCCTTTCAGGATAAACCTGCCGGGTGATGGCACGGTATAATTAAGCGTAACAACCTCCGTTGTATCTGCACGATTCTTCAAAGTAAGCACATGCTTAACGGTGTCAGCCTTGTAACCATAAAACAACCGGCCTATATTGCCATAGTATTCGGTAGTGCGGATCTTGTTCTGAGTATTCAATTTAAAAGGCTTGGCTATCTTAATACTGATGGTATTGAATTTTTCAAACACTACATTTTGCCAGCGGACGGTATCATTTGGGGCATATGGCAAAATCTGGTTATTTAACTTAAACTCACTTACATCATAAAGGCCGGTAAAGCTTTGCACACCCTTATCAAGCGGTAATTTAAAAGTTTTGCCAGCAGCGTAAAGGCGTTCATAATGATATCCGCGGTAAAGCAGAAACGCAAAAATAAAACCAGCTTTCAATACAATACGGGTAGCCCTTTTCCATTGTTTTGAAAAAGCAGGTGGTTGAATATAATCTATCGCTGCCTGCCGGTGACTGATGAGGATAGTATAAAAATTACCTGCATCTTTTGCCAAAAGCGCCAATGAGAGGAACAGCAGGTGCAGGCTGGCCAGCTCTACCCCGGCATCATACCCAATATTCACAAACCAGATAGGGAGCAGTATAGCAATCATCATCAACGCGCCCAATGTTGCTGTACGCCTGAACAAGATGAGCACAGTTGCTGCAAGCTCAAAGATCCCCGCAAACACCTCAAAAAATGGAGACACACCGGTGGTAAGCCAGTAAAGCTTTCCGGGAGTAAAATCGCCCAGGTTAGTATTTAACTGGCTCAGTGTAGGGAAAGGCATTTGCACCGGGAACACCTTGGCAATGGCAAACCATGACATTCTTAAAGCTACCTGGTAACGCACCATTATAAAAAACAAATTATAAAGCTTGTTTTCACCTCCCTGTGTTCCCAGCGCATTTTGCTCTTTGTGCCTTAGTTTATCAATGAAGGCCCAGGCGGTTCCAATCGCCAAACAGATCAACAGGGTTATGAACCAGCCTTCATAATTTTTACCACCCTGGCTGCTAAAAAACCATGGGTTATTCTGGCTGATCACATCGATCCAGCGGTAAGGATACCCTTTAACCGAAAAGCCCGCATCAAAATCCTGCTGATAAAAAGCAGGCGCAAGTGGTATCACTGTTATAACCGCATATATAATAAATGTCCTTAACAGAATTTTTTGCAGAGATCCTGATTTGGCCGTTGTGTAACCTGTAATACTTGTCATAGATCAGGCTAATCTTTTATTCACAGCATTCCAGTTCACTACATTCCACCAGCCTGCAACATATTCATTACGCCTGTTTTGATATTTCAAATAGTAGGCATGTTCCCATACATCCAAAGCCAATAGCGGCGTACCTTTTACAGCAGCATTATCAAATAAAGGGTTGTCCTGGTTAGCGGTGGAGGTAATAGTAAGTTTTCCATTCACATTAACCAGCCACACCCAGCCCGATCCGAATCGGCCAAGCGCTGCCTGTGAAAACTGATCTTTAAATTGTTCAAATGAACCAAAAGCTGCAACAATTGCATCTTTGATCTTTCCATCCGGCCCGGCCGAATTTGGCGTTAAACTTTCCCAAAAAAAGTTGTGGTTCCAGGCGCCGCCACCATTGTTACGCGCCTTTGGCGAAAGCTGCGAGGCGTGGTCAAAAAACTCTTTCTCAGTACTGAAAGTCAGTTTTTCGGCCACAATAGCATCATTCACATTTTTGATGTAGGCAGTATGATGTTTGGTATAATGGATCTCGTTGGTAAGGCCATCTATATGTGGTTCCAAAGCTTTATAGTCAAAACCAAGCGGCACCTGGCTAAATTTTAAAACATCACCGGGTTGCAAATGGCCTTCATTTTGGTTGTAAGCGGCCAATGCCTTATCGGCGCTCAGGATCAGCGGACCGGTTACTGCAACCGCCACGGTTGCTTTAAGGGTATTTTCAATAAATTGTCTTCTGCTGTTTGTTTTCATAATGTGTTATTGTTAATTACCTAAAATGAAGCTGCCCGGTTCATTAAACCGGGACAGCCTCTTTTTGCACAACTCATTCCACCATGCTGCGCTTTATCATTAAAATTTAGTTATGAGTAAGTATGGTTGCCCCTATGGCCGATGAACCCGGCGTGCCGTTGATGTAAATGGTATAGATCTTCCCCGCGGTAAGCGTTACATTCTGTAGTTTATCAACTGTAATACTAACTGCTGAATGATCTGCTGTTTGCGTAACTGAAAAATTAACGGTGCCTGCATCCACGGCAACAAAAGGCCCTAATGACCAGGTATTCAAGCCCGAGCCAGATAGTACAGAACCGCCTGCCCTGCCATAAGCTGTATTGGTAAAAAGGGCGGTTTGTCCTGTTACACCAAAATCAACATTGGCGCTGCCTGGTGCAAGGTTTACAAACCTAACTTTAGCTTTCCCGCTCGCCGGTGCGCTCAGATCGTCATAAAAAAGAATGAGCGAATCGGCCGTTGCTTTGGTGTTTTTAACGGCGAAAACGGTATGATAATAATTAGCGATAGGGCCGTTAGGGCCACCGGTTGAAGTAAAGGTGGCGCTGTTGCCGAACTGCCTTGAGGCTTTGTATGATGTATTTGTACCTTCGGTAAAATTGATCTGCACATCGCCAAACTGGGTATCCAGGTAATCGCTTTTTGTGTTAATGGCTACTGCTGTTTTGGTTACCTGCGTGGTATAAGCCCAAAACTGGATCCCGACGTTTACCGGCCGCGCGTTCACAAAACTGATATGGGCAGCAAGTGCTGGCCTGTCGGCAGCGTTAATATTTAGGTAATCTGTTTTTTTGCAGGATGATGCAAAGATTGCCACTGCGCTTAGCAGCAGCCATACTTTGTTCATTTTTAATATAGATGCCCTTTTTATTGTTGGCTTATATTTTACTTGATATATACTTTTCATGATTAAGCTATTATAAATGAGCTGATATTTTGATAAATGGCTGAATGCCCGCACTGCCGTTCTGAATGCCGACAACCGTAGGGTTGCGCAAACCTGCTATAGATGGATCGGAGTAATCGCCTAAAACATTAAATACGTTGTTAACGCCTACAGTGCCCTGGATCCTATCGGTAAACTTGTAACCCACCGAAAGATCAGTTACCCAAATAGGTTTAAGATTTTGATAAAAATAAACAGGATTAAGCGGGTCGGCTGCACTCAGCTGCGATGCTGTGGTTACTTTACCAAAGTAAACAGTACGCGCCAGGAAGGTGAATTTATCCACACTATAAATACCCTGCAGGTTTACCTTTTGGGCAGGAATATTGGTAGTCACCCTTGCCCTTTCGCCGGGGCTCAGGATCACGTTCTTGTATTTTTCGAGGCCTTTAGGTGTGTTTACTTTAGTTACCTCGTTCTTTTCAAAGTTACCGCCGAACAGGAAGTTTATATTTCCCTTGTCCAGTAGCAATTTGTAACTTCCGGTAAACTCAATACCCTTGGTACGGGTACTAAACTCATTGTAAAAAAAGTTGGCCTGCGCGGCACCTGTTTGCTGAAACAGGGTTTTAACATCCTGCGGCAGGTTAGTATCTGTCGAGGTAAAATTACCTGTATTACCTACCCTGTTATCAATATTGATCAGGTAAGCATCAACCGTTAGCTCCACGTTACTGCCCGGTGCCGAGGTTAAGCCCAATGCGTATCCCTTTGATTTTTCGGGTGATAGTTTGGGGATGCCCAGCGCGCGCGCTGCAGCACTTTGATTTGATGCCGTAAGGATATCAACTCCCCTGCCCTGTTGAAATGAGGTAGATATGGAGGTATAATAAGATTGCGCCAGATCGGGTGCCCTGAAACCGGTATTGGCTGATCCGCGAATGCTAAGCCACCTTGCAAAGCTGTAACGTGTAGCGGCTTTCCAGGTAAATACATTCCCGAAATCTGAGAAGTACTCGGCACGACCGGCACCCGAAACAAGCCACTCTTTAGTGACATTCAGCTCCAGATCGGCGTAGCCTGCGGTAACGGAGCGGCTTACATTAACTGCATTTTCGGGCCTGAAACCCAAATGGATCTGTGAACCTGCTGAAAGACCGTTCAGCGAAGTTACACCGGCATTTGAAAGGTAGGGGATTCCGCCGGTTGTAGTATCGATATCAACAATATTGCGCTGATCGGCCTTTGAATAAGAAGCTTCTTCACCCGCAATGATCTGGAAACCTTCAACCCTGTGTTGGGCACCGAACGCAACGTTTAAACCTTTTGATATTTTATTAAAGTACCGGGTAAAATCAAGCGCCGTTGTGTTTTGGCTGGCATTATAACTACCGGCATCAAAACTGGTAGGGCTTTTTAAACCCAAACTGGCATTCAGTGAGTTGTCAACCCGGTTACCGAATATGTTTTTACCATATACGTTTGAGAAATCCACGTTCCAGTCACCAACCTTACCTTTTATGCCAACAGCTATCGATTCATCAACTATATTATTTTCCATAGCTGGCAAAAAGCCATCGGGGTAAATAAAGTTGTTGTTTCTTGATGTCCAGCCAGGTAAACGATAAGTGGCCGTAAACTGTGAATTACGGCTGCTGATACCACCAAAGGCATACAGCTCTGCCGAGTTTTTTAAAGGTAAACCCGCGTTGAAAAATAACAACGCATCCTGCCCGGCATTTGATCCGCCGGCACGCTGGTCAAAAAAGTGACGATCAATACCCCGGCTTGCCAAAATAGCATCATCAATTGCTTTGGTATATATAGCATCATATGCGCGTGTATTTGCGCCGCCACCGTAAATAGGGCCATTATATAAACCTGCGTCTTTTCGACCTGCCGGTAACGAAATGGCCTGGGTAGCATATTCTGTAGTGACATTAATGTAACCGCCATTGTTGCCTAAACCAACACCGTAGTTAGCGCTTGTACGGGTAACTGCACCATCTCCGCGCCTGCGCACACTTCCCGAAGTATTAACCGCGAAGTCATCAGTTTTCTTTTTTAATACGATATTGATAACCCCGGCAATAGCGTCCGATCCGTACTGGGCAGCAGCGCCGTCTCTCAATATCTCGATCCGGTCAATAGATCCGGTCGGTATAGCATTGAGGTCATAACCGGTTGAACCGTTACCCAAACCGCCGTAGTTTACGTTGGCGCTTTTATGCCTCCGTTTGCCGTTCACCAATACCAATACCTGATCGGGGCCTAAACCACGAAGCTGGGCAAGGCTTAACGCCGAACCGGCATCACCCGCGTTGCTTCCGTTAACCGAGTGGAAAGAGGGCGAAATATATTGCAGGATCTGCGTTACGCTTACCTGTGGGGCAGATTCCAGCAGCGGTTTAACGTCTATCACATCAACCGCCACCGGCGAGTTCAGTTTGGTGCGGTTGGCATTACGCGAGCCAACTATCTGCACCTCGTTAAGGGCGTTATTTTTTGATGGCTTCAGGCTGATCTGAAATTGTTTTATTCCATCAATTTCCACTTCCTGGCTTTCAAAGCCTACAAATGAAAACACCAGGTATTTACCATTACGGATCACGATGCTAAAACTACCATCAGCTTTAGTGACGGCGCCTTCGTTTAATCCTTTAACAGTTACGGATACGCCCGGCAATGGGGCTTTGTCATCGGCAGAGGTTACCACCCCTGTTACCGTTCGTTTTTGCGCATATATGTTTTGCCCGAAAATGAGGGCGAAGAACACAAGCAAGAGTACAATTTTCTTCATTTTTACAATAGTTCAAGGGCAAAGCAGTGGCTACGGCAGGGCACTTCGTGCCCCGCCGGCAAATGCCTGCCTGGTTGGGGTTAATAATTATTTGTTGGGGTTGATCTTCTTAAAGTCGTTTAAAATCATTTCTTTTCTTCGTAGAGACGCATCACATGCGTCTCCCGGGAGCAAATTACCACAGCCTTATCCTGCGGGTTAGCTTGTCCTAAATAAGACGCATGTGATGCGTCTCTACATAAAACAGTAACAGCGAATTGATTTTAACAACTTTTCAATTTAAGGCCAGTTTTTGCTTGAAACGGTCGTCGGTAAGGGTCTTTAAAAACTCAACTATATCATCAATTTCAGCATTGGTGAGGTTAAGTGGTTTCTCAAGCGCCAGGTCGCGGTTGATACCGTCCTTAACCACCAGCGATGGGTTGTTGTAATACTCAACCACACTTTTCAATGTTTTGAATTTACCGTTGTGCATATAAGGAGCAGTAACTGCCACATTACGTAAGCCCGGAATTTTAAACTCACCGTCCTCGGTTTTATTTTTTGTTATGACCGAGCGGCCCGGATCATTCAGATCCTTCCCGTTATACAGGCCAATACTTTTAAACCTGTCGGCAGTAAAATCCTCGCCCGAATGGCAGTTGTTACAAGCGGCCTTGCCGATGAACAATAACCGGCCGCGGGCGGCAGATTCAGATATGGCATGGTCATCACCATTCACGTACCTGTCGTAAGGGCTGTTTGATGTTTCAAGCGTGCGCTCAAATGAGGCAATGGCTTTCAACAGATTATCTTTGGTGGGTGCTGATTTAAATATTTTTTGAAATGCATCGGCATAGTATTTATTGTCGGTTAATTTTTTCACGGCATCTTCAATTGGCAGCCCCATTTCTGTAGCCGATGTTATAGGGCCTAAAGCCTGCTCTTCGAGCGAGGCAGCCCGGCCATCCCAAAAAAGATGCGGTCTGCCGGAGAGGTTGGTCAATCCCGGCGAGTTACGGGCAGTGAGGTTGCCTTTTATGCCTTTGCTAAAAACAGCACTATCGGCAAAAGCAAATTCCGGTTTATGGCATGATGAGCAGCTGATAGTATTATCACCCGATAGTATCGGATCAAAAAACAATTTTTCGCCCAATTGCTCTTTGGTTTGTACATCATCTTTAGTGCCCACAAAACTCATAGTGCTGATCAATGTGACAATTGCTGCCAAACCCAGAAGTATTTTTCCTTTTTTCATATCAGTATGCATTTAAGCTGCGGGTTAAAAGTTCAGGCCTTTGCCGGGGACATCCAATCCCCCCGGCTCCGGGCCTCTTCCAACGTTACATGAGTTTTTAAATGCTTTTATTAGTCAAAACAATAGCCCTTCACCCTGTATAGGGTGATTAAGCATAATAAATTCTAAAGTGGTATCCTGTTTTGCTAAGAAGCTGCTTAAAAACAATTAAATAAAACTGCTATATCTCTCCCACGTCAGTGCGAGGCACGAAGCAATCCCCGACTATACAGGGCGGATTCGCATAGCCCCTCTGCCTCTTGGGGATTGCTTCGTGCCTCGCAATGACGACTTTTATACATGTTTTTAAACAGCTTCTAAAGACTACTGCGCATTTGCAGTAAGGTTAACATTCAGATCAAAATCATCATAGATCACCTTATCGCCCAGGTTTTCAAAAAAGTTTTTTGACCGGAATTTGATATCATACTTAGTACG
>NZ_DASVOB010000359.1:0-3637 GCF_036383575.1 Mucilaginibacter sp.
AGTCCCGGCAAACAAACAACAAGTTATTAAATAACTATCTTTAAAAAAAAAACCTGTATAGCGTATACAGGATTAACAGAATCTTGTATAGTTAGAATAGGATTTACTCTCAAATCTGTATAGCTATTTCAGGACGGGTCAAGGGGGTTAACAGGGTTAACATAATTTAGGGTTAACATCTGTATATGTAATTAATAATCAGGTAGTTGATTGTTTTTATGTCAAAAATGTGTTAACCCCCTTTTTGTACAAATATTATCGGCTAAATTTCAATTCATAGGTAACACAACACCAAGGGTGATCAACTTGATTGCTTTTAAGTGTAGAGACGCATATGATGCGTCTCCCGCGCGCAATTTCCGACGAGATTAGAAGCCTTTTGAATCGGCCTGTCCGCCGGGAGACGCATGTGATGCGTCTCTACAAAAAACTTTCGATTCGTTTTTAAACAGCCTCTAAGACAATGCTATTCCGGAACAATCAGCTAACTTACCACTTACTCACTCCTCAAACTCTTCACCGGGTTAGCCATAGCCGCTTTTATGGCATGATAACTAACAGTTACAGCTGCAACAATGACGGCTAACAATCCAGCTGATCCAAACATCCACCATTGAATAGGAATGCGGTAAGCAAAGCCCTGTAACCAGTTGTGCATAGCCCACCAGGCTATCGGTGAGGACAGAATAACAGATAGCAGGACAAGCTTCAAGAAGTCTCTGGATAACAGCCCGTTAATTGATGAAATGCTTGCTCCTAAAACCTTGCGTATACCAATTTCTTTGGTACGTTGTTCTGTAGTAAATGCCGCCAGCCCGAACAACCCCATAGCTGCCAATACGATGGTGATCACGGTAAAAATGCTAAAAATAGCCGCCAGCTTATCTTCAGCCTTGTACCGTGCATTAAAAGCATCATCCATAAAAGTATAATCGAATGGCGTATCAGCATCATACTTTTTAAAAATGCTTTGCATCGAACCAAGCAGTGTGGGTAAATTGGTATGCGGTTTTATTTTTGCGAAAAGGTAACGGCTCCTCGATTCAAGTGTCCATGATTTTGCTGTATCCGGCGTTACAAAAAGCCCCAGAGGCTGGATCTGGTCTTCCAGCGATCCAAAATTGAAGTTCTTTATTACACCGGCTACTTCAATATTTTTCGCCCCGGTGTTAATGAAGCTCCCCACCGGGTTAACTGGTAAATGTAGTTTTTCTGCTGCCAGTTCATTGAGCAATACTTTTTGCCCTATTTCCAGCTCGCGGCCCTGCAAAGGCGGATGTTTCCATTTCAATCCCAAAATAGAAAAGAAATTTTTGTCGACAGTTAAAAAAGGAAGCATCACTGTTTCATCTTTGGTATTGCCGCTTATCCCGATCATATCATAATTACTGAACATGCCGTAACGTGAGGAAGCCGCATTAGTTATACCGGGTAGCGACATGATCTCATGCTTAAAAGCGGGGTAACCTTTAAAGTTACTGCCAACCGGTATCATAACCACGTTATCGCGGTCCACGCCTGTTTCCGTATGCCTGAAAAAGTAAAGCTGCCTGTCTATCACAATACCACAAATGATCAACCCTACGGATATGGAGAATTGCAGGGTCGTAAATACCTTCCGGATAATAACCCCGCCCGATTGCTTGCTCATCTTCCCCTTAAGGGTAATAGCCGGCTTAAAGGCCGACAATACCAACGACGGATAGCTGCCTGCTACCAAGATCGTAAATACCAGTAATCCAAGTAAAAGAGATAAGATCAGCGGGCTATAAAAGAAAGCGTCATCAATTTGCAGCTGCAGTATATTAAAAAGCACCGGTTTAAACAGGTAACACAATACGTATCCCAATAAAAAAGATACAACCGAAAAGATGGCCGATTCAATGTAGAATTGCAATGCGATGCTTTTACGGCTGGCACCTGATACTTTCCGGATCCCGATTTCTTTTGCCCGCAACGTAGCCCTGGCGGTGGAGAGGCTCATGTAATTGAACAAAGCGAGTAAAAGTATCAATAAGGCGATCAGGGGGAATATGGTAAGGTATTTAAAATTAGAATTGTCATATGATCTTTTCAAGTGCCGGTCCACCAGCGGGAATATCGAGAATTTTATCTCCGGCTCGGTGCTTTTGCCGGCGTAGAGCGATTGGAGACCACGTTTCAGCATCGCTGTATCTGTAGGGTGCCTCAGCAAAAGATAAATATCGAAAAGCCCCCCGCCTACCTTCTGCTCGCCAATAAATTTTTTAGCGGCTTTAGTGGTGATAAAGCCGCTGTTGGATGCAACGAAATTATACTCAATAGTAGAATTGGAAGGGCAGTTTTCGGCAACGCCGGTTACCTGGTAAGTATAGGCGCTGTCTGTCCTGATCGTAAGCAGTTTGCCAACCGGATCTTCATTCCCAAAATATTTTTTTGACATGGCCTGTGATATAACCACCGAAAAAGGTGCGGATAAAACCTGTGAGGCTTGTCCTGATAATAATTTAAAGGAGAAGAAGCTGAAGAAACCGGCGTCGGCAAACACTAACTTATTTTCGGCAAACTTCCGTTCGGGCTGCGAAGGGTTACTGATAACAACCGACGACATAAAATAATGCATGGTACGCATGTAATCTTCCACAGCCGGTTGCGACTGTTTGATGATCGGCCCGGATGCATAACTCATTTGGTCAAGGTTCATCGTATTGCCGTTTATCTTCATCTCCGCATAGGGCTTGAATATGCGATCTGCATTTTTATGAAAACGATCATAACTATGTTCATGCGCCACATACAGCATAATGAGCATGCATACGGCTAAACCTACTGCCAGCCCCGAGATATTGATCAGACTATAAAGCCTCTGGCGTACCAGGTTACGCCATGCTATTTTGATATAATTCCTAAACATATAATTGCGGTTTAATTTCTTGGAAGGCCAGTTTGAGGTGGCTTCCTGATACGAAATTATCGCCGCAGAACGGGAATAAGGTCTCAAATGATAAGATGGGCCTCCTTTTTTCAGCTCGCTTTTATATTCAGCGGGGCTTTTCCCGGTCATTTCCCGAAAAGTGCGGTTAAAAGTTGATTTGGAATTGAAGCCGGTGTCAAATGCAATGCCCAGCAATGTTAACCGGTCGTAAGCAGGGTCCTGCATTTTCTGCACCACCTCCCTTATTCGATATTCATTGATAAAATCATTGAAGTTTTTCCTGAGTGTCACATTAATGATCCGGGATAATTCGTGTGGATGCAGGTCCAGCTTTTCGGCCAGTGTCTTCAAGCTCAATTCCGGGTCCTGGTAAAACCGATGCTCTTCCATGGCTCTCTTCAGCCAGCTGCCTTTTTCTTTCATCGCCACTGAAGGCGATGGCTTTGAAATAGCCGGCACCAAGACAGGAGCAGTAGTTTCTGGCTTAGAAAAAACCGCGGCTGCAATCCAGATCATCATTACCGTAAAAAGGAGATATAAAGGATAATAAGTATAAAGACCTGATGCATTATGGTAATAAAAATAGTCGATGGCAGTATAAGGGATCCACAACAACCATAAGGTGCCGAAAACCTTCAATAAGCGATACAGCCACCGTAGCTCGTGCCGATACCTGTCGCCCCAGCTATTAAATTTTACGCCCTGGTAAAAGCGTTCGATCAG
>NZ_DASVOB010000360.1:0-7066 GCF_036383575.1 Mucilaginibacter sp.
ACAAAAACAGAAATATTCACAGATGAGCAAAATGCGTTGGCAACCATGTTGAAAGCATTGGCACACCCCGCCCGCATTGCCATCCTGCAATATCTGATCAAAACCAATGCCTGTATCTGTGGTGATTTGGTAGATGAACTTGGTTTGGCACAGCCGACAATTTCACAGCATTTAAAAGAACTCAAGAATGCCGGGTTGATACAAGGTACCATTGAAGGGGTAAGCGTTTGCTACTGCATTGAACCGAAAGCCTGGGAAAAACTGGAAAATCAGCTGGGACAGTTCATGCAGTCCTATAATAAAACCAAATCCTGCTGCTAAAAAAATTTGAACAAATCAATCGCAATATTGCAATAAAACAAATAAAGGAGAACGAAACTATGAACAAAGCAGATAGCCTGAACTGGAGCCAGTTCAAAGAAGAACTGGTAAAGAACCCTGATCTGAATTTGCAGTTCCAGTATGCAGAAAACAAATGGGTTGATGCCTCTTATCACATTACCGAGATCAAGCAGGCCCCAATTGTTTCTGTTGATTGTGGCGGCGTTATGAATAGCTGGACTGAAATTATCGTACAGCTTTGGGAACCTGAAAACGAGCAACAGGAAAGATCAATGAAAGTAAGCAAGGCCTTATCTATTGTGGCTGTTGTTGAAAAATCACTGCCGCTTAACCCGCTTGGAACGGTTAAAATTGAGTTCGGAAATTCTGAGTTTGATACCCGTCAGATGTTCCCCGGCGAATTTATCATCGATGGCGATAACCTGATCGTTGACCTGCGCCCGGATGCCGTACAATGCAAAGCCATTACAAGAGGCGGGAGCTGTGGCACGAACGATAAAGGCGAAGAGTGCTGCACTCCTGCACCTGCAAAACAAAAAGTTGAATTGAAAAACCTTGCCGTTGCTGCTCCATGCTGCGCACCGGGATCAGGCTGCTGCTAAAAACAAACCGATTTCTGAACTTTTCACTAAAATCACGATGATAGCAATACGACCGATGACCGATGAAGACTGGGACAGCGTTTTGCGCATTTACCAGGAAGGCATTGCAACAGGCAACGCTACGTTTGAAACCAGCGCACCCAACGGCCCTGCATGGAATAAAGCTCATATGGAAAAGCACCGCTTTGTAGCGGAAATTGATGGCAAAATTGCCGGATGGGTTGCCTTAACGCCTGTATCAAGCCGCTGCGTTTATGCAGGTGTTGCCGAAGTGAGTGTTTATGTAGGTACAGCCTATCAGGGGCGAAAAGTCGGTTCGGCGCTACTTGAAAAACTGATCAGCGATACCGAAGCGGAAAATATCTGGACGTTACAGGCCGGGATCTTCCTTGAAAACGCCGCAAGTGTTGCCTTACATGAAAAGCACGGGTTTCGGCAAATCGGTTACCGGGAAAAGGTCGGCAAAATGAACGGTATGTGGCGGGATGTATTGCTACTGGAAAGAAGAAGTAAAGTTACAGGGATCAACTAAAGGAGGAAACATGAAGAATATTTTAGTACTATGCACGGGTAATAGCTGCCGTAGCCAGTTGGCTGAAGGCTATTTACGGTTCTATGCCGGAGACAAGGCAAATATCTACAGCGCCGGGATCGAAACGCATGGCGTGAACCCTAAAGCCATACAGGTGATGGCCGAAGACCACATTAATATTTCAAAACACACCTCAAACCATGTGGACGAATATTCGGCCATTCTGTTTGATATGGTGATCACTGTTTGTGATAACGCCAATGAGGCCTGCCCTTTTTTCCCGGGCAATGTTAAACGCTTCCATCAAAACTTCCCTGATCCGGCAAAAGCGACAGGCACACCCGAAGAGATCATGGATAAGTTCCGTGAAGTGAGAGATCTGATAAAAATCTATTCGGCAAACTTTGTAAAAGAGAATTTAGCATGAGATCAGAATGATTGAAAAAATAACGGGCAGAAGCTTTTTTATTTCACCAATTAATCGTGACATTGCAATATGGGAATAACAAAAACAGCAAATTTTACGGATGCACAAAATGAGCTGGCGGTAATGTTAAAAGCATTGGCGCACCCTGCCCGTATTGCCATTATTGAACACCTGATCAAAGCCAATGAATGTATAGGAAGTGACCTGGTTGATCTGCTCGGCCTTGCACAACCTACCATTTCCCAACATTTGAGAGAACTGAAAGATGTAGGGATCATTAAAGGAAAAATAGAAGGCACCAGTATGTGTTACTGTATCAACAATAAAACCTGGGCAAAATACAGAACGCTGCTCGCAAGCTTCTTTGTAGAGGTAAATTGTGACGATAGCTGTTGCTGAGCTTTTTTTTGTCGATATCAATCGTAATATTGCTTTAATGCAATAACCAATTAAATGAAATATATTTTAACACCTGCTTCATCAAAACATTAACTATACAGTAAATCACATGTCAGCAAACAACTGTGCCCCCGTGGCCGAACGTAAAAAATTAGGTTTTCTTGATCGTTACCTAACCCTATGGATTTTCCTTGCCATGGCAAGTGGCGTAGGGATTGGCTATTTCATTCCCTCATCTTCCGGGTTCATCAATTCCTTTTCAAGCGGGACAACCAATATCCCCCTGGCCATTGGTCTGATCCTGATGATGTACCCGCCATTAGCCAAAGTAAAATATGAGAACATAGGACAGGTATTTAAAGATACCAAAGTACTGAGCGCCTCACTGGTGCTTAACTGGATAGTTGGCCCAGTGCTGATGTTCGTGCTGGCAATCACTTTACTGCGTGATCATCCGGCTTATATGGTCGGTTTGATACTGATCGGCCTTGCACGCTGCATTGCGATGGTGGTGGTATGGAACGAACTGGCCGAGGGCAACCGTGAATATGCTGCCGGGCTGATCGCTTTAAACAGCATCTTCCAGGTATTGCTATACAGCGTTTACGCTTACCTGTTTATTACGGTATTGCCGCCATTATCCGGCTTACAGGGGCTGGCTGTGAATATTACCATTGGCGAGATCGCAAAAAGCGTAGGCATCTATTTAGGGATACCTTTTGCAGCAGGCGTTATCAGCCGTTACACGCTGATCAGGATCAAGGGCGAGGAATGGTTTCAAACCAAATATGTGCCGTTTATTTCACCGATAACCCTGATCGCCTTACTTTTTACCATTGTGGTTATGTTCAGCCTTAAGGGTAACCTGATCGTCCAAATACCTATGGATGTTGTAAGGATCGCTATACCGCTGGTGATTTACTTTGCCATCATGTTCGTGATCGCGTTTTTCCTGGGCAAGTCATTCGGTGCCGATTATTCAAGAAGTACTTCTATTGCATTTACTGCCACCGGTAACAATTTCGAGCTGGCAATTGCAGTAGCGATTGGCGTATTCGGCATTAACTCCGGCGAAGCGTTTGCCGGGGTTATCGGGCCACTGGTAGAAGTGCCTGCCCTGATCGCATTGGTTAATCTTGCCTTTTACTTCCGTAAAAAATATTACACGTCTAAAACTATAACTGCCGTAGAATAATGAAAATTGCACTTTTCTCCGATATCCATGCCAATCTTCCGGCTTTGGAAGCCTTTTTTGCCGATGTGGCAACCAGAAATACCGATGCCATTTATTGCCTTGGCGACCTTGTAGGCTACAACATCTGGCCGAACGAAGTGATCGACGAAATCCGTAAACGTAATATCCCGACAATAACCGGTAACTATGACTTCGGCATTGGCCGCCATAGCGATGATTGTGGCTGTGCCTATAAAACCGACGAAGAAAAGGCTTTAGGCAAAGTATCCATAGCCTATACCAACGAGATAGTAAAAGATGAACAGCGGGCCTATTTGCGTACCCTTCCCGCTCATATCCGTTTAGAGTTCCAGTTAAATAACGATAAACTCAACGTATTGTTGGTCCACGGCAGCCCGCGCAAGGTGAACGAGTACCTGTTTGAAGATCGCGACGAAAAAAGCCTGATCCGTATTATGGAGCAAGCAGATGCGGATATCATGTGCTTTGGACATACGCATCAGCCCTATCACAGGGTATTGCCATCGGTAATTACAGAAGATACCCATTATCGTCACGCCATTAATATCGGCTCGGTCGGCAAACCGAAAGATAAAGACCCGCGCGGCGGTTATGTATTGCTGCATATTAATGAAAACAGCTCGATCAAGGATAAGGATAGCGTGCAGGTAGAATTTATCCGTTTTGACTACGATATCGAGAAAGCGGCCAAAGCGGTTGAAGACAGCCCGCTACCGAATGAATACGCAGATATGTTACGAAACGGATAATCAATGAAAATAGCTTTATTCTCCGATATCCATGCCAATCTCCCGGCATTGGAAGCCATGCTGAAAGATTTAGATGCCCGTCATGTAGATGCCGTTTATTGTCTCGGCGATCTCGTAGGTTACAACGTTTGGCCTAACGAGGTGATAGCAGAAATCCGCAAACGTAATATTGCAACGCTTGCAGGTAACCATGACCTGAAAGTAAAAAAACTGGTAACAACAGAACACAGCTTAAGCGAGCCTGGTAAAGGCTACGCCTATCATTTAATTGATACTGACGGCAGAAAATACCTTGCAACACTTCCCGCTCATATCCGGCTGGAATTTAAACTAAATGACGATGCGTTAAACATCGTACTGGCTCATGGCAGCACACGGAGTGTTGACGAATATATTTTAGAAGATCTCGATGAGACTTACGTTTTAGAAATGATGGACGAAGCAAAGGCTGACATTTTGTGTGTCGGCCATTCGCACAAGCCTTATCATCGTATTCTCGAGGCCGATGACAACAACTACAAGCATGTTATTAACCTGGGCTCTGTGGGTAAGCCGAAAGATGGTAACCCCAACGGCTGTTATGTAATTTTAACACTCAGCGAAACAAGCTCTGTTACTGACCCAAGCAGTGTTCAGGTTGAATTTATACGTGTTGCGTATGATGTTGAAAGGGCTGCGCGTGCAGTTGAGGATAGCCCGTTACCGAATGAATTTGCGGATATGTTACGAAACGGATAAAGACAACTTTTAGGGAAGTATGACCAGTTTATCGACAGCAGGAAGTACCAGCCTGTACCGGCGGACATTTTACTGTTCCATAACTGCAATATACACAGCAATCCCCGGCAAGCGGCTTTAGCATGGCCTGGCAGTTTTCACATACGTAAAAGTGCTGGCAGGCATTAGTGGGCATAGTTTCTTCCTTTTGATGTCCGCAAGCAGGGCAGGTGAGTAAAGATTGCGTTTGAATTGTTGCCATATTATTTTGCTCGTTCTTTGATTGTCGCTACATGACAAGCTATTTGATCAATCTTATTACAGATGCATTCAATATCGTAATATGAAATCCAGCAAACAACAAAAGGCCCTGATGAAGGGCCTTTTGAAATATCTTGCTTATTCTTTTCTATTTAGAATGGCAGATCGTCATCATCGGCTGATGAACTGATATCAGCTGAAGGAGCTGCATATTGCGGCGCAGCAGATGCGTTGTTAGCGGCAGCCAGCGGAGTAACCCTCCATAACTGTAACGAGTTAAAATAACTTTTTTTACCCATTTTATCTGTCCACGGGCGACCTTTAAGGTTAAATGACACCTCTACATCATCACCAACTTTAACGCTATCAAGCAAATTGCAACGATCCTGTATAGCTTCAAACTTTAAATATTCAGGGTATTGAGGGTTCTCAATATATTCAAGTATAAGTTCGCGTTTTTTAAGTGAATCGGTTACTTGCTGGGTAGCCGATACTTCATGTACCTTACCTTTAACTTCCATAATTAGTCTTCAAATAATTTAAAATGTAAAGTTAATAGTTAAGAAATTAAAATAGGGGCTTTTTAATTCTTAATTTTACCGAATTAATATGCAAGTTTTCCACACCGAAAGTAAAATCATAATTACATGTAACAAAAGGCTTTCAACTTACCTGCAACGGGAAGTTGAAGCTTTAGGCTTTGAGCCGGTACGTGTTTTCCCCACAGGGGTCGAACTAAAGGGTACCGTTACAGATACCATTCCGCTTAATTTGAATTTGCGCTGCGCAAGTCAGATCCTGTATTCGTTAAAAACTTTTACCGCCCGCGACCCGAAAGAGCTTTACGATGAGCTGGTAACCATTGAATGGGAAAAGCTGATTGATTTTACCGGCTATTTTTCCGTATCATCAAACGTAAATAACGAGCACATCCTTACCCCGCTGTTTGCCAACGTAAAGGTGAAGGATGCCATTGCCGACAGGATCAAATCTATCAAAGGCATCAGGCCGGATTCGGGCCCGGAGGTTAATAAAACCCTGGTGCACCTTTACTGGCAGGATGACCGTGCCGAAATTTTCCTGGATACATCCGGCGAAACCCTGGCAAAACACAGCTACCGTAAAATACCAGGCAAGGCACCTATGCTTGAGGCATTAGCGGCATCAACCATCATGGCTACCAAATGGGATATGAAAAGCACGTTCATTAACCCCATGTGCGGTTCGGGTACCCTGGCCATTGAAGCCGCATTGCTGGCCACCGATAAACATCCGGGCTTGTTCAGGATGAATTACGGCTTTATGCATATACTGGGTTATGATGAAACCGTATTTTTTGCCGAACGCCGCACTTTAAAGGACAAAGCAAAAAAAGAAACCGGCTTTAAGATCATTGCTACAGATATTTCTGAAGATGCCGTTGACATTGCCCGCAAAAATGCAAAAACTGCCGGCGTAGAACATTTGATTGATTTTAACGTTTGTGACTTTGAAGATACCGAGGTTCCTGCCGAAGTAGGCGTGGTGATGTTTAACCCTGAATACGGCGAGCGTTTGGGTGTGCACACCAAATTGGAGATCACCTATAAACGCATGGGCGATTTCCTGAAAAAGAAATGCCTCGGGTATAATGGTTACGTTTTTACGGGCAATCCCGACCTGGCCAAGAAAATAGGACTAAAGGCTGCCCGCAAAATTGAATTTTATAATGGTAAGCTTGATTGCCGCCTGTTTGAGTATGAACTATACCTGGGCAGCAAACGCGAACCGAAAGAAGAAAATTAAATGAAAAAGATCCTGTTATTTATAACACTTATTTTA
>NZ_DASVOB010000361.1:0-11312 GCF_036383575.1 Mucilaginibacter sp.
CGGCCAGTATGGAAACAGGTACGGCTATGGCAAGTGCTATGGCAGGTCCTTTACCCGAGATAATGGCAAATGCGGTACCCAATACGCCACCGGTGATCACATCAGGCGGAATAGCTGCGCCAACTTTGATATTGCCCATGAATATTAACTCCAGGGTAGCACCAATAATCACACCCTGCGTTACATCGCCAAGCACCAGGCCAACCAGCGGGCCAAGCACAAGGGGGCGACTGAGCAGCGTAGTGCCCAAAAAATCTTCCGAATGTCCAAACATCGCTATCAGCGCGATGAGCAAGTATGATACTGACAAGGATTAAATGATTGTTTGTATTGGTTTAAAATCTGTTTGTTAAATAAGGCTTGCTACAAGGTGTTTATTATCGGTAGGTACCTGTCGCACTTCCAGTTCAAGGCCTTTTGCAATCATCTCACGAATGATAGTTATATCATCGTCATTAACTGCTATCGCTTTTGAGATCAGTTTTGACCCTTCTTTTGACCGTAATCCGCCAAAGTTTATGGTTGTTATCTCCGCTACTTCAGCAGCCAGCGCAGCGGCATCTTTAACGCTGTTTATCAGGATCAAAACTTTAGCGTTTTTGCTCTTTTCATCATTCAAAAAAACAGCCGCATCTTTTACCGACTTAATCAGGAGTTTAGTACCTGCAGGTTTGGCCAGGCCGAGGGTCATCTTCATAAATTCGTCCTTGGCCACCTTATCGTTGGCTATCAGCAGGCAATCGGCGCCGAGGGCCGGTGTCCATGTAAAAGCAACCTGTCCGTGTACCAGCCTGTCATCTATGCGGGTTAGCTTAATCATGTGCTTCCTCCTGGTTTTGCGAGGTCAAAAGTTTATTTACGTATACCATTTGTTGTTTTGCGTTTTCAATAGCCTCTTCAATTACTTCTTCGGCGGGCGTATCGGTATCGGCCAGTATAATTTCTATTACGAGCGGCAGGTTAAAGCCAGAAACAACGTGCACATTAGCCTGAAGAGCATGTTGGAGTATTTGATTGGTAACGCTGCCGCCCATGATATCCGAAAAAACGATAAGTTCATCATTATCACCAACCTGATCAAGTACCGCTTTAATATCAGCTTCTAAAGAGCGGTTTTCGTCAACATAAGCTTCTATCAAAAAAGTGTTATCCGCTGCTCCGGTAATAAGATCAAGCGATGATTTTACACCACCCGCCAGCTTGCCATGCGTTGCTATCAGAAATTTTCTTGTACCTCCGGTATTCTCCATTAATTATTAGGTTTTTGTATCCGCATTTTATGTTGCGGGGTTTCATAACTGGTTTATACAAGATATGAAATTTAATCTTTTGCAATTATCTGTCAAACTTTGTTCAATTGCTATTTTGAAGCCACTACAACACCACTACTGTTATTTATTGTGTTAATTCGGGACTAAAACGAATAAGCAAGGCAAATATGTAGGAGCAGATAGCGTTCATGGCTATTTGTAACAAATTGAGGTATTTAGCAATGGTAGTGCTAATGTAGTGGCATGAAAATATCCATCGGAAAGTTAATCTTTTAGATTTGAAGCAGGATGCAAACCCAGTTTCCTGCTGCCATTTATAATTCCTTAACTTTATATATGAACCTAAAAAAACATATAGCTATTCTTTCGTCTGTTGGCTTGTTTTTAATGAGCCTTCCGTTTTTAGCACAGGCGCAAAGTATTAAGGTAGTAACCAATCATGTGGGTTACGAGGAGAGCAAAGCCAAACGTGCCGTTATAGTGGCTGACAGTCATCTGTCATTTACCAACTTTAACCTGGTAGACGCTGAAAATGGTAATACAGTATTTACAGGGCAAGTTACTTACAGCGGCCCGGTAAATAAATGGAAGAATTTTGAATTCTGGACACTTGATTTCAGCGGCTTTACAACAGCAGGTGCTTATAAAATTCAGTTCAACTCGCCAAAAGGTGTTATTTCATCTTATCCATTTATTATAGGCAAAAACGTACTTGAAAAGGCTACGATATCTGATGTAGTATATTACTTTAAAGGACAGCGAAGCTCTGGTTTATTGGATAAAGCCGATCATCACCTGGTATTATCAGGCACAACAGATACAATTGATGCACACGGCGGCTGGTATGATGCCACCGGCGATTATGGTAAACATCTTTCGCATTTATCGTTCTCCAATTATTATAACCCGCAGCAGATCTCTTTATCGGCCTTTAGTTTGTTTAAAACTTATGAGTTATTGTCTGCCCGACCGGGAACGGACTTCCGCCAGTTTAACCGCAGGATTTTGGATGAAGCCATGTATGGGGCTGATTATTTAGTGCGAATGCAGGCTAAAAATGGTTCGTTTTACCGCTCTGTGTCTTCACCGGGGCCGGGAAAATTGGCTAAAGACCGCGTGATCCAGGCTGATGAGGGCAATTACCGGATCAAACAAACTAAAGACCAATCGTTCACCAAAACTACTACCGGCAAAAACTGGCGTAGTTATCAGGCCAGCTATCGTTCAGGAGCGGGGATTTCTATCGCAGCTTTGGCTATGGCCTCGGCCTATCAAACATCCGGTGAGTATAGCAATGCTGATTATCTGAAAGCCGCTGAAAATGCCTTTGCCTTTTTGGAGAAAGAAAACCCGCAAATGGATTATGATAAAAAGGAAAATATTCTTGATGATTATTGCGCACTAAGCGCTGCTACAGAGCTTTTTAAAGTAACCCACAAAGACGTATACAAAACGGCTGCTGAAAAGCGTGCTAATAACCTGTTGAACCGCTTAACCTCATGGAATAAATATCAAAACTTTTGGCGTGCAGACGATAAGGACAGGCCTTTCTTTCATCCTTCGGACGGAGGCTTACCTGTTGTGAGCCTGCTGTATTATTATCCCTATGCTACTGCCGAACTTCAGGCTAAGATCAAATCGGCAGTACGGAAATCAATGGAATTTGAGTTGGCGATTACGCATGAGGTGAATAACCCCTTTGGTTATAGCCGCGAACTGGTGCAGAATACTTTAGGCAACAGGCGCAGCGCTTTCTTTTTTCCGCATGACAGCGATGCATCACCATGGTGGCAGGGCGAAAATGCAAGGCTTGGCTCAGTGGCTACGGCCGCGCGGATGGCAGCTAACCTGTTTAAAGATGACAAGGCTTTTCATGATCAGCTTTCCGGCTTCGCGATTGATCAGTTAAACTGGATCCTGGGCCTTAACCCATTTGATGCCAGTATGCTACAGGGTACTGGGCATAATAACCCGGCTTATGGTTTTTTCGGCACATTTGAGTATACCAATGCTCCGGGTGGTATCGTGAACGGCATTACTTCAGGTTTTGATAACGAGGATGACATTGACTTCAATATCCCTTATGCAGTATCAGGTAAAGACTCAGACTGGCGCTGGGCCGAGCAATGGCTGCCACACACGGCCTGGTACCTGCTGGCGGTATCAACAAGCGACTAAATTATAAACCATTATACCCGGTTATGAAGAAGTTGAAGATCAATATAAGTTTAATCCTTGCGCTGTTGTTGTGCAGCCCGGTATTTTGCTTTGCTGCCGACGAGCATAAAACGCTGGCAATAGGAGCACAGGCACCCGATTTTAGTCTGCCGGGCATTGATGGTAAAACCTATACTTTACAATCATTTAAAAACGCCAAAGTACTGGTTGTGGTTTTTATGTGTAACCATTGTCCTACATCGCAAGCTTATGAGGACAGGGTGATCAAACTCACCAGCGACTATGCCTCAAAAGGAGTTAGTGTAGTGGCGATTAATCCTAATAATCCGTCCTCGTTACGTTATGACGAATTGGGATACAGTGATTTAGGCGATTCATTTGAAGATATGAAAGTGCGTGCTAAAGATAGGGGTTTCAACTTTCCATATCTGTATGACGGCGAAACTGAAATAGCCTCAAACAAATATGGCCCCGTGGCCACACCTCATATTTTTGTTTTTGACAAGGACAGGAAACTGCGCTATAATGGCCGGATAGATGATATGGAAAACCCAGCCAAAACGCCAAGATCGCAGGATGTGCGTAATGCTATTGATGCGGTGCTGGCAAGTAAAGAAATAGCGGTACCTGTTACTAAAACATTTGGCTGTTCGGTTAAATGGGCCGAGAAAAAGGACTGGATTGAGAAAGCCCAAATTCAATGGGCTAAAGAGCCAGTTAAAATAGATACCATTAATGCAGTTGGAATTGCAACTGTCGTGAAAAATCATTCGGACAGGTTGAGGCTGATCAATCTTTGGGCTACCTGGTGCGGGCCCTGTGTTGCCGAGTTTGATGACCTTGTTACGCTGAACAGGCTGTATCGCGACAGAGGGCTTGAATTTGTAAGTATCAGCGCCGATGACCCGGCTAATAAGGATAAGGCGCTGAAGTTTTTACAACGCAAGCAGTCATCAGGTACAAATTATATCTATACCGGCGATGACAAATACAAAATGATCGAGGCTGTTGATTCCAAATGGGATGGGGCTTTACCTTATACCATGCTGGTTGATCCGGAGGGCAAAGTGGTGTACAGTCACCAGGGAGCTATCGATATTGAAGAAGTTAAAAAAGTGATCTGGAATAACCCGATGATGGGGAGGATCTACAAACAATAGATGCTGATGAATAAGCTGAAATACCTTGTTGTTCTGGCAATCCCGTTTTTATTGGCGGGTAACTTACGGGCGCAGCAGTTTAAATTCAGGGCATTAGTTGTGATTTCCCGTTCGGATGATCATATCAAAATGATGACCGCCGCCAGGCCATTTTTTGAGAAATTGGGCGAAGACAATCATTTTAAAGTTGACTACACCGATGATTCGAGCAAGATCAATGATGAAAACCTGAAGAACTATGAGGTATTTGTGATGCTGCAATTAGCACCTTTTGATATCTCGTACAGTCAGCAATCCGCTTTACAGAAGTTCGTGGAGCAGGGGAAGGGTTGGGTTGGCATTCATGGCGCGGGTTTAACCGGTACGGAGTTTTTAGCTAAAGGCACCAAATACTGGCAATGGTTTGAGGATTTTATGGGCGGGGTGGTGTATTCACCGCATCCAGCTTATCAAAAAGGAATTGTTGTTATAGAAGACAGGAAGCACCCCGTCACTAAAAACCTACCTGCAAAGTTTGAGATCTCCGATGAATGGTATGAGTTTAATAAAAGTCCGCGACCCAATGTGCGCGTTTTGGCGACCGCCGATGAAACGAGCTATAAGCAAAACAAACCCATGGGGGATCATCCCATCATCTGGACGAATGAAAAATACCACCGAATGATCTATATCGGGGTAGGCCATGATCCATCCGTGTTCGCCAATCAAAGTTACACAACGCTGCTCCGGGATGCCATCCTTTGGGCAGGATCAAAATAAACCATCACCCCCGAAAATAATCGATATGAAAAAAATAATTCTTCTCTTAAGTTTTTGTCTCCTAACCGTTATCGCCGCCTGGGCTCAAAAGGCCCCGCGATTTAGAGTCATCGCCCTGTATGAAAACGGCGGGCACCATATTGAGTACTCAAAAGTAGCCAAAGTTTGGCTGGATAAACTGGCTGCCGACAGCAATTTTTCTGTCGATTATATACAAAGTACTGATACAATTAATGATGCCTTTTTAACTAATTATCAATTATTTATTCAACTGGACTACCCGCCCTATGCATGGAAAGAGAAAGCTGTAAAGGCATTTGAAAAATACATTGATGAGGGCAAAGGCGGCTGGATAGGTTTTCATCATGCGACCCTGTTAGGCGAGTTCGACGGTTACCCTATGTGGAACTGGTTCTGGAACTATATGGGTGGCATCCGTTTTAAAAATTACATAGCCACTTTTGCCAAAGGGACGGTTAATATCGAAGATAAAAAACACCCGGTAATGAAAGGTATATCGCCATCTTTCCTGGTTCAGAAGGAGGAGTGGTATACTTATGATAAAAGTCCGAGGCCTAACGTGCATGTGCTGGCATCTGTAGATGAGTCGACCTATGAGCCTAAAGATGGTATTACCATGGGGGACCATCCGGTAGTGTGGACTAATCCCGCAAAAAAAGCCCGTAACGTTTACATTTTTATGGGGCATTCGCCTTTGCTTTTTGACAGTAAAGATTATACCACACTGTTTAGTAATGCCATTTTTTGGGCGGCTGGAAAATAGATAATTCTATGAGGGCTTAATACCAAGCTTACGGAGATCGCCTTTAAGAACAGGAGGCACCTACGGAGCCAGGGACTTCATTCGGGGCTTGTGCTATAAACATGGTACTCCCACGGAGTTAATAATGAAGAATTTTTTTTCAACTCCGTGGGAGTACCATGTTTGTAGAAAAAATCACGCCTGGAAATGGCTCCGTAGGTGCCTCCTGTTTAAAAATGATACTAATACCCGGTAGCCCATTTTGCAAATAGTGTCGCAAAGCAAGTTGAGGTGAAATATCGCTATTCGTTGGTAATTAAACAATTATACATGTATTCTTAAACCTGTAGTGCTAAAGTAGTGCCCGTAAATTAACAATTTGAATACTTGTTTTTGATATTTACTTAACCGCAAACCAAGCCGTTAAACATATCACAATTATGATAAAAAAGCTCTCGTTCATTGTCCTTTTGCTGATGCCATTTATAGGCAGTGCGCAAGGAAATACCTCACCCATATTGCTGCAAATGCGCAACGGTAAAGTTTATTTTGATAACGTTTACGCCCTGAACCCGGTTTTTAAAAAGGCCGATCTGTACGCCAAAGCTCAAAACTGGTTTAAGGGAGATGAAAAGACAATAATCACTACGAGCGAAAAGAAAGGTGAGGTAACAGGCACCTATATCACCCGCGTTGACATTGGTAATACCGGCAATTATTACTTTGTGAGGATGGTGGTTGGTGTGATAGTTTATGACGCTACTTATGAGGTTAAGGTTTTTGATGTTTATGAAAAGCCGGTTGAAAAAGGCATATCAAACGAATATTCAAAAATTGAATACCGTTGGTGGGATTTCCGGCGAGGCAAACCATGGTCGACCGATGATGATCCTTTGTTCAGAGGGATAAGTACTGCTGTAACTACTGTAGTGGATTCCATTGGTAATGAAATGAGTAAATAATCCTGGTAAAGTATTACAATGAAAAAACTGATATACACTACAACGCTTTTCCTGCTGCTGTTTTTGGCAGGTAGCACCACCTTTGCCCAGCAACCTCAATTTAAAGTACTGGCTTTATACTCAACTAATGTTGAAAGCGATCACGTTGATTTTGCCATGGATGCCATGAAGTTTTATGGCAAAATGGCAAAGATAAAAGGCTTTGCATTTGATACCACCAGTAACTGGGGTGATTTGAACGACGAAAAACTTAAGAATTACCAGGTAGTTGTTTGGCTTAATGAGTTTCCGCATAACCAGGCACAGCGAAGCGCGTTTGAAAAGTTTATGTCCGGTGGCGGTGCATGGCTTGGCTTCCATGTATCTGGCTATAATGATAAGTATACCAAATGGCCCTGGTTTGTTGATTTTTTAGGGGCTACTTTTTACAACAATAACTGGCCGCCGCTGCCTGCTAAAATGATTGTAGATGATAATACCCACCCGGTAACCAAAAGCCTGGGTAAAAGCTATGTTGCACCTATTAATGAGTGGTATGGCTGGAAACCGAACCCTCGTGATAATAAAGACATCAAAGTACTGGTAACGCTCGATCCTGCCAATTATCCGCTGGGTAAAAAGGATATCATCCGCGATGGAGATATCCCCGTGGTGTGGACGAATACCAAATACAAAATGCTGTACATGAACATGGGCCATGGCGACCTGATATTTACATCGCCCGAACAAAACCAGATGTTTGAGGACGCCCTGTTGTGGTTAGCTGCCAAAAAATAGTTTTGTTTAGGTATCCGTCGATATAAAAAAACATGTTTCAGCAGAGGACATGACTTTTTGCTATCATTTAGTCACCTCTATTAAAAAATCATAAAGATTTGTTTCGGTTGATAACTGCAATTTTTTGCGTACCCGGTAACGACTGATCTCTACACCTTTTAGCGAGATATTGAGTAACTGGGCAATCTCTTTTGATGACAGGTTTAACCGCAAATAAGCACATAATTTTAAGTCAGTTGAGCTCAAGCCCGGGAACTTAGCCTTCATGGTGGTTATAAAGTTATTATGTACTTGGTCAAAATACATAGAGAAGTTATCCCAATCATCGTCGCTTTTTTCAGTATCGCTTAATAGCTTAAACACACTTCTAAATTGGTAAGATGCATCAGGGATATTTAGCTTTTTAATGAGCACCATTAACTCATCCTTAATATTTAGCAGCAATTTACCGCGGTCAACCATTTGCATGGTGAGGGTGGCCAGTTCCTTATTTTTATAGGTTAGTTCGGATTCGAGTTTTTCGTTTTTAAGTGCGATGATCTCTTTATCATTCCTGTCGAGCTCCAGGCTATGGAGGTAGCTTAATCTTTTTTGCTCTTCTTCATGGCGTTGCTGATGCAGTTCAAAACGTTTTTGTTGTGCTTTTACGCCAATATAAACCACATAGGCTATGATCAGGAAATAGACCAGGTAAGCCCAAACAGTTTGGTACCATGCCGGCTCAACAATGAAAGTATAATTAACCGGTGCGGAAGCTGCCCCCAGATTATTACGTGCTTTTACCGAAAAGGTGTATTTGCCGTAAGGAAGGTTGGTATAATCCTTCTCAGTTTTTACCGACCATTGCGACCATTCCTTATCAAAGCCTATAAGTTTATAGCTAAACTCTTCGTTGCTTTTTTGAGCGAACAGGGTAGAGGTATATTCAAAATGAAAGGAATTCCAGTGTTTGGATAACGAAGCTATCTGTTGGGTGTTTTGTGCCGAAACGATCTTGTCGTTTTTGACAAAATATCCTCCAAAAATAAGACTGTCCTTTTCTGCTATGGCTTTTACCGTGGTAATCAATACATTAAGCTTATTTTCTGATGATACGTATTGACGGTAATTTAAATGGAATACACCGTTATTTGAACCGATAAAGATATTCTCCATATCGTGGGGATAAATGTATTCTGCTCCTTTTACCGTTTGTCCGGCCAGTTCGGGGAAATAGATCACCTTGTAAGGTAAATTAGCTGATCTTTTACCAAAATCAATTACTCCAACCCGCTGATTACTGATAAACCAGATGTTGCCTTTACTATCTTCGGTAAGGAACTCAATTTTTGCTTTATCAAATATAGGCTTATAAAAAGCCGACCGTGTGAAGTCGCCCTCGGTGACATTATACTCGTAAACGCCTTTTTCGGTAGCAGCTATTATTTTATTTTTAATAAAATACACGTGATTATTTAGCGCAGATGGTAAGCCGCTTTTTTGAGTGTATTGGGTATAACCAAGTATCTTTTTTCTATCGGCAGATAGCTGTACTTTAAAAATGCCCCTGTAGGGATGTGTGGCCCAGACAAAGTTGCTTTTATCTACCGCAAGGTTTCCTAATGACTCATAAATGCCATCTATTTTTCCTTCAAAACTAATCCCATTGTTGTTGTATTTTAAAAGCTGAAAGCCAGTGTAGGTGCCCGCTATAATATCCTGCGATGCAGGAAAAGTCTTCATCATCCAGGCACCCGGCCCTGGGGTTATCAACTTAGCCTGGTTATTATCTATTTGTAAAACACCCTCCTGATGACCGGCTAATAAATGCCCGTTGATCTGCGTAAGACTTAAAACCTGCCCTTTAGTGTTCGCTACTTCAGTGAACGTACCGGTAGTCATGCTGATATCCTTTTGCTGTGCATTTAACGGAGCGGAGTATAAGCCATTTGATGTTCCGATAAACAGCCTGTTGTTAAATATACTTACGGCATTGCTCTTTATCATGTTTTCACGATTGGGATAAATATTCTTAACCGAAGTGTTGTAGTTGATAAAATCAAGCCCGTTCTCCAGTCCAAGCCATAAATTGCGATTGTTATCTAACAGTACACCATGAACATTATTATTCTGTAATCCCCGGTTGTTGGAGAATTGCTCAATCAGTTTGCCCTTTCCGTCAATAATAATCAACCCTTTTGCCGAGGTGCCGATGGCATATCTGTCGGTGCCAATTTTTTGAACGTAGTTTATGAGATCGGTAAGCAGGATGCCATCGGTAGCAGTAGTTTTTTTTATCAACGAGGCGCCCGTCATGATAAAGAGCCCGTTTTTGCGGGTAGTTACCAGTAAGGTATCTTTATTAAACTCCGTTATGCCGGTGATGCTTAAGCTGGTGGTGGGTTGTTGTACACAGGCTTGCCAGCGTGAATCTTTAAAAACAACCAGGCCTATAGCTTTATCATGGGCAAATAATCTGCCACCTGCCTGGCTTAACAGGATCCATCCGCCGGGTGCATCAAAGGTGCGCATGGCGTTGTTCTTTAATTCAAAGATGCATTCTATGGTACGGAAAAACACCTCGCCGTTATGAATAACAATATCCCAGATGTCGGCAAACTGTCTCGCTTTTAGGGGGAGGAGTTGTTTAAGTGAATGAAATTTAAGGATCCCTGCATCGTTCGGAAAAAAGTAGCCGACTTCATCCTGCCCGCCAACGTAAATGCGACCGGTAGAGTCAATGGCCACAGACTTTATGGCGCTTTTATTGGGCAGGGGATAAGTTTTCCAGTAGCTGCCATCGAATGTAAGCAGACCTTCATCATTGGCAAAGTAAAGGATTCCGTTTTTGTCCTGCTTAATGTCCCAGATCTCACTTCCTGCATTATAATCATTATGGGTATAGTTTTTAATGGCAGGGGTACCAAGTGTGGTTTGAGCGAAAGATGTACATATGAATGCACGCAGAACAATGATAAATAGGATGCACTTCTTCATTAACGGATTAATGTGGCGGTTGAGTAAAACTCAGTTAGTAATACAGCCCGGCCTGGTTAGGAGCCGACTGGTTGAGAGCCGTAATTTAATTAACATTTTACATATACTACACAGCTAATTATCGCCAAATAGGACTAAACGAAAAAGTAGCATGTGTTTTAAACCTGCAATGGATTGCTGTAGAGGTATTGTAGGGGCTTGTTTGATGGTTTTAAAACAATAGTTATCGGACTTAAATTATGCTTTCAGCAAAAAGATCATTTGTTAGCGGCCCAGAATATCGCGTTGCGGAACAAAGTTGTAAAGGCGGTATCATCAAAAAGCTGCGGGAAATGCCCCATGGCTATGTAAACGTTTCGGGCTTTAAAGTGCTCGTTCGTCCAGATCACGGGATGATCGCCCATTTTTACATCCTTATTGGGCAAATAGCTTGCTTCATCGATGCTTGCCAGTACATGTACATTGG
>NZ_DASVOB010000362.1:0-10446 GCF_036383575.1 Mucilaginibacter sp.
GAGCCGCAGTCAACCTCATTTTTGTGCTGAAGTTGAAAACTTCAGTTATGCCCAACCACGGGTTACGCTATCGCTAAACCCGCGGCAGAATTAAAGAGCTATTTTATCCCCTCATTACATTCACCCGCTCCCCTTTCCAATCCGGGAAAAGCACATGGTCATTATTTATGGCGAGATGCTTATCGGCTACCGAACTGAATACGCTCCTGAAATCGGTAGTTACGGCAAGGTCACGGCCATCTTCAAGATTTTCAACGGCAAGGGGCTTTACATCGCCATAAACTAAACCGCCATTCACATCATTGCCTAAAATGAAGTTACACGAGGCACGGCCATGGTCTGTACCGCCGGTACCATTTTGGTGTACGGTGCGACCAAATTCGGTCATGGTCATTACCGTAACATCATCCTGATAAGTACCGAGGTCCGTCCACAGGGCCATCATGCTGTTGCTCAAATCGGCAACGTTGCGGGCAAAGATGCCGTTTTCGGTACCCTGGTTAAAATGGGTATCCCATCCGTTCGATTCGGCGAAGGCAACTTCCAGGCCCACATCCATTTTAATAAGCTGGGCTATTTGTTTTAACGAATTGCCCAATGCCGAGTTGGGATAAACGGCACCATTGGCTGGGATATAATTTTTAATATCGGTTTTCTGAAGCATCTTCATGGCCTCAAAACTTTCCTTCCCGGTTTGTTTTAGCAAGCCCGATGCGGTTTGATCATACAAGTCTTCAAAGCTTTTTGCAGCCATGTTGGCTCCAGTAGGATTACCGCGCATTTGAATGGCAAAATCCTGCAAATTACTGATGGCAACGGACGGATTATCGCCATAAAAAGACCGCGGCATAGCCGATGTCATGCTGACAGCAGTAAAAGGTGTAAGTGCATCATGACCAAGCAAACCTACAGCCCGGTTAAGCCATCCACTTGATGTACCTTTATTAAACGGTGTACCCGATTCCATATAGTCTTGAGCGTCGAAATGCGAGCGGGTATTATTGGGTGAGCCAATACCATGCACTATACCCAAACGCTTTTCGCGGAACATGGGTTCAAAAGCCTTCATAGCGGGGTGCAAACCAAAGCGCCCATCCAGGTCAATAAGCGGATTGCCTGTACCGCTTTTCGCTGCCGACATAAACAGATTTGGCCGGGCGGCTTTTAAATAACCATCGGTAAAAGGCGTAACAGCCATAAGGCCATCCATAGCGCCGCGCTGAAAAATACAAACCAGCGTTTTTTTCTTTTTGTATGGCGATAAGATCTTTTCGCTCGCGGCGGCCTCGGCCAAAAAACCGGGAATACCACCGAGCAAACCTACACCTAAAAGGGCCAGTCCGCCCGATTTTAAAAATCCCCTTCTTGATACCATGTTTTTATCCTCCTGCTGTTAACGCCTCTGATATTCTGGCGAACCAATAATTACCCCAACCACCTGTGCCAGCATGGAATTATTGCCGGCTGCAGTTTGCATTGCCATAAAATTATTTTTTCGTTTGCCTTTTAGGCCCGCTTGCTGATCCATCATTTCGTTGTTGTCGGTAACCGGCGCTATGGTTGCAGCAGGAGTTTTGGCGCTGGCCTCGTTAACTTTTTCCATCAGTTTAGGATCATTGAGCATTGGGCTGAGCCGCTTAATAGTTTCATCAAGCTTTCGCCCCGGCATAATTATTTTACTATAGGTGATAAGAGCGGCTTGTGCGCTTTCGGGTTCATGATGGTTATTAAGCGCGGCGAGATCAACCTTTACCCCGGGTATCCTGCCCGATGCCAGGGCCAAACCAAAATTCATGCGGTTAAGCAACGCGCCGGTATTGATCCAGTACTGGCCTTTATCGGGGAAACCGGTTGGGGCCTGGTAGTAGTACATTTTTTCGCCCATTTTATTGATCCAGTTAAATAACTGGTAGGGCTGACTAATGTCAGCATGTAATGAACGTACTGAACCTATAGCCAGTTCAAAAGGCGATTTTGTTTTTTCCCTTACGGCTGCTGCGCTCCAAAATTCAGGGGCATCAACCATCGTGATCAGCACCTGTTTAATATCGCCATCCTTATTTATAAAGGTGCGGGCCATTTTATCGATAAGGGTTTGCGGCGGGTTATCGCTCACAAATCGCACAGCTATTTTCTTCGATATAAATTTGGCTGTAGCCTGTTGATGGGCCAGCATGGTAAGTAATTGTACGCCTTCATCATAACCACCGCCGGCAGCAAAGTGATGGCCTAAAACCGTCTTTTCGCCATTATCGTGCCTGTTAGGATTGAATAAAAAATCGCCATCATGCACAAAGCCGCGGCTTTGCAGTTTTTCATCACCAATACGGTCTATTAATTTTTGACCGGCATTACCGTAAGCCCCCATTGGATAAACCGACCAGCCGGTAAGTACTTTAGCCGCTTGCGTAACATCCTGTTGTGTATAACCGCCGTCAACTCCCAAGGTGTGCAGTTCCATTACTTCGCGGGCATAGTTTTCATTGAGCCCTTGCGGCTGTTTCCCTTTTTTTAATTTAGGCATGTTGGCAAAACGTCCGGTATCGGTATTGTGCATCTGCTGTATTAACCGGTCACGTACCAAACCATTACCTTGCTTCATGCTATCATTATTTCCCGAACTGCTGAAGTTATCAAGATAGTACAGCATAGCCGGTGACTTGGCTGTAGCCAGTAACAGATCACTAAATTTACCCAATGCGTTAGGACGGATCACATCGCGCTCATAAGTGGGGATAAATTGCGAACAGTCGTTTTTAACAACGGATACGTTGAAGTGATTAAACCAGAAACTGGTCATCACCTCCTGCAACTGGTTATTACTGTAAGCAGCCCTTAATATTTTTTGATTGATGAACTGGCGCAAAAGTTCCTGTTCGGGTTTTAAACCATTTTGCTGCATATAGTTTTGCAGCTGATCGCGATATGCCTTACGGTCGGTTTTTACCGAATCTTTGTTAACTACGCCATCCTTTACAGCCCTCCGCAAAACTTGAGCACCCTTGGGATATTGGGCAAGCACTTCGGCATTGCTAAGCTTTAGGGCATCGTATTTATCCAACAATTGAGTAAGGGAATCATCTGGCAGTTGCGCATTCAATTGAGTAGCAAACCATTTTCAGGTCCTATTTGGGCAACCTCTTCTACTTCACCGGGTGTCGTACCGTAAGTAAAACGGCTTAATAAGTGGGCTGCAGCCTGCTCAGAAGTGAGACCGGCTTGTTTATATGGGAACTTTAAACCGGCATTATCCGAATAGCCGGGCAAAAAGGCAGTAAATACGGTAAACAAACACAACAATACAATAAAGCCACACCAGTACTTAACAGCCTTTTTCATAGTTCCCGGGTTATTAATTAAAAGATTTAACTTATATGCTACGGTATGACCATAAAAAGGCCCGTTGGTTTAATTTAATTGTAAAACAAACTTAAATACATAACTTTTTAAACCAAAACTCAGCTATATTGTCAATAGCTTTAATTATCTAAAAAAATAAATAACCATGAAAAAAATACTGATGATACTGGCCCTTGCCGGCAGCCTTAGCTTTACTGCAAGTGCACAAAAAAAAGTTGAAAAAACACCTGCTCAAAAAGCAGCCAATAAAACCGAGCACCTGCAAAAAAACCTTAAACTTAATGCCGATCAGGCCAAAAAAGTAAATGCTGTTCTGCTAACTCAATTAACAAGCATCGATAGTCTCAAAAAACTGAAACAAGACAAAAAAACAAGCCACCTGGCCGATCAAAAGATCAAGCAAAGAACTAATGCCAGTTTAAATAAGATCTTTACCCCCGAACAGCAAAAAGCCTATGCGAAACTAAAAGCCGATAAAAAAGCTAAGAAAGATGCAGCAAAAAAAGGTGATGAATAATCTGAACCGGGATTTGGGAGGATTTTAGGATTACCCGGATTTATTTGTGGCTGTCTCGTTAGAGGCGGCCTTTTTTGTTTCCAGGCTTTTCCTGCTTTGTTTAAAATATCCTAAATTTAATATAAATCGTTGACTATAACATGGCTTCAAACCTGCTGGCAAAAAATAAGCTTACCATACTGTATGGATTGTGCCTTGCTGTACTATTGTTTTTGCTAAAATGGCTGGAATTAAAGTTTGTAATAATTAACAATGCTTATGAGGTGTACATGGGTGCCATCGCGGTATTTTTCACAGCGCTTGGTATCTGGCTTGCGCTAAAACTCACCAAACCCAAAACCGTAGTAATAGAAAAGCAGGTTTATGTTAATAACAGCGCAGAGTTTATCATCAATAATATAGAGGTAGAAAAACTGGGCCTCAGTAAGCGCGAGCTTGAGGTATTACAATTAATGGCCGAGGGGTTGAGCAATCAGGAAATTTCAGAGCGGTTGTTTGTATCGTTAAATACTATCAAAACACACTCGGCAAAGGTGTTTGAAAAAATGGAGGTTAAGCGCCGTACCCAAGCTGTTGAAATGGGTAAGCGACTTAGCATTATACCTTGACCAGTTATCATGCTTTAGTACTAAAAAGAATCATATTTTTCAAAATCACCCGAAAGTATGAGTTCGATTTTTTTTTGATATCTCAAATTTGTTCCATCAAAACATAAAACGATATGAAAAAGAATGTACTTGTTTTTGGAGCTATTTCCGGCTTGATCATCGCAGCAACCGGAGGTATTTCGGGGGCCTTGTGTTATAACAACCCCAATTTTCAGGGCAACATGTGGGTTGGCTATGGCTCCATGCTGCTGGCTTTCTCTTTAATATTTGTAGCCATCAAAAACTACCGCGATAAATACAATGAGGGCATAATCAGTTTCGGCAAAGCCTTTACGATTGGCCTTTACATCGTGCTGATCACCTCAACTGTTTATGTAATTATATGGCTTATCGAACTCTACAATTTCTTTCCTGATTTCATGACCAAATACGTTGCACATGTTTTAAAGGAAGCCAAAGCCCATGGAGCAACAGATGCCGAGCTAAAACAGCAAGCCGCAAGCATGGCCGGTTATATTAATATGTATAAAAGTCCTTTGGGCGTTATAGTGCTTACTTACATGGAGATCTTGCCCGTTGGCTTAGTCATTGCATTGATCGCAGCGTTAATTTTAAAACGTAAAAATGCCCGTCCGCAGTTAGCTGCTAATTGAATACATGCAGATTTGGACAGTATTTATTGAACGATGATATTAGGTAATTTAGGACGCCCTTTGTAGGTTATTTGCTCGCAAAGGCGCTAAGTCGCAAAGGTATTTTCTTAGCGCCTTTGCGAGCTTTGATTCCTGACGCTAAACTAATGGCTGTTATACAAAGTCAATGGAAGTATAGTATACAGGTAGCTTACCTATACAGGCTTTTGCTTTCAATGAATTTCAAAACGGGATCCGGCACAAAAAATTGAACGTTCTTTTTTTCGGCTATTGATTTACGTATAAACGTTGCCGAAAGCTCCATAAGTGGAGTCATGGTAATGGTAACCGAAGGATGGTCGGCCAGTTCAGCATTTTCATAGCCGGGCCGAGGGTATACGTAAATGCGATAATCGCGCAGGATAAGCTTGTAGTTTTTCCACTTATGCAGGGAGCCGAGGTTGTCGGACCCCATGATGAGGGCAAACTCATGTTCAGGATATTTCTCCTTTAAATGAGCAAGAGTATCAATGGTATATGAAGGCTGGGGCAACTTTAATTCTACATCGCTTACAGTAATGTTGGTTGCATTATCAGTAGCCAGGCGTGCCATCTCCAGGCGATCATAAGTATTGATCAGGTCGCCATATTTTTTTAACGGATTTTGGGGCGATACCACCAGCCACACCTTGTCAAGTGTGGTATGGTTTGCCATGTAATTGGCAATGATCAAATGCCCTATGTGTATAGGATTAAACGAACCAAACAGTAAGCCTATCTTCATTTCAGTCAGCAGTTTTCAGTTGATAGTTTGCAGTTGAATAACTGCAAACTATTATCATGTGTCTAAGAAAAGTGCCTATAGTCCGGCGCCAAATTTCCCAGGATTATCAATCATATATTGAGCAAGTCTTCCTATTTCATCAGACAGTAAATACAATCTATCATAAACTTCTTTTGAAATATAGTCGCAGGCTAAAGAAAACTCCAGCCAACCCTGAGTTTCACTGTTTTCCATGTCAACATCTGTCAGCTTACTTATAAAGTGATTTGGAAAACGACGTTTGCGATATGCTTCGATGGTACAAATGTTTACAGAACGGGATGATCTTCTTATTTGATCTGTTAGCGAAAACATTTCTTCTCTTGGAAATCTTTTAGTTATAGTGTAGATTTCCATAGCAACGCAAAGCTTTTTTTGTAAAGCAGTAAATCCTTATAATTTCCCATTTAAAAACTGCCAACTGCAAACAGGTAACTGCCAACTATTTTCCAATAAACGTGCTCACTAATTCCTTCGCCTCTGTGCAAGCCGTTTCAAGATCGTAATTTTTGAGTATAATATCAAATTGCGGAGCGTATTTAAGCTCTTTTTCTGCTTTGGCAAAGCGTTCTTTCAGTTTTTCTTCGCTATCGGTACCACGGCCGGTCAATCTTTCAATTAAAACCTCAAGTGATGGTGGCTGAACGAATATAGCCAACGCCTGGGCACCGTATTTACGTTTAAGGTGCAAACCGCCCTCAACATCAATATCAAATATTACCGTTTTACCTTTTGCCCAGATACGCTCAATTTCGGTACGGAGTGTACCATAAAAAGTTCCGGTATAAACCTCTTCAAATTCAACAAACTGCTTTTTGGCAATACGATGCAAAAACTCTTCTTTGCTTATAAAATAATAATCCTGTTCATGCACTTCATCACCACGGCGCTCGCGTGTAGTGGCCGAAATGGAAAATTCAAGCTCGGGGATCTTACCCAGCAAATGATGTACTATTGTGGTTTTACCAGCACCCGACGGAGCCGAAAATATGATAAGTTTACCTTCTTTGGACATTGTTCATTAGTTCATTAGTTCAGTTGTTCATTGGTAGCATAGTCCACAAGATTTGAAAAACCAATGAACTATGAACCAGTGAACTGATGAACTATAATACGTTTAACAGTTGTTCTTTAATTTTTTCAAGCTCTTCTTTCATGCCTACTACCAGTTTCTGGATGTTGGCATCATTAGCTTTTGATCCTAATGTATTGATCTCGCGGCCAATTTCCTGCGAAATGAAACCCAGTTTTTTACCGTTTGCATCGGCATTTTTAAGGGTTTCGATAAAGTACTCGCAATGCGCCTTCAGCCTTACCTTTTCTTCGGTAATATCAAGCTTATCAATATAGTAGATCAGTTCCTGTTCAAAACGGTTTTGATCGATAGCTTCGCGGCTTGCGGCCTCAGCTAAAAATGTATTAAGGCGCTCACGGATCAATGGAACGCGTTTCGGATCTTCCAGTTCAACAAGTTCAAGGTTTTTTAATATGGTATTGATGCGGCCTTTTATCTCCTGTTCAATAACATTACCTTCCTGCGCCCTGAAATCCTGGAAAGCGGCCATGGCCTGCTGAAAAGTTTTTTCAACAGCTTTCCACTCATCTTCAGAGATGGTATCTTCTTCGTATTTTACAACCTCGGGTAAGCCCAATGCCAGCTGTAGCAGGTTACCTGTTGGTTCGCCAAGCTCAACACTTACCTCTTTAAGCTGGTTGTAATAGTGTTTAAGCAGATCTTTATCAATACCAGCTGCTTTTACCGATTGACTTACCTGCTCGGTATTAATAGATAAATTAACTTTACCGCGTTCAATAAGCTTACTGCAATCATTACGCAGCTGAAACTCTTTTTCGGCAAAAATCTTCGGCAAACGAAGCGATAATTCTAAAAATTTGCTATTCAGGGATTTAACCTCTACGGTATATTTTGTATTGCCCGAATCAAAACTGGCAATTCCATACCCTGTCATGGATTTTATCATGCGCAAAGATAGCAAATTTAGAGATTAGTGGTTGGAGGTTAGAGATTGGTATTTTTACGCCTTCATTCGGAGGTTAGAGATCGGAGATTAGAGGTTAGGCTATGCCGGATTTCGAATGTTCAATTTCGAATTTGACATAAATTCAATAGCAGAATTGAGAGGGTTCATCACTCAAAAAAGAAAAAAACTAACCTCAAATCTCTAACCTCTAACCACCAGGGCTCCGCCCTTTAACACTTTTTCACATTTCAAATAAAATACTGTTCCTATATTTACGTTCAATTATCACTGATGCGCAACTATTTATACCTGCTTGTAACAGGCGTTTTATGCCTTATATCCGTTCATGTTTCGGCCCAGGAGTTTACGGTAAAGGGGGTTATCTCCAAAAAGGTGACCAATGAGCGTGTAGGACAAGTCTTTGTTAAAGATCTCAACACCAAAACCCTTATACTTAGTGACGATGTTGGCTGGTTCAGTATAAAAACCCGCGTTGGTGATACGCTGCTTTTTAGCAGGGACGACTATACCCCGCAAAAAATTGTGGTGCTGAACAATAGCGACATGCCGGTTTACATGCAGCCAATAATAAAGCTTGACGAAGTAAAAGTTGTTGGCCAAACCAAAAGACAGGAGATAAACGAGGTTTTGAAAGATTACAAAAAACAAGGTTCTACTTACAACGGAAAACCGCCGGCATTATCTTTTTTAAGCAATCCTGTAACCGGCCTTTACGAGCTTTTGGGCACAACCCCTAATCGGGCCCGTCGCTTTGCGCAAAACGCCCAAAGTGAACTGGAGCAGGCCGAGATCCATAAACACTACAACATTCCATTTGTGAAGCAGTATACCGGCCTGGCTACTGACAGCCTTGCCCGCAAGTTCATGAACTATTATACGCCTACATACAAGGATATTAAAGCCTGGACGGATTATGATCTGATCAAGCATACCATAAGGGCGTATGAGTATTACAAAAATAGCAGTGATAAAGAAAAGCTGGAGAAATTAAACAGCCCGACGTTCATCGTACCGGATACAGCCGTAAAACTGGGAGAAGGGCCAATAGAACTTAAAAAGGAAAAGCAGCCACCGCTTTAATCAAAAGAAATCTGAAATTAAATACCTAAAGCTTCGCAAGCCTTTTCGGCGGCAAGCTTCTCGGCGTTCTTTTTGCTGAATTCTTTGCCCGAGCCCATTACTTCGCCATCGATATTAGCTTGTACGGTGAATAGTTTGGTACTTTCACCATCCTGATTAGTTACCAGTTCAAAAATAATATCACGGCCATGGCGCTGGCACCATTCAATAAGCTTGCTTTTGAAATTGGTTTCCGTTTGCTCAAGTGTATGAATATCAATATGGGGTTTTATGATATGGTTGATCAGGAAGTTTTTGGTAAAGTCGTAGCCTTTATCCAAATAAACTGCACCAATCAGGGCTTCAAAGGCATCGCCAAGCAATGATCCCTGCCTGCTTGAGTTAAGCATACGGTTATCGTACTCAATAAGCTTATCGAAACCGAGCTTTTTTCCGAGCGCGTTGAGGTTAACACGGCTCACTATTTTTGAGCGCAGCTCGGTCAAAAAGCCCTCATCTTCATAAGGGTATAATTTAAAAAGTACTTCAGCAACAACACTGCCCAAAACGGCATCGCCTAAAAACTCAAGGCGTTCGTTACTGTTCTTCACCCCTTTTTTGATGTTTTGAGCTACCGATTTATGGCGAAAAGCCATGCGGTATAAAGACAAATTGCCCGGCACAAAGCCGAGCAAATTCTTTAAAATTTTAACATACTTTCTGTTGGGTGATATATAAAGCTTGTAGAACCGACTGATAGGCATCAAACCACAATTAATCTTCGTACTTTTTAAATATTACAGAAGCATTGTGTCCGCCAAAACCAAATCCGTTGCTTTGCACAATATTAATATCGCGTTTTTGGGCGGTATTGAAAGTGAAATTGATCTTAGGATCAAAAGTCGGATCATCAGTAAAATGATTAATGGTTGGAGGGATGATACCATTTTTCAATGCCAGTATCGATGCAATAGCTTCAACCGCGCCGGCAGCACCAAGTAAATGGCCTGTCATTGATTTGGTTGAGCTAATGTTGATACGGTAAATATCATCGCTAAACACATCCTGTATTGCTTTAATTTCCTGCGGATCTCCGATTGGGGTTGATGTGCCATGAACGTTCACATAATCAATATCGGCAGGGGTAAGGTTAGCATCTTCAAGGGCCATACGCATAACCAGGGCAGCTCCTAAACCATCAGGGTGAGGTGCTGTCGTATGGTAAGCATCGGCGCTCATGCCGCCACCAATCATTTCGGCGTATATTTTTGCGCCGCGGGCTTTAGCATGCTCTAACTCCTCTAAAATAATAGTACCTGCACCTTCACCGGCCACAAAACCATCCCTGTCCAGATCAAAAGGACGTGATGCCGTTGCCGGGTCATCGTTACGGGTTGATAATGCATGCATGGCGTTAAAACCACCTATACCGGCTTCGTTGATA
>NZ_DASVOB010000363.1:0-13567 GCF_036383575.1 Mucilaginibacter sp.
AAGGTTTATCGCGGTTTAGTTCTTCGCCTTTAAAAAACACACCGGTAAGGCTTTTGCCAATTAATGGATTGATCTTAGTTCCATTAAAAGTGGTCGGATATTTGGCCCCGGCCACATCATAAAATGTAGGAGCTAAATCCACCAAGTGCGCAGTACCTCTTTCGATAGTGTTTGCCTTGATCTTTCCGGGAAACCAGGCGATCAGTGGCGAGCTCATGCCACCTTCGTATAAAGCGCCTTTAAACGACCGCAATGGGGAATTAGAAACGAATGACCAGTTTTTGCCCTGCGATTCGAATGAACCGGAGGTACCTACAGGCCCTATGTTTCGGGCAGCATGTACCTTGCCGTGTGCAACGTCTTCTGCAGGGGCGCCATTATCTGATATGAAAACGATAAGCGTATTATCATCTTTTTTCAGTGCTTTTAATTTATCAAGCACTTTGCCTACGTTTTGGTCCATACGGTCAACCATGGCGGCATAAACCTCCATCTTTGATTTCCACAGTTGCTGCTCATCATAGGTCAGGTTATCCCAATTGGGGACTTCAGCGTCCCTGATCGCAACAGGCTGTGCCGGGTCGCGCAGTCCTAAAGTTACCTGCCTGGCCAGGCGTTCTTTACGCAGCGAATCCCAGCCAATATTATAACGCCCTTTGTATTTGGCTATATCTTCTGGTAATGCCTGTAAAGGCCAGTGCGGCGCATTAAATGTGAGGTATAAAAAGAATGGTTTATTGGTTTTGCTTTGTTCATCCAAAAACTTTGCGGCATGGTCACCGATCTCATCCGTCATATAGTAGCTGTCATCGGGCTTATGCCAGCGTTTGTTATCTTCTTCAATAATTACCGGATATTTTGCACCACCAAGCGGCATGTAGCCGGTATTGAAATAATTTGCTGCGCCGCCGATAATGCCGAAGAAATGATCAAACCCGCGTTGGTTTGGCCAGCTTGTACTGTCATTACCCACATGCCATTTACCCGACATTAACGTGCTGTAACCATTTTGCTTCAGCACCTCAGCCAAAGTAAGAGACTCTTTATTCAGATACCCCTGGTAAGCCGGTAAGCCCAGGTTTTGGTCGAAATAACCTATGCCTGCCTTATGCTGGTCCTGCCCGGTTAGTATAGAAGCACGGGTTGGTGCACAGATGGCGTTGTTATAAAACTCCTTTAAGCGCAGGCCCTGTGATGCCAGCCTGTCCAAATTTGGTGTATGGATCTCTGATCCGTATGATCCCAGGTCGCCGTAGCCCATGTCATCAACAACGATGAGAATAATATTAGGCTTTTTACTTTGAGCATTTACCTGCTGAAAGCCTGCGCCGACCATCATGAGGGCAGCATAGGCAATACGTAACTTTTTCATTTATTTTTGAGGGGTTGGTGGTGTAGTATTAATCATTGATTGCTGATTTGGTTTGGCGAAACTCGATCTTTTGTGGATCCGCAGTTTGAAAACATCATCCCAATCAATAAACGGATAGATATTGTTCTTTTTAGCCTGCTCATCAAACAGGGCCTGCAACTCTTTCAGCTTTTCGGGATATTTAGCAGCAAGGTCAATACGTTCGTTAAAGTCCTGGTTTAAATTATACAGTTCCCATTTGTCCTTGTTATAATCCCTTGAAGTATCCGCAGCATTTCGCGATGTATTAAAGAAAGATGAACTATGTGCCGCTTCGGCTTTCCAGCCATCCTTATAAATTGAGCGGGAGCCAAATATGTAATAATACTGCAGGTTATGGCGTGCAGGTGCATTGGCGTTATCAAAAGAGTAAACCAGTGATGTTCCCTGCAGGGTATCCTGTTTTACACCTTTTATGTATTCGGGCAGTTTAATACCTAAAAACTCTAAAGTGGTAGGCACCAGATCGCTCACATGGCTGTATTGTGTGCGGATACCGCCTTTATCTTTAATTCCCTTGGGATAAAAAACGATGAGCGGGTTACGCGTACCGCCTTCTGAATTAGCATCCTGCTTCCAGTATTTAAAAGGCGTATTAGCGGCCTGGGCCCAACCAAGCGGATAGTTTGCCTCGGTGCCCTCAGGTGTACCTATTTCGTCAATTTTGTTAAGGTTATATTTAATGGTTTCACTTTCCGACTGGCCGTTAACCAGTATAGAGCGGTCGATATCGCCATTCTGTGATCCTTCCTTACTTGCACCGTTATCGCCAATCACTACAAATATCAGTGTATTATCCAGCTGATCACTTTGTTTGAGGTAGCTGATCAGGCGTTCTGTTTCATGATCGGTATAGGTAAGGTAACCGGCATAAACCTCCATAAAACGGGCATAAAGTTTCTTTTCATCGGCCGATAATGTATTCCAGGCTTTTATGCCGGCATTACGCGGCGGCAATACGGCATTTTTCGGGATGATGCCTTTGCGCTTTTGCTCAGCAAATACTTTCTCCCTGAAAACATCCCAGCCTTCGTCAAACTTGCCTTTATACAGGTCGCTCCATTCCTTTGCTACCTGGTGCGGGGCATGTGTAGCACCGGGCGCGTAATACAAAAAGAATGGCTTATCGGGTGCTACTTTATGTTGCCTTGTAATGTAGCTGATAGCCTTATCTGTTATCTGCTCACTCAGGTGACGCCCATCAGGCGTAACATGCGCGTTATCTTCAACCAGATCGGGTTTGTACTGGTCTGTTTGTGAACCCAGAAAACCGAAGAAATGATCAAATCCTTTACCGCTCGGCCAACGGTCAAACGGTCCTGCATCTGTAGCGTCCTCATCGGGTGTTAAGCCGTATTTGCCGACTGCAAAGGTGTTATAACCGTTTTCGCGAAGGATCTCGGCAATAGTACCTTTATCAGCAGGGATCCGGCCATCATAGCCAGGAAAACCAGCCGACAATATGGTATGGGCAAAGCCCCCCATATGCACATAATGATGGTTACGGCCGGTAAGCAAAGCGGCCCTGGTAGGCGCGCAAATAGCAGCGGTATGAAAATTGGTATAACGCAAACCGTTATTAGCCAGGCTATCGTAAGTAGGCGTGTTAATAACACCGCCAAAGGCACTTGTTGCCCCAAAACCCACATCGTCAAGCAATATCCAAATGACATTTGGGGCGCCTTTCGGTGCTTTAACTGGCGCAGGCCACCATTCTTTTGATTCGGCAAGCGTTTTGCCAACCTGTCCCTCGTAAACCGGGGCCTGCCCGTTTTGAGCAAAGGCCATTACCGATGTTAAGGCCAGCGCAGTACCCGAAAGTAATGTGGCCCTTACGGCTTCATAAATAGTTTTATTTGTTTTCATGTTTTTAGTGTAACAATAGTTATTTAATGGATTAAGAGGCCGGCAGATCATTGATAGAGACCACCGTAGCAAGTTGATAATCGGGCTGTTGCACATTTTTGATCTCTTGCCCGGTTTCCTGATCTATATCGGCCCGTACTACCGGCCCACGGTGCGACAGCTCACTCCCCTCTTTTTTTGATTTGAAAATAGGCCACAGGAGCTGCGCATACCATTCATCGCCTTCATAGTGCGATATGCCGTAAGCCTTCGGGTATTTTCGGGATATATGGGCCGTACCGAACACCACATCCCACAAAAAGAACATATTACCAAAATTCCCTTTATAGTAACCAACCCCATCATCAGTTGAGCTGGAGTGGTGCGCATGGTGGGTGGCCGGGGTAGATATGAGCCGCTCCAACACCCAGGCCACCGGGTGCAGTATTTTGTATTTATAAAATGGCTTATCCCATTTAATACTTGAATGCGCAAAAGTTACGATCAATGTTTTTAACGCCCTCACAAATATTGCCGGGTAGCCCAGGCCCATATAAACCAATATGGTAGTAAGATAGATCTGTGAAAACAGGAAGGTATAAATGACATTTTGCCTGCTGGCCATGGCCATCCCCATGTACGGGGCTGAATGATGGGTACGGTGAAAACGCCATAAAAATGGCACCTGGTGGTGCAACCGGTGATACCAGTACTGGGTAAGATCATCGGCTACCGCGATGATGATAAAGCCCCAGATAAAAGGCACCCATGAAAGGATGTTTTGGTATTGTGGTATAGCATGCGGTAAAAACTTCAGGCCGAAATAGGCGGTTACAGGAGCCAGCACCAACGGCGGAAAGATAAAACTGGCGATATCAAGTAACCGCTCGTTCTTTGTCCATCGTTTCTCATACAATCCGAGCGAAAACTCCAGGATGCCCAGCAGCAGTATCAATGCAGGGAAGCCGAGGCCGTTTAAGCTTTGTGAAATGGTTTCCAAAAACTTGATCATAGCTTTTTGTTTATAGGGTTATTGAAGCTGTTTTTTTAATGGCGGGTTTACCCAGGTGGCTTTATCAGCCAGGTAGCTATCTGAAGGGATATAGATGCGCAGGATCACGTTAAACGAATCTGCCGGGGCAGGAAGCCAGTTAGCTTCTTTACCGGCACCGGGGTTTTCATGCTGTACATAAATATCCAGCGAGCCATCGGCATTGAATTTCAGCGGGTTCCTGTCGCCAATGGCGTAACGCTTTATGGGGTTATCGGCCAGGTACCTGTCTTTGTCATACATCGTCAACGACCAGAATGCTTTTGCCGGTGGCAGCTTATTGGGTTCAAAATGGATAACGTACTTATTCGTGCCATCCAAAGGCGCTTTATCGGCATCTTCCGCATAAGCGATATAAGTGGCTTCCTCCGGTGTCAGCGCGCCAAGGCCCTTATAGGCAACAACGGCACGGGTGAGATAATCGGTTTTGTAGTGACCCAATTTTGTGCCGTTTGTAGGCTTAAAATCAGTTCGCTTCTGCGTATCAAAAGCCTGGAATATTTGCTCAGGAACTGAACTTAACGCCGTTTGCGTATCCTTATCAAAATCACCAAGTCTGAAAGTGCGCCCGGCCCCGATACCTATCGCCGCCAATGACCTTAGCGTTGCCGAATCAGCCGGCAATCCGGGGTTTTTCACCAGCAGCGCATTCAGGTAATTGAAATAATCTTCAACCGGCAGTTGCTTAACAGCCTGTACCACATTAAGCTGGTGGGCCTGCGCGGCCTTTAGCTGCGGCAGGTTTACATTATAGGTTGTGATCTTTTTAGGTGTAACTGCATCGGCCTTACCCCAATTACTTAATAAAGTGATCCTGAACTGGTCCTGGATCTTGCTCACAAAATTGGCCTGGTCATCAGGGCTGTTCACCTGGATCCGGCCTATGATCCAGACCAGGTCTGTTGGCGCCTTTATTTCCTTTATGCCCTCAGGAAGCGTGCCTTTCCAATGCGGGCCGGTAACAATATAGGTTTGCGGGCCGGTACCTGTAGTTCTTTTACCAAAAGTGGCAAAAACGTTTGTCCAGGCATCCATTAGCGGCACTACGTAATAACGGTTATGCGTATCCGGGATGGTCAGCACAACGGCATCGTCGCCAAGGTCTAAAAAAGCGCTGGAGTAATTGGTATCGTTATTGGGTGCCACCACCAGGCGCGAGGTATGGTCAGGAAATTTATGTCCGTGGGCATAAATATTGTTAGGTGCACCACTCGCCTGTCTGGTAAAATCAGTAAATACAGCCGGCAAACCGTAAACATAGGCCAACCGGGCTGCCTTGAGCACTTCTTCCTTACTTAGCTTATTCTTGCCCTTATGCTCCCGATCATAACGTTTTTTTCCGGGGAGGCTTATTGCGTTGCTATTGATCACCATAAACCCGAAAATCCCGGTAAGTACAAGTGCTTTAAAATATCTTTTCATCTGGTATCTGTTTGAAAGCTGCCGTCCGCAACCGGCAGCTTTTCATTTTGAATTAGTTGGTATACCCAGGGTTCTGCGTAAGGCCCGGGTTCAGGCTGATCTCGCTTTGCGGGATCGGGAACAGGTAGTTTTTGGCACTTACGTTGGTTTTTGAAGCTACTTTCGAAACCGCTTCAACAAGTTTACCTGTGCGGGCCAGGTCAAACCAGCGCTGGGCTTCCTGCACAAACTCGCGCCTTCTCTCGGCATACAGCGAATCTCTGAAAGCAGCCTGTGAAAGTCCCGGAGTAAGATCTCCGGTATTAGCACGGTTCCTTACCTGGTTAATGCCGCTGTAAGCTTCACTTGTTGCCCCGTTAAGTTCATTTGTGGCTTCGGCATACATCAGCAACACATCCGCATAGCGCAGTATCGGAAAGTTAATGCTGCTTTGGTTAGATGTAAGCAGCACCGTCCTGTCCACATATTTGCCAAAATAAAATGTGGGATAAACTTTGGTTACCCCGGTTGAAGGGTTTACCAGGGATGTATAAAAAGTTGCTGCCCTGCGGGTGTCATTGCCGCTGAACTGCTTATAAACCGAGCTATCAGCAGGTATGTCGGCAGGTACACTGATGCCAAACCCTGTAAATGCTGCGCCCATTAGCGTACTGCTGTTTCCAAGCCCTCCGTTAGCATCTAACTGGGCCGAAAAGATATGCTCTTTCCCGTTTTTGGTCGCTTTTGCAAACAGGTCACCGTAGTTGGCCACCAATCCATAACCATACGGCCCGCTGATGATCTCTTTTGCTTTGGCAACGGCGTTAGTCCAGTCCTTTTGAGTAAGGTAAACTTTAAGCAACAGCGTTTTAGCAGCGCCGCCGGTGGCCCGACCAATATCCGCACCCGTATAAGCAGCGGGTAGGCTTTGCGCATCCGTCAAATCGGCAATGATCTGCTTGTAGACATCGGCGGCAGGGCTCCTGTTGGTCTTCAGACTGTTCAAGTCTGTAGATGTAGGGTCATGCAGCACAAGAGGCACATCTCCCCAAAAACGCACCAGGTCAAAATAAAACAGGGCGCGTAAAAATTTAGCTTCCAACACCAGCCGGTTACGGGTAGTTTGATCAAAGGACATTTTCGAAATCTGGTCGATAGCTACGTTAGCCCGGCTAATGCCCGTGTATAACTGGCGCCAAAGCACCTGTACCCTGTCATTGGTTGCCGTATAGGTAATTGCACTCAGCGACCTCACGTTTGGATTAATTGCCGAAGGGCCGGCAGAAAGGTCATCCGTGGTCATATCGGCCAGGAAATTGATCTCCCTGCCGTAAAGTGGTTGTTCGGAGCCATCGCTTACCAGTTCACCGTAAACTGCTGTCAAGCCGGCCACAGCATCTGCCTGGGTAACAAAAAACTGTTCTTTAACTATAACCCCGGTTGGGTTTTCGCTCAGTTTATTGCAGGAGAGAAGCAAAGTTGTAATGCCTATCAGTATATATATCTTTTTCATTATTGTTCTGTGTTTTTAGAAAGTGACGTTTAAGCCTACAATGAAAGTTTTGTAGTTGGGGTAGGCACCAAAATCTATCCCCTGGGCTGTATTATTCTGTTCAAAGGAGTTTACCTCGGGGTCATAACCCTTGTATTTGGTTATGGTAGCTAGGTTTTGGGCTGACACATAAATGCGCAGCTGTTTGGCCCGGATCTTATTGATGAGGGAACCGTTAAATGTGTAACCCAGCACCACGTTTTTCAGGCGCAGGTAAGACCCGGTCTCGATATATCTGTCTGACATTTGGGCTACGGGAGAATTGGCGGCACGCGTTACGTCATTAGTAGGATTAGAAGGTGTCCAGCGATCTGCTACGCTGGCATACGCGTTAGATGATAAATTGGTGAGCTCCAGTTGCTGACGCAAAGCATTGTAGATCTTGTTACCGTATGAACCCTGGAAAAACACCAAAAGATCAATGCGGTGGTAAGAGAAGCTGTTGGTAAAGCTGCCTGTAAACTTCGGCTGCGAACTGCCTAGGTTTGTTTTATCGGCCGCGGTGATCACCCCGTCATGGTTCGTGTCCACATATTTGCGGTCGCCGGGTTTGGTATTTGCTTTGGTGTCCAGCGTCGGGGAGCTATTTATTTCGTCGACAGATTGAAAAATGCCGGCTGTTTGATAGCCCCAGAAGGTGCCCAGCGGCAAGCCAACTTTGATATTAACAGGTTGTAAAACTCCCAATGTAGTACTTGGCACTACCGGGAAAAATGAAGTTTGAGTTGCGCCAAGGCTCAATACTTTATTACGGTTTAAGGCATATACTATGGATGTTTTCCAGGTAAAAGCCCCGCCGCTGATGTTTTCAGTATTAATACCTAATTCCAGCCCCTTGTTCTGCACACTGCCTATGTTTTGGAGCGAAGTGGAATAGCCCGTTGACAATGGGATCGGAATGCTAAGTAACAGATCGTTTGTTTTTTTATAATAAGCATCCAGCGTTAGGTTGATACGGTTATCCAATAATCCAACATCAATGCCGGCATCATACTGTTTGGTTTTTTCCCATTTCAGGTTTGGGTTGGACAGCCTGTTGGCCGCGAAGCCGGTGATCAGCACACTATTGAAATCATAATTAACCGGAGAAAGCGTTGCCAGCGACTGGTATTGCCCTATCTCCTGGTTACCGGTTTCACCCGCGCTTAAACGGACCTTCAGGCTGCTGATGGATTTGATATTTTTAATAAAATCTTCCTGTGCAGCATTCCAGGAAAAACCTGCAGATGGAAAGTAGCCCCATTTATTTCCTGCTCCAAATCGGGATGAACCATCGGCCCTGCCCGATAAGGTGAGGTTATATTTATGTTCAAAAGAGTAATTGATCCTGGCCAGGTAAGAGTTCAGCGCCCAGCTGTATGAACTTGATGTTGGTGTGGATGTCTGGGAACCACTTTGCAGGCTATTGTAAGTAGTGCTGCTATTAACAAAGTTTTTGGAACCGGCGGTTACCGCCTCGCCTGTTGACCGTTGAGTGGTATAACCGGCCAGGATATTGATGAAATGCTTATTATCAAAAGCCTTATCATAAGTAAGCGTATTTTCATTGAGCCAGGTGTTTACGGTGGCATTGCCCACACTTGCAATGCCTACAACAGCATACCCGTTGGCTGTATTAGGCCCGGCAAAATAGTTTTGCTTGGTACTGATCAGATCGGCACCAACACTCACTTTTGCTTTTAAGCCGGGTATTAAAGTGTATTCGCCATAAAAATTACCGAGCGACCGGTTGATATTCGTTTTATTGATCACCGAAAGCAAGTCGTTTATCGGGTTTGATGGCACACTGGTGTAAGGGTTTACCAAATTATAGTTGCCGCTTGCATCTTTGATTGGTACAACAGGCGATGTGGTGATGATACTCGTGATGAGGTTCGGGCTGCTAAGACCGGAAGAACCGTTATTACTTGCTGCACCTGTTGTGGTTGAATAACTGGTAGTGGTGTTAAGGCCGATCTTGAATTTGGAAGATATATCCCGCTCATAGTTTGCCCTGAGTGAATACCGCTTAAAATTGGTATTGATGACAATACCATCCTGACTGAAATAATTACCAGATATGGCAAACCTGGAGCGTTCATCACCTCCGCTGAAGCTTAATTCATGGTTTTGCACCGGTGCATGGCGAAAAGCGGCATCCTGCCAGTCGCTGCCTGTGCCGAGTGCGGCGATCTGGTCGGCGGTAAAAGATGGTGCCTGACCTGTGCTCGCCAGGATATCATTACGTAAGCTGGCCCATTGAGCAGCGTTTAGCAGCGGCAAGGTTTTGGTGATCCTTTGCTGTCCGTAATAAGCTCCGTAAGAAACGTCGGTGGTTCCTTTTCTTCCTTTTTTTGTTGTGATGAGGATCACACCATTCGCACCCCTTGAGCCGTAAATAGCAGTAGCCGATGCATCCTTCAGTATCTCTATAGATTCGATATCTGAAGGGTTGATGGTTGACAAAGCGTTTACCCCTGCCCCCGAACCAGCGCCGGTTGAAACGCTGGCATTATCGTTATAAACAGGAAAACCATCGATAACGTAGAGCGGCTCATTGCCACCGGTAATGGAATTACCGCCACGGATGCGGATACTGGCAGATGCACCCGGCTGACCAGAGCTTTGAGTTACGTTTACACCCGGTGCCGATCCCCTCAGCAGATTATCCACCGAAGATGATACCTGGTTAAGATTTTCTTTAGGAACGGAAGAGATTGAGCCGGTGATATCGCTTTTTTTCTGGGTTCCGTAACCTACTACTACAACGTCGGTTAGTAGGTTAACAGCCGGTTTCAGTTCTATCTGCACCGGGCTGCCGTTCACCGTAAGTTCAACTTTATCGTAGCCAACAAAGCTCACCAGTAAAGTGTAGGGAAACTTCTGACCAGTAACAAAATTAAACTCACCATCGGCATTGGTAGCCACCGCGTGAGTAGTGCCTTTGATACGAACTACAACACCCGGAATTGGCTGCTTGTTACTGGCGTCAACCACTTTACCGTACAGTTTGGAGTTGATGACCGATGCGCTGTTTGCCTGGCCAAAAGATGCAAAAGGCAGAAAGATAAGGAGAAAAACAGCTGCTCGCCTGAATACTTTAAAGTCGCGAAAAAGGCTTAAATTATTGGCATGGAGATATATTTCCATATATTTAGATTGTTTTGTATTAATGAATAAATTAATGTAGGACGGGTGAGGGCGATCAGTTAGTGATTGGCGTTACAGGCTGATCAGCCGTCAGAAACCACCGGCAAGGCTTCCTTGCCGGTGGCATTTAAGGGCATAGCAAGTCAGTATTATTTCATCTTTCAGGGGTTAAAGGATGTTAAAAAATTGAATGTTTTAGACGCTACCATTTACTCTCGCAGGGCAAACGATCTCAAAATAAGCAGGATGCTGAGCGGATTAGCAACAACAGACGAAACAGCACAGGCACTGTTCGGTGATAGGGAAAGAAGATTTATTTAGTCCTTTCGAAGGATCCAAAAAAGCAATCATGGTGGAGTTTTTACACGACAAATATAAAAGAATTTATTTAAACTACTAACTCTATGGGAATTATATTTTTTATTTGAATAAATCGCATATTTTATCCAGGATTTACAGGTTGCGCAAACAAATTTAATGGTCTGCAAAGAAGAAAAATCAAAATCCAGGCGGCTTTCAAGCGGTCAAACAGCAGCTGAGAAAGTTAAAAGGAGCGTGAGGGCGAAAACAATGAGCCTTTTGAAGAGAGATTGCAATGGGAAGCCCGGCCCCGAAGATAATGGCATATATCTGAAATAGGAAGAAGCAGAACCGAAGCTTAACTAAACAAACAACGCAATTACCTCATGGCAATTGCGTTGTTTAGTGATCTTCCTCTATTCATGCCAGGGACATTTCATCCCCGGCATTAAAACTTTTGTCTTTAATTTTTATTCAAAAACCTAAAACCAATATGAAGATTAAAGGCAGCGAATAGTACCGCCATCTACACGGAGTATAGAACCGCTGATATAGTTGGCAAAAGGGCTGCATAGGTAAGCCACTGCACCGGCAACCTCTTCAGGTTCTCCAAATCTCCCGGTATCATTAGGGATCAATTCCTGTACCGCCTTATATTTGATCTCCTCCGGGTCTGTCCCCCATCCAAATTTCGGAGCTGCATTTTGTAACCACTCTTCCACCATCGGATTGATAATTGCGCCTGGCGATACTATATTAGAAGTAATACCCGAGTCTTTGAGGCTCCTGGCAAGGGAAACCGACATATTATGACGGGCGGCAAGCGTCGCGTTATAGTGAGGTTGTTCCTTTATCGGCTGTATGGCGAGGCCACCGCCAATATGAATTACCCTTCCCCATCCAAGATGCTTCATTTGCGGAACGATGCGCTGCACCATCCGCACATAAGAAACAACGTTGTTATTATAGATCGATAGCCAATCTTCGGTCGATGCTTCCCCCCAGGATTTGTGGGAGGTTTCCCCTGCATTGTTGACCAGGATATCTATTTGTCCTGACTTAAGCGCCGCCGCTGCCACTGCATCCGCACCTTCATCTGTTGACAGGTCGCCTACAGCCAGTTCCGCCAATCCACCTGCCTTCAATATGGCAGTTACCACTTTCTCTGCCCTGTCTGTGTTGCGGCCATGAATAATTACTGTAGCCCCCTCATTCGCGAGCATTTTTGCAATCGCCTCCCCTAATCCCGAGCTTGAGCCCGTTATGAGGGCCCGTTTGCCCTTTAATTGTAAATCCATTTTTATAGTTTATTAGTTTATTGATATTTTTTGTTTGGTGCATAACCAAACGACTTTTTATAGGCAAATGAAAAGTGTGACAGGTCCTCGAACCCCAGGTCGAGATAGATTTCAGAAGGCCTTTCATTTTTCTCTTCGATCAGGAACTTTGCCTCCTGTAACCTTTTCCGGACAAGCCACCTGCTCGGGCTGGTTTGATATAGCTTCTCAAAATCACGTTTGAACCCCGAAAGGCTCCGCCCGGTCAAAAACGCAAACCGGTCTATACCTACATTGTACCGGTAATGGCTGTTCATGAACGCCTCGAGATCTATTTTGCCAGGTTCACTGAAATCAAAAAGGATATTTTTAAACCCGGGATCGTTTTGGATGAGCAATAATATCAGCTCCCGTGTTTTAAGCGCAACTATCCGCTCATCCGGCTGCCCCTGTTGCAGATATGGCACAAGCGAATCAACAAATCCTTTGAGCAAATTATCAGGCCTGATCAGCAGCGGACCACCGGAATGATCCCCTTCCTGCGCAGCCAGATTATACAGATCACTCATTTCCCGTAGTGTGGATTGATCAATATGTACCGAGATTGATTTGAAGCTGCCGCCGACAGGGCTTTTGACGTACCTGGACAACTGGTTTCTTCTGAAAAACCGAAAGTCGCCTTCGCTGAAAGTGTACTTCTTATCACCCAGCCAAACCTCATTATACCCGCTGATGATATAACTAAAAATATGATCCGCTACAAAAGCTTCGCCCTCTATCTTTGCACCTGAATACGAGTTCAACAGCAATTTGGGGCCCGATCCAGATTGTGCTACCCGAACTTCCGGGTTTTTATTCTGGCATTCCATAATAATTAGCTGATAATTACTTTGGCCTCTAATTGTTCCTCCAAACCATATATGCCACCTTCCCTGCCAATGCCGGACTGTTTAAATCCACCGAAAGGCGCCAATGCATCATGATAAAGGGTGTTGATAGCAACCCGACCCGCGTTAATCTGATCTGCAACCCGTTGGGCCCTTGCCATATCAGACGAGCTTACGTATGCGTGTAACCCGTATATGGTATCATTAGCTATCGCGATAGCCTCTTCTTCTGTTTTGTAAGTAAGAACGGATAATACAGGGCCAAAAATCTCTTCCCTGGCAATAGTCATGTCATTGGTCACCCCGGTGAATACGGTAGGTTTCACATAAAAGCCGTCCTGAAGCCCTTCCGGTTTGCCAAGGCCACCAACCAACAGTTCTGCCCCCTCGTCCAAACCAACCTGAATATAGTGCTGAATGCGTTCAAATTGTTTGCTGCTGGCCAGCGGGCCAATCGCAGTTTGCTCGTCATGCGGGTTGCCTACTTTCAAAGTAGCAACATGTTCAAGAATTAACCTTTTTACTTCCGGCAGCAACGATTCCGGAACCAATAACCGGGTACCGGCAATACATGCCTGGCCGTTGTTCATAAACCCTGAATTGACAGCCATCGGGATGGCTGTTTTTAGATCAGCATCGTCAAGGATAATATTGGGCGATTTGCCGCTGAGCTCAAGCGTAACGCGTTTCATGGTATCAACCGCATTGCGGGCT
>NZ_DASVOB010000364.1:0-8203 GCF_036383575.1 Mucilaginibacter sp.
TTTATATGGGTGTACAATTTAACAACCAAAAATTACGAAAGCTATCAACAATACGCGGGGCAGATCACTTCTGTTAACGACACTACTACTACCGTTAATCCCGGTGTACAAAGCGTAACGGGCGGCGCGGCAAGCAATATGATAGCAAGCGGACAAGGTTTTTTTGTTATAGCTAACGGTAGTGGACAGGCTTTAACTTTCAGAGAATCGGCCAAGGTAACTACCCAGCCTTCATCAACTACACTTACCGGGGTCTTCAGCTTACCGCAAGGCAAAACACCTATTGCACAGGCTTTAGGCACCGGCAATAAAGCCCTCATGAGCGCCGCAAATACTCCTATTGCCGCTGCCAGTGTAAGCGAACCAGTTTCGCAACCAAGCCCCGTTATGCACCTCCTGCTTGAAAAAGACGAGGCCAATTTTGACGGCATTGCACTGGTTTTTGATAAATGGGCTACTGCCAATTTCGATAAGAATAAAGATGCTGAAGACCTTGGCGGGAACGGCGCATTGGAAAGTTTTTCGGCATTTACAAGCGATAGCGTAAAAACAAGCATCCACCATCGTCCGCTACCCGGAAAAACCCAGGCGATAGTCCCTCTCTTTGCAGATGCCACAACATCAGGGCCATATAAAATCAAATTAGCTGATGTTAAAGATCTGCCGGCTATTTATGAAGTATGGCTTAAGGATAATTTCACCAAAGATTCAGTAGATCTGAAACACAACAACGCTTACAGCTATAATATTGATAAAGGCACGCCGGCTACTTTTGGGAAAGACCGCTTTCAGCTAGTAATGCGCCAAAATCCGGCGCTGGCCCTAAAACTAATTGACTTTAATGCTGTAAAAGTAAGTGATGGGGCCAAAACAACCTGGGTTGTTGAAAATGAGGCAAACTATACTTCATTTAACCTGCAAAGAAGCATTGATAATGGCAAAACCTGGGAGGGCCTGAATGTTATACAATCGAACGGTTTAGGTACCTATTCATATACCGACCCCGACCCGGCAAAGGGTTTAAATAAGTACCGCGTTCAGTTAACTGATTTAAACAATGATATCACCCTGTCAAAAGAGTTACCGTTGATGTATGCAAATACTCAAAGTAACATAAGCAACAACCTGCTTACCATATATCCAAACCCTGTACACGAAACCGTAAACTTAACCATATCCCAAACCAACTCATCGGCCAACTATAATATTCAGTTAACTAACAGTAGTGGTGTGCTATTGAAGACAGTAAATATTACTCAATTGTACTGGAAAAACAACGTGGCCAGCTTTGTGCCCGGAACATACATTATAAGGGTTATTGACAACAAAACCAAGCAGTTGATTGGCACCGGTAAATTTGTAAAACTATAAAAAGCGATTTGCGCATATGATAAAGAAGATTTTTTTTACCAGTCTTATTTGGGTAATAGCAACCGTAAGTTGTTTTGCTCAGATAGATTATAATTGCGATAACGCAGATGACGACGCGTTCTGCCCGCTTGATACCTGGGTTATCGTATTAGCTGTAGCTACATTTGCCTTTGCTGCAATTCATTTATATCGCAAACAAAAATCCCTTCAGGCTTAACGCCCAAAGGGATTTTTGCATTTAGTTCAATAAAATTGATCAGCAAATTTTTTATGCCTTTTTCATTGGCACCTGAGGTTGCTGTACCTGGTTAAGTTCCAACTGTTCAATAATGCCGCTAACTACTTTTGGCAATTCTTTTACAGTTCTTTGCGGATTGTGGAGCTCACCAACACCAAAGCCACGCCAAACCAATTTGCGCGATCTGGCGTCCATAATGTCAATGATCAGCGTTCCCTCTTTGTAAGGCACACGGGCATAACCACCGCCGCCATAGCCGTAGCCATAACCATAAGGATATCCCCAGCCCCAGCCGCCGCCGTAAAATCCACGATAGCCCCAGCCACCGCCCCAACCCCAGCCAAATCCCAAACCAAAGCCGGGATAACCGCCGTAGTAGGAAGGGTAAAATTCAGTTTTCATACCCCTGCCGGTAACTGTGGTATAACTCACCATTAAATCGGGGTTGTTTTCCTGAAATTTCAGCCCTTTGTTTTCCAGTGCCGAAATAGCCGCATCCTTAACTCTTTCATCTGCCACTTCCTTTTTTACAACTGCGCCGGCTTTATTGGTCATGGTTGCAGGAGGTAGCCAGGCAAATGTACGGTAAGCGGATAAATCTGTTTTGTTACGGGCTGCGGTGTAATAATTGTAACTGCTGCAAGCAGACAAGGTGGCCACCAGCAGTAACACCAACCCTGTATTAATAGTTTTCTTCATGACAAATTACTCCCATTTATTTAGACATTAGACAGTGCAGGAAATAAAGGTTTAATTTAAATAATTATTTATTTAAATATGCTGAGAAAACCCGCTATATCAAAAAGTAACGATGTTTAGCGAAATTGTCACGACGAATAAGATATTCCAGGCGTTAAATAGCCCAAATACGAAAGGGCAAGAAGGGTAGCAAAACTATTGCCTTTATCAAATAAATATTTCGGGTTATTTATTTAACGCAATCAACTGGGCATAAACCTTTTGGGTAGGTAAGCCAACAACGTTGGTATAGGAGCCCTCAATCCGCTCAATACCTATCAAGCCTATCAATTCCTGGATACCGTATGATCCGGCTTTGTCAAGCGGCTGATATTTATCTATATAATTGATGATCTCCGCGTCAGACAGCTTGCGGAAAAACACTTCGGTAACATCGTAAAAATTATTGTATAGCCCTTTGTGCAGTAAACATACCCCGGTTATTACCTGGTGTACACGCCCCGACAACCTTTGCAACATTTCAATAGCATGTTCGCGGGTTTCGGGCTTGCCCAATATCAGGCCGTCTATACAAACTATGGTATCGGCAGTAAGCACAACCTCATCCCCTACTGTTTCATCAAATGCTTCTGCCTTTTTTCGGGCTATATGTAAAGCAACTTCGGGCGGGGTTAATCCTTCGGGATATGATTCATCAACATCTTTGAGCACAACCCTGAAATCGACATCCATGAGCCCAAGCAGCTCCTGACGTCTTGGTGATTTTGATGCGAGGATTACGGGGGGAATATTGTGCATGTTGAATTGTTATTTTTCATGTCATTGCGAGCGATAGCGTGGCAATCGCATGCTATACAGAGCGGAGCTGCAAAGTTCGCGATTACTTCGCACCTCGCAATGACATATCTTTTTTTTCTGTAAGCCTTACCAGCTATAGGCCTGTTTGCTCATCCATTTATCCTGGACCTTGAGCACTTTTTCGATGATATCGCGGGCGCAGCCCTTACCACCGCCATAAGGCGATACATAGGCGCTAACTGCTTTGATCTCTTCAACGGCATCGGCAGGGCAAACAGGTAAACCTGCAAGCTTCATTACTTCCAGATCAGGAATATCATCGCCCATATACAACACATTAGTGGCTATGATACTTTTTTCTTCAAGGTAGATCTTAAACCTTTGCGATTTAGTATGCGTACCCATATAAACATCCTGGATCCCAAGACTGTTTAAACGGTACATAGCACTTTTTGAGCGGCTGCCCGATATTGCGCAAACATTATATCCGCACTTAACGGCCAATTGCAGCGCGTAACCATCTTTAATGTTAAAGGCGCGGCTTTGTTCTCCCGATTCTGTTACAAAAACAGAGCCATCGGTCAAAACACCATCCACATCAAAAATGAGGGTAGTAATATCTTTTAATTTATTCAGGAACGATTCCATTATTTTTTTGATTTCACCGACAATTGATTGATTTCACCAATATTTTTTTGTTGGAGTTTCATCGATTATTATGGTGATTTAACTTATTCCTTCTGCCCGCAGAATTGCTTTAAACCATGCTAACTGTTAAAGCCGCAGCTTAAACTGCCAGCTCAAAACTGCAAACTGAACTATTGATTATCGCGCCATTCATATACCCAGGCCGATTGGATCTGCTCCAGGTGACCTTCGTTTGATTCGGCTCGGCTACCGGCAAAATTTGGCAAGCTCAATACCCACTCCAGTAGCTCGGTAAAACGGATGCGGTATATTTTTGATTCGTCAAACTCGGCACCAAACTTTTCATAAAGTTCGATGGCAATATCTTCATAATCATTCCAGTGAATTGGCAAGGCAAATTTATTATCGCTCATTTTTATTGATTTTACGTACTACCCCAGGGTTACGCTAATACGTTGTAAGTTATACGTTTTGTTTGTTGTTTTAAACGGATTAATGCAAATATTAGTGGCCTAAAAACTGCGACTGATCAGGCAGGGTAACTTCAATATCACCATCAACAATCACACACTGGCAACCCAGACGTGAATTGATCCGCGGGTTAACTGCCCTGTCAATAAAATCCTCTTCCTTATCAGATATCTCCTGGATGTTATCCATCCCTTTATTTACGTAAACATGGCAGGTGCTGCAGCCGCAAACACCACCGCAATTGTGCTGTAGTTCAATGCCGTTTTCCAGGCATACGTCTAATACAGATTCTCCCTCGGCAATTGGCAACTCAACACTTTCGTGCCCTTTTTCCTCGAAATTGACCTTTATTTTATAAATGTTCATTTAGGCAAAAGTAACAAAATTACTCGTCTGCCGTAAGTCCTTTATTGTTTTTGATAATACCCTGACTTAATAAAGTATAAACCTCCTGTAACATAGGCATATCGCTCAGCATCTGTATATGGGTGAGCATAGTACCCTCATCGTTACGCACCGCCGGACCGGTTTGCACATTACGAGGTTCCTGCTCAAGTACCTTCTGTGCAGTTTCCAGGATCAGCGGGCGCAACATGCTAAACTCCATTTGATTTTGCGCCAGCAACTGCTGCGCAACACCATACAGATAATTAGGGAAGTTGCAGGCAAATACGGCTGCCAGGTGCAATATTTTTCGCTGGGCAGAGTTAACGACATATACATTATTGCTGATGGTAAACGCAAGCTGTTTTAAATCGGCAAGAATATGATCATCAGCACCTTCAAGACAGAGCGGGACAGATCTGAAATCAACCTCTCTTATCTTGCTAAACGTTTGCAGGGGATAAAAAACACCGGCATTTGGTGTAAAAGCCAGCAAACTGTTCAAATCGGTTGAACCCGATGTATGTACTATTAATTTTTTATGGGCGGATAGCACTTTAACAACAGTTGTTATGGCATCATCCTTAACCGAAACAACAAATAACCCGGTATCGGGATTGATATTGTCGAGGTTGTCGATAGCTTCAGCGCCTACATGGTAGGCCAGCAGTGCAGCATGCTGCATGTCGCGGCTGTACACCTGCAAAATACGGTGGCCGGCATTTTTAAAAGCTGCCGCCATGTGCGTGGCGACGTTGCCTGAGCCTATTATGGTAATGTTCATATAATCTTTACAATGGATATAATTATTTAACTAACTGTAGTATAAATATTTCTGTATTTTAGGAACCAACATCTAATACCGCATGAAAATACTTAAAGTAAGCATAATAATTGTGATATTTCTTGTCGGGGCCTCGTCATTGATCCTTTACGGCTTCTATAGATATAACAATAAAGAAACCAAAACCTTAACAGACGCCGGCCGCAAAAACATTCCCGGAAGCTTCATTAAACTAAGCCAGGGCGTAACCCACTATCAGCTTGAAGGCCCTGACAGTGCCGAAGTTATTATCCTTGTACATGGCTTTAGCGTGCCTTATTATATATGGGATAATACTTATGTATATCTTGTAAAAAAAGGATACAAAGTATTACGTTATGATATGTATGGTCGCGGTTACTCAGACAGGCCCAATGTTCCCTATACCCAGGAGTTTTACAATACACAACTGCTCGATCTCATTCATCAACTTAAGTTAAGCGGGAAAATAAATTTAGCAGGCGTATCATTTGGCGGTGCCGTAGTAACCAACTTTACCTGCAGCCACCCCGACATTATAAATAAAGTGATCCTTGTTGACCCGGTATATGAGCAAAAAAAGCCGGCATCGCCGCAATATTTCACCCTGTATAATGAAGCCGTAAACTCCGATGAAAGGGCAAACGGACAAACGACTGATTTTCTATACCCTAAGAACCACCCTGAATGGGTTAAGCGCTATCTGCCTCAAATGGGATACAAAGGCTTCAGAAACGCGCTGGTTTCAACCATGTACAATTACCACCAAAATGGCAAACAAAGCAACACCTGCTTGAACAGTGCAGGAAAAAATGTACTGCTGATATGGGGTAAGGCAGATAAAACATTACCACCACGGTTCAGCGACTCCATCCGTAGCGTATTGAAAGTTGATTTTTTCCCTGTTGATGGCGCAGCACATTTACCAATGATTGAAAAAGCTGATACGGTAAATGCCAAGATCTTTTCGTTTTTGAAAGGGTAATAATATTGTTTTATGATAGATGTATTTGAAATATGGGAACCAGGCAAATCAATTACCGAGAACAAATATCTTGAAGGTATAAGCTATCTCGATGGTAATCTTATTATCTCATTAAAAGGCCTAAACGAAAAAGATCCTGTTTTAAATATTACATTTAAGAATCATCTCTCATTTAGGAACACGAACGAATCATTCAGAATCAAGTCTTTATATAAAGACAAATTTCAAAACGGGTTGAATTACTCCAATGATACCAGTTATTTGAGGTGGATAAAAGAAGAAACTAATGGCGTTTATGACGAGATAAATCCTGTTCATTATCTCATTGGCAGCAATGATGACATTACTGATGTTATTAGTGGTTCCGCACCAATTTTAACCTGGGTGCACCCTGCTTAAAACTTATCTTTCCGCCCAATCAATCCCTTCCGCCAATTCAGCCCTGCTAAACTCTATATGCACAACCCTCCTCTTTTTATTATTGGTAGTACGGCTTGACGCGTGCATAAGCAATGGCCTCATGATCATGATACCGCCAGCCTGTACATTGCAGCTTACTTCAGTTTCCTGTTGCCAGTCGATATTTTCAGGGCGATAGATCTCTTTTAGATGTGAACCGGGCAGCACCTTCAACGCCCCGTTACCTTCGTCGGTATCATCCAGATGAATGCGGATAGTGAAGTTATCATGCAAAATATCTATTGGTGGCTGTACACCAAACTGGTTATGTTTAACGGTCCAGGGGCCATAACCTGCTATATCCATTTTCTTATCCACAGAGATGGTCAAATCCTGGTGCCAGGCCACAAACCAGTTAGATGATCCGGGCTTATCAAAATAAATAGATTTAACAGCGAAATATCCTTCGCCAAAAATATTGGAAACAACGCTTTTTAGATTGTCATTAAATAAAAGAGGAGCAACATCCGGAACAGCCTTCAGAAACTGCCTTATGGCAAATACATCATCGGTTTGACGGAATAGCGGACCTGATCTATCGGCAGATTCAATGGCGTTGATAATGGTATTAACTTCGGCACCGGTATAAATATCCTCTACTACGGTAAATCCGTCATGAGCTATATTATACCGGTGCCCGGTTAAATCCATCTAACAGAATTTAAACTGTTTTAAGTTCTTTATTACGCCTTTGGATAGAAAGCAGGAAGCCGATCACCATAATGATAGTACCACTCCAGAAAAAGTTGATATATGGGAAGCTGATAGCGCGCATCACAATCCATGGGCGTTTGTTTTGAGGCTGCTGATAAACAGTGATCTCCACCTTTTTATTCTCAGGGTTGATCCTTGAAAAACGTAGTTTCAAACCGGCATCGTCAACCTTACGGGCAAAATCAAACACGTTACCACCCCTGATCATGAATACTGGTTCGGCTGTATACACCTTACCATCACGGGCGTGTACTTCTATATTGGCACCAATAGCAACATCGTTAGCAGTAAGGGGAATATTTTGTACGGTAGCCTGTTTGTTTAACGACTTAACCAGCATAAAGCCATCTCGGTACCTGATGGTATCACCGACAGCCACCTCATGGGCTACAGGTTCGTCATAGTTTTTATCATCGTTACCTTCGTCGTGCCCGGCCTCGCCCTGCATGGCAAAACCTTCGCTCGGAATGGCAGTAACGTGTGTATACAAGTCATTTAACAGGTAATGCTTGGTATCAGGCGATGAAGACATTCCCGCATCGCGGCTGGCTTGTACTTTTGGTTTAAGCACAAAGTTTTCCAACACTTTGCCATTGGCATCAAACTTTTTATAATCAACCCTGTAAAAATGGTA
>NZ_DASVOB010000365.1:0-3429 GCF_036383575.1 Mucilaginibacter sp.
TACCGTGGTATCAACTGGCGGAGGATTACCCTGCTTTTTTGACCATATGGACTGGATGAATGCCAATGGCAAAACATTATATATCAAATTATCGCCCAAAACACTGGCCGATAGGCTGGAAAATAGTAAAACCATACGCCCTGTACTGCAAGGTAAAAAAGGCGAAGAGCTTGTTGAGTTTATAACCGGTAAACTGGCCGAGCGTGAAAGCTTTTACTTGCAGGCAAGCAATATTGTTGAAGGAATAGATATGTCGGTTGAGAAGTTGGAAGAGGCGTTGGGTGTATAACTAATCTCTACTATGTCATTGCGAGCGCAGCGTGGCAATCGCACGTAAGCAGGTCCGCCCTGTATAGTATGCGATTGCCACGCTGCGCTCGCAATGACATGAGTTTTATATTTAGCTATTCTACCTCAAATAAACCGCATCCTCTTGTCCATCTTCTTCATCAAGTACTACGTCAACATGCTCTTTAATAACAGTTGATAGTGCTACACCTGCAAAATCTGTGGTAATAGGGAAACTTTTATGATTGCGGTCAACCAATACCGCGGTGCGGAGCTTTTTAAGCGGTACATCTAAAAATACGCCGAAGCCGTAAGCAAGCGTTTTGCCGCTGTTCAATACGTCATCAACCAATATTACTACTTTATTACTACATTCTTCAACCTCAAAATCAATGTTGGCGCTCAGACTGCTGCTTTGTTTTTCAAGTTCGATGGTAAGCAGGCGGCTTTTAAAAGGCGCAATGCCGTCGAGTATGGTTTTCAGGCGTTCGGCAATGTGATTGCCGCGCGGCAGGATACCGGCTATTAATATTTCTTCCTCGTCAAAATTATCTTCCAGTATCTGGTAGGCCATCCTGTCGAGCTTTTGCTGGATCTGTTGCTTGTTTAATATGAGAAGCTTTTTTTCAGACATGTTATTGTTGTAACGTTGGCTAAACTGTGGTAAATATACAAGTAACGCTCATACAAGCAACCCCGCAGTTTTTAACTTTCAATAATTATTTCACGTATGGAAAATACACAAAGTTTGCACCTTCGGGTACCACAACAAATACACACATGTATTCATAGGGGTCTTTGTAGCTTTTAATAAAACGTTCCTTTAACACGGGTTTTATAACGTCACGCTCCACAAATTCCTCAAGGGTTGAAGCATGGATGCTCCATTCGGAGTTTAAATCGTGGCGGTCAAGTATCAGCTCACCAATACTTAACTCATGCTGGTGGGCAATAAAAATAGGGTAAGAGGAAAGACCTTCGTTCATGATCTCCTCAGATACCTCTTTAATTGACTCGTTAAAATATTTAAGGTCGCGCTCCAAACTTATCAGCGGACTATCAGCCGCCGGTTTGTTGCGTTCATTTCCTTCGTTAAGCAGTTCTTCAGGGTTCATGACCGTTGATTTTTTTGATTACGATGATTTCGTTGATTTTTTTTGTTTTGTGATTTCACCGATTTTAGGATGATTTCACCGATTTTGACCGTTGATGGTTTTTTGATTATGTTGATTTCGCTGATAAGGCTTCGGCTATGAACTATCAGCCATGAACCATAGGCCAAACATAACTAACCTCTTATCTCCAACCTCTAATCTCTCAAAACCAGCAACACCACATTTTCCACATGCTGTGTATGCGGGAACATATCTACAGGCTGAATTTTAACCGTGTCGTATTTTTCTTTTAATACCAGCAAGTCGCGGGCCTGGGTGGCGGCGTTGCAGCTTACGTAAACAATTTTAGGTGCTTCGATTTCCATGAGGCGGGCCACAACGTCCGGGTGCATGCCTGCACGCGGTGGATCGGTTATAATCACATCCGGTTTGCCGTGTTCTGCTACGAAATCGGCTACCAGTACATCCTTCATATCGCCGGCATAAAACTTTGTATTGGTGATATTATTGATAGCTGAATTTACTTTGGCATCTTCAATGGCTGTTGGTACATATTCAACGCCAACTACCTCACGTACGTGTCCGGCCACAAAGTTGGCAATGGTGCCTGCGCCGGTGTAAAGGTCATATACCAGCTCGTCGCCTTTAAAGCCGGCAAAATCGCGGGTTATTTCATACAGGCGAAGTGCCTGGATTGAGTTGGTTTGATAAAATGATTTTGGTCCGATGCGGAATTTTATACCATTCATTTCTTCGTGGATATATTCCGGCCCTTTAAAGGCTATAACATCCTGGTCAAATATGGTATCGTTCTTTTTCTGGTTTTCAATATAGAGCAATGAGGTGATCTCCGGAAAGCGGGTATCAACATGGCTCATCAGTTTATTGATCTCTTCTTTTTCTGCATAAGCAAAAACCACGATCACCATGATCTCGCCGGTTGATGAGGTGCGCACGATCAAATTGCGGAGCATGCCGCTGTGGTTTCGCAGATCGTAATAAGTATAGCCTTGCTGTATGGTAAAATCACGGATCTCATTACGCAGGCTGTTGGATGGTTCGGCCTGAAGATAACAATGGTTTACATCCAATATCTTATCAAAACGGCCGGGGATATGAAAACCGAGGGCATTCATGTTCAGGGTACCGTCTTCCTTGTTTTCGCCATCGTAAAGCCAGCGTTTGTTGGAGAAAGTAAATTCAAGTTTATTGCGATAGTATTTATCGGCTGGAGAAGGCACAATAGGCATAATACCATCGACATTGATCTTAGCCAAACGGCTTAAGGCGTCCACAACCGATTTTTGTTTGAATTTGAGCTGGGCTTCGTAGGTCATGTGCTGCCACTTGCAGCCCCCGCAGGTACCGAAGTGCTCGCAAAATGCCTCAGTGCGGTATTCTGAAGATTTTTTTAATTCGGTGATCTTACCCTCGCCGAAGTTTTTCTTACTCCGGTACACTTGTACATCAGCAACATCGCCGGGTACGGCTTTATCTACAAAAAGAACAAAATCATCTGCTTTGCCTACGCCTTTGCCTTCTTCGGCAATGTCAATGATCTGTACGTTCTCAAAAAACTTTGGTTTGTTAGCTTTACTCATCAGGCTGCAAAGTTAACCGTATTTATTTAATCCTGAAAATGGGAGGGAAGAAGCAAAAGAAAGCCGTTCGCCTTTTAAAGGCGTTGCGATATTAAACCGGGATTTTTAAACAAATAAGCTTAGCAGATATTTAACCATATCAGTGGTGTCGATATCTTCTATCTCAAATTGCTCATCAATCAGGTCGGAAAAGTCTGTTAGTTCGCGGCTCATAAAATAAAAAATTACTATGCTAACATAGTAATTTTTAAACTAAAAACCAAATCGGTATAAGGTATTTTTTGCAAACATCAGAAGCTTGAGTGGCTTCTGATGTTTATTGATTGATATTAATTTTTATCCCAGTTTATTTTGCGCGAAAAATACATCAATACTGCTATGATGATGAATAGGGCGATACTGCCAACCATTAAGGCAAGATCTTC
>NZ_DASVOB010000366.1:0-5594 GCF_036383575.1 Mucilaginibacter sp.
CGGCTTCGCGGGCATTTTGTTTGGGGAGGATAAAGCCTTTAAAGCCGTCTTTACGGGCTTGAATGGCAATGGGCAAAGCACCTTTTATCGGCTGCAGGCTTCCGTCAAGAGAAAGCTCGCCCATGATGATAAATTTTTCAAGGGCTTCGGGTTCTATTTGACCGGATGCTGCCAATACACCGGTGGCGATGGTAAGGTCATAGGATGAACCTTCTTTTTTGATATCGGCGGGTGCCATATTAACCACTACCTGTTGGCGCGGCATCCTGAAACCACAGTTTTTCAGTGCCGACTCTATCCTGAAATAACTTTCTTTTACAGCCACATCGGGCAGGCCCACAATGAAATATTTTGTGCCCGACGCAATATTCACCTCAACAGTTATGGTAATAGCTTGTATCCCATAAACCGCGCTTCCAAAAGTTTTAACCAACACTGTGATAAAAGTTTAATCGAAGCGAAAGATATAGAATTTTGACGAAGTGATAAAGCCGGGAACCTACAAAACAAAAAACCGCCGGTATAATATTAAGATATTAAACTTCTAATACATGCCTAAGTGAGGTACACTTTTAAGTACAGGTACCCCTTTAGGTAATTGAAATAGTTTTGGGTCGAGCGGTTCTGTATCAAAGGAAAGCAGCTGGATTCTTGATATACAGATAATAGCATTGTCAGTGAATGCTGACGTACTTTCTGCGTCAAAACTGACTACAGTAAACGAAAAGGTGGTGTTCAAATAGGCGTTTAATAACGAAACGATGGGCAGGGGCTTTTTTGTGTAAATGAACTGGTGCCACCGTACTTGATCGGAGGACTTGTACAGTGCTTGGTAACAAGGCATTCCCGCAACAGTTATTGATTGCTGGTGTGTGGTATCTATAATGCAGGTTCGTTTTGATTCAGGAGCTAACAACAGTACCCTGAAAAACAATTCATCAGAATCTGTTCGTAGTGAGTCTGTGGCGATGAACGGCTTTTTGTTCTTTTTCAAAAAGGTATACACCTGCTTTTTCCTCCAGTCGATCAGATAGGTTGGTGTGATAAGAGACACAGACAACGATGTCTTTACCGTTGTGTCACTACTGTTACAATGTTCGTTCGAGGAATTGCTTGCAAGCGGCCGGTCTACATTCTTACTTCGGAGCACCTTACTGTGAAGGATATGATAGTCAAACTGCATCACCTGGTGTTTCGCGGTGTCCATTTTTGCAGTATCGGCGGGAGGAAACCAAAATAGTCCGATCTTAACGGTGCCTTCGCCCAAATCTGTTGGTAGTTTCGTTTGAGCAGCGCACTGTATAGTGCAGAGAATGATACTGAGGAACAGGCAATGTTTTATCATTTCGTGGTATTTGCAAAAAGGTCGGTTCAAAAGCTATATCATCAACTCATTCCCAATCAGTATATGCATACAGCAAGATAGTTTGATTAGAATGCCTGGCGATTGTCAATACCGTAAAAGTACAGGAATGAATGTCGGTGCATTTACAGATATTCTCTATTGGTAAATCAATATTATCCAATATTCATATTTAATACGTTCTCGTTTATTGCTATAGCATAGCAATTACCCATTAAATACTAATGCATGATGCTGCCAAGAGCGACATAGATCGTTTGTTCGGCTATTAGAATTTTGATGAAGTGATAAAGCCGGTAATGCTACAAAACAAAAAACCCGCCGATACCGGCGGGCCTTCTATAATCACATTGTTAATCTTATCTTAAAAATACCCCGGCTTCGCAAACAACCAATAGCATAGCGCAGGAAACTATTACACAAACCATCAGCATTATTGATGATGTGTTGGGATTGTGTTTGCTGATGCGTGCAAATGCAGCGTTAACTCTTTTAAAAGAACGGCTATTCAGCAACACAAAATAATTAAGCACAAACGCACCTGTGGCGCCCAGCAATATGATCAGGCCCGACATCGGGCTTAACTGAAACCAATCGGAGTTTAAAAACAGCTGTGCAACACTTACTAAAATGGCCAGCAAAATGATCATTAAAAAACTTGCTCCAAAAAGGGCGTTGGCTTTTGGCAATCCGCCGTGACCAAAGTTTTTAACATTCCACCTGTAAAACGTTACATAAATGGATTTGTAGGTTTCTGCTGCTTTCATAATGTTATGGTTTTAGGTAATTAATTCGGTGTAAAATAATATTACTTGCACAATATTGGTTTAAAAACGGAATTGGCAAAATTTTATTGCGATTGTATTTGATTTTTATCGTATTTGTATTCATTTATTTGGTTAAGTGCAGATATCGCAACAAATACAATAAAGCGAAATGAATAATTTTATTTTCAAAGAGACCATGGAAATCGCCTTAAAAAGGGGGCTAAGTATCGGAGGAGGATAGGCAAGAAATTTTCACACAAATTTTTCCGAATTAATCGAATTACACGAATTTTTTGATGTCGATTTGAAATTCGTGTAATTCGATTAATTGTGGCCGAGTTGAAAATCAATTCGTGTAAAAAATTTTTACGCTCATTTATAGATTTGATCATTTTAAAGGTGATTTACCTACAGGCAACACAGTTCGTTTGGTAAAACAAATGTTACAATGTTAAAATATGTGTTAAAAAAGCTCTTTCCCGATGTGTATAGGGCAATATTTATGTTGAATACTTGTTATAGGAGCAAATTATAGCATATAATGCTGCCGTGCGGGGGTATTGTGTAGTGGTTAAGTAGAGGGGTGGTTATTTATGCTTTAAACCTTTACTGTTGATATTTGTCTAACACGCGTTTGTCAACAAAACAATTAACAAAATGCAACACATCTAAACCCTATAACTACCTCATGATTTAATTTTCAAACTTACCACGGCCCTACATCACCTATAACACAATTTACTTTTACCTTACACCGTCTGCACCTAAACCTGGATGAAAACAATTTTTCTTTCATTAATACTGTTATGCCTATTTTCCTCTGTATCCTTTGCCCAAAACAGAGTTACCATTAAAGGCAAAGTCACCGACTCGCTGAATAACCAACCGCTTGAATTGAGTACAGTTGCGATGGTCGATCTGAAAGACACGTCGCTCATTGCCTATACCCTGAGTAAAAAAACCGGAGATTTTGAATTGCAACGGTTACCGGTTGATAAACAGGTCCGGCTGGTTATTTCCTATGCCGGGTACAAAAGCTATGTCCGCCATTTTAACTTTAAAAAAGGCGAAGTGATTGATCTCGGAAATATCGCCCTCAACAGCAAAATGCTTAATGAGGTTATTGTGCGGGCCGAACGTGTTCCTATCAGGATGAAAAAGGACACCATCGAGTTTGATGCTGCAGCCTTCAAAACCAGGCCAAATGCCGCCGTTGAGGAGTTGCTTAAAAAACTTCCCGGTGTACAGATAGATGGCGATGGAACGATCACCGTTAACGGAAAACAGGTAAGCAAGCTACTGATAGACGGCAAACAATTTTTTGGCTCCGACCCAAAGATCGCTACCAAAAACCTTGACGCGGCTATTGTTGCACAGATTCAGGTTTATGATGACCGAGAAAATGACCCAGATCACCTTGTGAGCGAAACCCAGGTACAAAAGATCATTAACATCAAACTTAAAAAGGCCATTAAAAAAAGCATTTTTGGCAAGGTGTTCGGTGGTGCGGGCTCGCGCGACAGGTATGAGGCCGGTGGGTTGTTCAATATGTTCCGCGATACCTTGCAGGTAAGCCTGATCGGGTTAAGCAATAACCTTAACCATACTGCTTTTTCGCGCGAAGACCTCAATTCCCAGGGTGGTTTTGATCGCAGTGGAGGCAACACCTCCTTTAATGGTGGCCGAAACTGGGGCGGCGGCATAGAAAAGATCACCTCGGGAGGTTTTAACATCAACCAAAACTATGGCGAAAAATTAAAGCTCAACCTGCAATACTTTTATACGCAGCGTAATAACGTAAACGAGTCTGCCAATTTCCAACAGCAGTTTCTGAAGGATACTACGCTGTTAACCCGGTCCACGAACAGCAGGATCGCGAACAGCTATGTACACACTTTAAGCGGTCTTGTGGAGTGGAAGCCCGATACCATCCGTAACCTGCGGTATAACCCGTCGTTGGGTTATAACTCGAACACTAATACTTCTACATCGGCGGGGAGTACATCAAACAATTTCGATATGCCCGTAAACCAGTCGGCATCAAATTCATGGGGTGATGGCCATTCAACACAATTTAACCAAAGCTTTTATTTTCATAAGCGCTCCAAAAAGAGCAGTAAAGAGTCGTTCACTATATCGCATAACCTCAGCATTAGTCCTAACCATAACAACAATTTCAATAATAATGATGTGGTTAATTACCAGCGTCCAGACCTATCCGACAGCCTGCACAGGTTATCTGCCCGCACCTCAAATAATGCTTCGGGCAATCTCGATTTCAGCTACAGGTTCCCGGTAACTAAAAAGCTTATTGTTGATATTACTACATCGGGCATATACAACAAAACCAGCGATCAGCTTTTTACCTACGACCGCAAAACCGGCTTTGATTCGCTGCTCAGCAATCAAAGTTCCGATCTTAAGCGCGATCAGTGGACAGAAAACATCAAACCGGGTATCACCTATCAGCTCAACAAACAAACTCAGATCATAGCCGGGCTTAATACCCAATGGCAGCAGATCAATAACAACTTTGTAACCAGCAGGCTGCTACAGAATTATTTTTTCCTGCTGCCAACCATCCGTATTGAAGCTTACGGTATATCTCTTAATTACGAACGCCGGGTTAATCAACCAGGGGTATCGAGCCTGCAGCCTATTACCATAGTTTATAGCCCGTTGTATAGCTATACAGGTAACCCCAACCTGGTGCCCAGCATTAGTAATAATTACAGTTATAGCTTTTTTAAGTATTGGGATAACAGTCAATTTGGTGTTTACTCAAACGGCAGTGTGTACTCGCAAAAAAATATGGCCGTTACGCAGCAAACCATCCGCTCAGACGGGGCGCAGACTAATACAACTGTTAACCGCGACGGCAGGCCAAACTATAATTTCTCAGTCGGGGCTTTTAAAAGGCTTAAAACTAACAAAGACTGGCAGCTTAATTCATCAACTAGTTTTTACGGTAATTATTACCAAAGCCTTAATCTGCTAAATGATGTGGAAGGCTGGCAAAACACCTTTTCATACGGGGTTCATGAAAACATAAACGCAAACTGGAAAGATAAGATAGAACTGTACACCGGTTTTGGTTTTAACCAGTCGAACACGAAATACCGTTATGACGATTTCAGGAACGTGAAGGTTGGTACCTACAACATAAGCAATAGCCTGATAGTGAGGTTTCCTAAAAAAATTGTTTGGGAAACCAAACAGGACTTTAATTATAATGGCCAGGTGGCGGCAGGGTTTAAAAAAGGCGTTAATGTAGTGAGTTCATCACTCGCCCTGCAAATGCTTAAAAAAGACCGCGGGGAATCGAAGTTGTCTGTTTATGATATCTCTAACCAAAACGTGAGCGTGTACCGTTACATTAATTCCAACTCGGTTAGCGACGTGCAAAACAATACATTGAAGCGATATTTTATGGTTACTTACAGCATTAAGTTTAATAAACTAAT
>NZ_DASVOB010000367.1:0-5469 GCF_036383575.1 Mucilaginibacter sp.
GGTAACGATAGTGAAACATCTTCTTCACTTTGCATCTTCGCTATGCCTTACGCAGAAGATGTTTCACTATCGTTCAGGATGACAGGGAGGTAACCTCAACTTACACCATCAGCTTATCCTTCAAATACCCCATGCTGGCAGTTATACTGGCAAAAGCATCTTTAGGCATGTCATGTTCAACAAAAAAGTGCTGCATCCCAGCTGATTTTGCGGCTGCAAAAATTGGTTTAAAATCAATGGTACCGCCACCCACTGGTTGTATATTCTGCCTGCTGGCATCCAAATCCTTCACGTGCCAAAGCGGGAAACGACCAGGGTGTTCTTTAAACATTTCAACCGGATTTTTGCCGGCCTTAACAGCCCAAGCCAAATCAAGCTCCATTTTTACATTATTGGCATCAGTTTCGCTTAGCAACAGATCATATGGCACTTTACCATCAACTGCATGAAACTCCATATCATGGTTATGGTATGCAAACTGGATGCCCACTTTTTTAGCAGCTTCTCCCGTTTTGTTCAGCACTTCAATAGTAGCTTTTATTTCCTCAAGTGTAGCCGTAGGCGAGTTAGCACAAACCAGGTATTTAACTCCTCCCTCAGCAACTTCATCCACCACTTGCTGCATATTATCGCGCAGGTTCAATACAGGAGGCAGCACCATCGGTTTACCATCGGCACCGACCGGCATTTTTGCTCCCGGAGGCAGTTTAAACGGAGCACCAAGCACATGGTGCGATGTCCAGCTCATGCCCAAATCGTTTACTGTTGCCTTAAATTCCTTTGGTTTCATGCCATAATAGCCGCCTTTTTTGCTAAAAGCCGATTCCATCTCCTTGTAGCCAATAGCTGCGATTTTGCTAAGCGTACCTTTTACATCTTCGTCAATAATGCCGAAAAAAGTAAACAATTGCAGCCCAACAGGATGATGTTCCATATTACTCAAAAAACTTGCCGCTTTACCCGATAGGGCCATGCCGCCAAGCACCAATGCACCGGTGCCTTTAATAAAATTTCTTCTGCTGTAATTCATGCTTGATATGGTTAATAATTAACTGGTACAGTAAAGCTAATTAATTAATGATGAGCAAAGAAATTTTATTGTGTCTTTTTTACACAATAGTTTTTTAAAACTCAAAGCTGTCAAAGGTGTGATGTGGAAAGGTTAAGACTAACATGTGAGAAATAGTTGTATTCGCTGGCGGGGGCCATAATAATTAGCTTACTGTAAGAGAGCGTTAATTAAAACCCAATAAATTGCACCAGAGGTGCAAAAGGTTTGTAGAAAGAAAATAAATCATTTTTTTAGTGTGCCAGAGGTACACAACTCAAACAGATTGGCAATTCGCGATCTTCGGGATATTGCTTTTTAAATAAGTATATGGGCGTTCCCGTTAGCTAACGGGCGGGCTATCCGCTCATACGCCTGCAGGCATTCCGCTCTTGGCCGGTATCCGCTACTATCCCTAACGCAAAAAACGGATCAAAATAATAAATTATCTATTATAAAGACATTGATCAAACAATTTCAGGCAAGCTGTTATGCACCATTGACGATACTATAAAAGTGATAATAGCAATGATTAGCCCAAACATAAACACATTATAGGCAGCCCTGAGCAGGCGGTATTTGCGGCCGAGAACTACGCCTTGCGTATGGATATCTTTAATGAGACTATCATACAGGTATTCTTTATCGTGCAGTACATTTTTCATACCGGCTGCAAAATCGTCAAGTTTCATGCGATAAAAATTGCCAAAAAATAACAGGTTAACTTTTTTATCCTCAATATCTTTGATACTGAACCGCCCTCTTGGTATCGACGGCCGGGTTGATAAAATAGCCAGGATCATAGTAGCCAGGCTAACAGTAAGCAACAAATACGATGGCAATACCAAAAACGAATTGTCCTTAAGCTTCCGCAGCAACAAACTAATAATAGCCGAAATGATAATAGAATTAACCGTGATCAGGATCTGTGCCTTGTTATCGGCCATATCACTCAGGCGCTGATCGGTGCTGGCGGTAACCTTCAGCAGGGTTTCAATACCTACATCTATATCTGCCACCTCGGCAGCTTTCTGCGGCAGCGTTTCCTGGTCTGTCATCGGTTTCATTTTATCCCTATAAATTTAGGGTATTTCGGGTTAATGTTTATAGCACAGTGCGGGATTATCACTTACACATATACCCTACTCCAAATACAAACAATTAGCTATCAATCCTGTCCAGCCGGTTTGATGGGCAGCACCCAACCCAAGACCAGTATCGCCATCAAAAAACTCATAAAACAGGATATGATCTTTAAAATGAGGATCGGCTTGCAGCTTTGAATTTCTGCCATACACCGGTCGCTCGCCATTTTCATTTTTCATAAACAGTTTGGAAACCCGGGCATAGAGTTCGTTAGCCACCTCCTTCAGGTTCATGAAATTACCAGAACCGGTTGGACATTCTATTTTAAACTCATCACCATAAAACATATGGAACCGGTGCAAACTATCAATGATCAGGTAATTGATCGGCATCCAGATTGGCCCACGCCAGTTACTATTGCCGCCAAAAAGACCGCTGTCACTCTCGCCGGGCACATAGGTAATGCCAAATTCAACACCATTGACCGAAACATGATAGGGATGTTTAAGGTGATACTTTGAAAGAGAACGGATCCCGTAATCACTCAAAAACTCGTTTTCATCCAACATGTATTTGAGCAATGATTTCATCCTGTAGCCGCGGAGCAAACTAATCAGGTGTTTACCATTATTGCCTTTCTCATTCCAACGCGAAACCAGCGATGCAAGATCGGGACGATTTTCGGCAAACCATTTCATGCGGTCTTTAAATACCGGGCTTTCCATAATGTCTTTTTCATCCAGCACTTCCGTAGCAAACAGCGGAATCAACCCTACTATGCTCCTCACCCGCATTTTTATGGAACCATCATCGGGGAAACGGATCTGATCGTAAAAAAAGCCATCCTCGTCATCCCAAAGGCCTTCACTATTCTCGCCCAGGTTTGACATGGCCCCTACAATGTAAATGAAATGCTCAAAAAACTTGGATGCAATATCGGCGTAGGCGTTATCAGTTTCTGTAAGTTCAGTAGCAATGCGCAGCAGGTTAAGTGAATACATGGCCATCCAACTGGTGCCGTCGGCCTGTTCCAGGTGCTGTCCTGAAGGCAAGTGCATATTACGGTCAAAAACACCGATATTATCCATCCCCAGGAAACCGCCCTCAAAAATATTATTCCCCAATTGGTCCTTACGGTTAACCCACCAGGTAAAATTGAGCATCAGCTTATGAAAAACCCGCTCCAGGAAATAGGTATCCCCCTTGCCGTTGTTGTTTTCCTTATCCGTTTTATAAACGTTCCATACAGCCATGGCATGTACAGGAGGGTTAACATCGCCAAAATCCCACTCATAGGCAGGCAGCTGTCCGTTCGGGTGCATATACCAATCGCGGGTGAGCAAGATCAGTTGATTTTTGGCAAAAGCCATATCAACAGTCGCCAGCGGCAAACAGTGAAAAGCCAGGTCCCAGGCAGCAAACCAGGGGTACTCCCATTTGTCGGGCATCGAGATAATATCCTTTGTATTCAGGTGTGTCCACTTGCTGTTGCGCGCCTTTAGTCGCTGAGCTGGCGGACGAGGCATCCCTTTATCGCCGCTAAGCCAATGGCGAACATCGGTATAAAAAAACTGCTTGTTCCATAGCATTCCGGCAAAGGCTTGCCGCTGAATAAGGCGGCGATCAGGGTTCATGGTAGCACCATGAATGTCATTATAAAACTGGTCAGCCTCCGTTTTGCGAACGTCAAAAACCTCGTCAAAATCCTCGAAACTATAATTGGCATCTTCAGACAGGCGCAGGCGTAAGGTTACGCTTTGCCCGGCCGGGATAGTCAAATCGTAGTTCACCGCCGCCTTGGTACCCATATTTTTAGGATTGACGGAATCCTCCCCACCAACAATATGATCATTTATACCGTCCTTATAGTACTTGCGACCGTCATCATAATTGTAAAGCCTGCGCGAGTTGGTTTCATTATCGCAGAACAGCAATTCGCCATTCCCCTCAGTATGCAACCACATCTGGCCAAGGTCTTTATGAAAAATGCTGATCACTTTATCTGATGAAGCCGACAGATCAGGCTTACGCGAATCATACCCCCAGCCCCAGGTATTGCGGAACCATAAAGTAGGCATCACGTTAACCAATGCCTCTTTATCTGCACGGTTATGGATGGTTATTTTTATCAGGATATCTTCCTGGGCGTTTTTAGCATATTCGGTAAAAACATCGAAGTATTCGTTATGATCAAAAATTCCGGTATCCATCAGCTCAAACTCCGGGTCCTGCCTGCCACGGCGCTTGTTTTCACTCACCAGCCAACTATAGGGAAATTCATTTTGAGGGTATTTGTACAGCGTTTTCATGTACGAATGTGTGGGCGTACTATCCAGGTAGTAGTACATCTCCTTTACATCCTCGCCATGATTACCTTCTGGATTACTGAGGCCGAAATAGCGCTCTTTAATAATAGGGTCTTTTTTGTTCCACAACGCAATTGCAAAGCAAAGATATTGCTGCCTGTCGCAAATACCGGCTATGCCTTCCTCGCCCCAGCGATAAGCTTTGCTGCGGGCCATATCATGGGTTATATAATTCCAGGCATCACCATTGGCACTGTAATCTTCACGCACGGTCCCCCACTGGCGGTCGCTCACGTAGGGTCCCCACTTTTTCCAACCTGTATCCTTTAACCTTGATTGTTCTGCATTCATAGTATAGATGGCAATTTACACTATCCCCTAATTAAAGGTAAGCGTTTTGCAAAGTAGATTTAATTAGGTAAAAATACGGCAACGTAAGGTTTGTTTTACCATATTATGAAGAATAAGCGAAAATGACGATGGGTCTATTGAATAGCGACAGGATAATGCCATCTTAAAACACTTTGCTTTCTGGTCGAAGTTTAGCAATAGCGTAACTTTGTCCAAGATAGGTTGTGTACCTCTGGCACACTAAGAAATTCTTTTATTTCATTTCTACAAACCTTTTGCACCTCTGGTGCAACCTATCAACCCCTTAACTTAATGACATTGGCCTGTAGCGGCACTATCCCTAACACAAAATTAATCTTTGTTATTCGCCCCATGAATGGAACATCGTCATCTGGGTTTTATTGGCATTGATCAAAATATAACCCTTTGCACTTATTGTTTCATCTTCCTCTACCCTCGTCCAACCCGAGTCAAACTCATATAATGTGCAACCACCATTAACACATCCCGAAAAGCTTAAATTGGCGTCGGTATTACCTCCATAAATAGCCAAATCTGCATTTTCCGGTGATTTATCACCGTCGTTTTTTATAGAGATATTTCTATCTGTAAGCGTATCAATAATTTCTGTATCCGATAACTTCCAGCCATTACTCTCTGCAAACCTGATTATATCTG
>NZ_DASVOB010000368.1:0-3289 GCF_036383575.1 Mucilaginibacter sp.
GTTAAACCAGTTGTACGAGGTACTGTTTAACAAAACATTAGACAGGCAGCACAATGCCCTTGATGATGCCGAGGCTACCGCTGAATGTTTTTTTGAGATGCTGAAACGCGGCGACATTACCGACGACAGTGTACAGCACCGGGAAGTTTACCTGCAAAAGATCCGCTCCGAAAAAAAATACCTTTTACCTGCAGCCATTGTTTTAATATTGATCATCATCATAGCATTTTGGTTATATGGTTCAACGTCTTGAATTTTTAAGTAAAGTATCCCCTTTTAATTTATTGCCTGCGGAGGTACTGGAAGAAATTGCCGATCAGCTACAGGAGATCCGCTATAGCAAGGATACGGTTATCTATCAGCAGGAAGTAACCAAAATGCGCGGCGTAGATATTGTTGCCGAGGGCGAGTACGAATCCTTTTTTTACGATAGTCAGCAAAATAAACGATTGTTAGAGCATCATCATTCGGGTTATTGCTATGGCGGTATTTCGGTATTGCTTAACCGCAAGCAGTCTATCCGTACAGTTATAGCGAAGAGAGGTACCACGGTTTTCTTTCTACACCGTAAAGATTTCCGTTCGCTTTGCAAAACCTACGAAGAGTTTTTCCAATACTTCACTTCTGATTTTGGCAAACGCATGCTCAATGATGAGTTTGCCCATTTTTATAAACGTCCGGCAACTTTTGAGGAAAGCTATATAGCGTCCGAACAATTGTATTCGCGCAAAATTGAAACCATCGAATACCGCGAAATAGTTTCCTGTCCGCAAAGCACCCCGGTTTATGAAACTGCCCGGTTAATGGCGAAACATAAGGTGAGCTGTATTTTTATCCGTGACGAACAGGCGAAAATTGTAGGCTATGTGACCGATATTACGCTCCGCGACAACGTGGTTGCCAAACAGGCCGATACATCTCAACCGGTTGGCAATGTAATGGGCAACCCTATAGTTTGCATTAGTACCAATGCCTATGTGTACGAAGCTATTTTGATGATGTTCCGCACTAAAACGCGGTACCTGCTCATTAAAAACGGAGACGAATTTGTAGGCAGTATCAGCAGGAATAAACTCCTGGCCGAGCAGGCACAATCCCCGCTGGTATTTATTCAGTCGGTTAAGCAGGCGATTTCGGTACAGGAGCTTAAACGCAAATGGGAATCGGTACCGCAAATGGTTACGCAATTACTTGGACGTGGAGTAAACGCCGAAATTGTGAACCAGGTGATTACCACCATTGCCGATACCATTGCCATAAAAGTAATAGAAAGCGTTATTGAAGTGATGGGACAGCCGCCTGCCAAATTTGTTTTTATGGTGCTTGGCAGCGAAGGCCGTAAAGAACAAACCTTTAAAACCGACCAGGATAACGCCATTATTTACGAAGACAAAGCCAACGAACACCGTGAAGAGGTGCGCGAGTATTTCCTGAGCTTTGCGCAGCAGGTATCTGAAAAGCTGGACCACATAGGCTTTAGCTTTTGTACCGGCGGCTATATGGCCCAAAACCCCAAATGGACACACTCCCTTTCCCACTGGAAACGCAATTACGAAAGCTGGATGACCGAAGCGGTTCCCGAAACTGTGATCCAATTCTCCACCTTTTTTGATTGCCGTTACCTGTACGGCGAAGCCAGCATTATGGACGAACTGAAAGAGTTTTTGGACGAAGAACTACAGAAGCCGTTGGGCAAGATCTTTTTCCATATGGCTAAAAATGCTTTGCAATATGAACCGCCGCTCACCTTTTTCAAAAACATTAAAACATTTACCAAAGGCAGCCAGGAGGTTTTCGACATCAAAAAATCAATGACCCCAATCGTAGATCTGGTGCGGATGTATGCTCTGCGCCACCGTATTTTTGAGGTTAATACCGGCGAGCGATTGAAAGCGCTGAAAGAAAAAGACGTATTCAACGAAAAGGAAGTTCACGAGCTGATCCAGTCGTATTATTTTTTAATGAGCCTGCGCCTCCGTAACCAGGCCTCCCAAATTATCCAGGACCGCACCGAACCCGATAACTATATCGACCCCGATAAACTCACCAAAATTGAAAAAGTAGCTTTAAAGGAGATTTTCAGGACTATAGATAATTTTCAAACAAGAATAAAAGTAGAGTTTACGAATAATTTGTTTGGGTAAAACAACAAAATGTCATTGCGAGCGAAGCGCGGCAATCTCGTAGCCAATGCATGTTCGATTTGCATAGCTACGAGATTGCTTCGTCGTTCCTCCTCGCAATGACATAAAAAATATTTAACTTATTTCTCCTTACAACTTCCCGGCCTTCTTCAAAGTAGCAGCGGCCTCAACCATCATTACACCGCTTAACTGTGTAGTAAGATCAGTAGTACCAGATGGTTGCTTTTTCCAATCCGGACTGATCATGAGTGATGGGCGCTCGATACCGGCGGTGTATAAAGTTTCAGCATTAAATTTCAGGAAGCTGATAAACTTAGTCCTGTCGGTTTCTGATACATCGGGATCAAGGGCCAGTAGTGTAAGGTACCGGACCAGGATGCCTTTAAACAAACCACCATCGCCCTGTCCTTCCGATTTCAGGATACCGCCGGGCGAGATCTCGGTGTCATTGATAGTAGCGTTGGCCGTGTTTACAGCATCGGTAAGGTAGACCGCATCTTTGGTAACATGATAAAGTTCCAGTGCTGCGCCAATAAATACACCCTGGTTATAGGTGAACTTCCACTTACTGATCTGCCCGTCGCCATTGGCATTTATACCATCCCAGATGATACCTGATGGATCAAGCAGGGTTTTCTTTAGCCAGGTGTAAAGGCGTTTTGCTGTCGCGAGGTCGGCCTCATTTTTTTCCAGCGCGTATAAGCGGGCGGCAAAAATAATGGCAGGGGCATTTGCAGGTGTGTTTTTATAATCCAGCTGATTTTTACGCCAGGCTATGCCACCACCCTGGTTATTGTTTTCGCCGGTTTGGATGTCTGTCCAAAGCGTATGGGCAGCTGTAAGATAAGCGGCATCATTTGTGGCACTATAAGCGCGCAGGCTTGCCAGGTCCAGCCATTCCATATCATCATAAAAATTATTGGAGAGACCACCATTAGTGGTTTTTATCCCGGCCAAAAGCGAACTCATCCTTTGCTTGTAGATATCATTATTGGTGCGCAGGTAGGCATCGGTAAAAATATCCAGCGTATGGGCGTTAGGCCAATAGTTAAACTGGGTGCTGCCGGCATTATTTTGCACAAAGTAATTCCCGTTTGCTGATATGAAAGTGGTATATGTTTTTTCCTGTAAAGAATCTGCGGCTT
>NZ_DASVOB010000369.1:0-8545 GCF_036383575.1 Mucilaginibacter sp.
GTTGATAGAAAAGCATTACCTAAGCCCGATATTAAACGGCCTGAGCTTGATGTGCTTTACAAAGCGCCATCAAACCCAACGGAGAAAAACATAACAACTGTTTTAACTGAATTACTGCAGTTTGATAAGGTAGGCATTGATGATAACTTTTTCCAGTTGGGAGGCAATTCCTTGCTGGCTTTAAAAACGGTAGCGCTGTTAAAACAACGCTTCAACTACGAAGTCCCGATCACTAAGTTGTATCAATATCCAACTATTGCAGGTATTGCCAAACTTATCAGCGGAGTAAATAAACAATCCGCTCCCCTTTCAACGCATAAAGCAAGATCAAAAGGCAGCAATACCGATGTAGCCATAATTGGCATGGCTGGTCGTTTTCCCGGCGCAGATACCATTGATGAATTTTGGCAGATGCTTGCCGAAGGCCGTGAAGGCACAAGCTTTTTTACCGATGAGGAGTTAGACAAATACGTTCCGCTTTACGAAAAGAACAATCCTGCATACGTAAAAGCAAGGGGTATCCTTAACGGTGCCGATCAGTTTGACGCAGGATTTTTTGGGTTTAACCCCCGCGCCGCCGAACTGATGGATCCGCAGCAACGGATCTTTTTAGAACTTGCATGGGACGTACTGGAAAAAACTGGACATCTACCTCAAAAATATGATGGACTTACAGGGGTATTTGCGGGTTGTGGTTATAATACATATTACAACAATAATGTATTAACCAATCCCACAATTGTTGAAACCCTCGGCCATTTCCAGGTACGCACACTAAACGAAAAAGATTATATAGCCAGCCGCACAGCCTACCAGTTAAACCTGAAAGGCCCTGCAGTCGCTGTGTATTCAGCGTGTTCAACTTCTCTGTTAGCTATCGCACAGGCAGTGAGCAGTATCCGTAACGGCCAGTGCGAGGTTGCTATTGCAGGCGCTGCATCGGTTACCTCCCCTATAAAAAGCGGTCATATTTACGAAGAAGGCTCCGTCATGAGTATTGATGGTCATTGCAGGCCTTTTGATGCTGGGGCTTCGGGCACTGTTTTTAGTGATGGTGCCGGTGTGGTATTGTTGAAAAGTGTTGAAGATGCTGAGCGTGATGGGGATACCATTTACGCGATTATAAAAGGCGTTGGTGTAAACAATGACGGTGCCGAAAAAGGCAGTTTCGGCGGGCCAAATGCTTACGGGCAGGCCGGTGCTATAGCTATGGCTATAGCTGATGCAAATATAGAGGCTTCAACCATAAGTTATGTTGAAGCCCACGGCACTGCTACCCCATTGGGCGACCCGATAGAAATTGAAGGGCTTAGCCTTGCTTTTGGCGAACAGGATCAAAAGCAGTTTTGCGCTATAGGCTCGGTAAAAAGTAATTTTGGTCACCTAACGGCTTCTTCCGGTGTCGCCGGATTGATCAAAACAGTGCTTGCTATGCAGCATGGGCAAATCCCTCCATCGCTGTTTTTTAAAAAGATCAATCCCAATATCGACATTGAGAATACCCCATTTTTTGCCAATGCAGAACTTAAACCCTGGGATGCAGAGCTTAAACGCGCAGGCATTAGTTCTTTCGGTGTTGGCGGTACTAACGTGCATGTTGTTTTAGAGGAATACAAAGCTCCCGCACCTATTGAACCGCCTATAGATAAACCTTTAAAACTGATTAGCTGGTCGGCAAAAAATGAAAATAGTTTAGCTAAATATGCAGGTAAGCTTGCCGCATTTATCAATACCAACAAAAGCGTTGATCTTAACGATATAGCATACACCCTGCAAACCACACGGGCCGATTTCAACTATCGTCGTTTCATAGTGGCAGCTGATGCCGATGACCTGGTAGTAAAACTAAATGATGCGAACACAGATCCTTCATCCACTAAAAAACTCAGTACTATTCCTGCGGAAGTAGTGTTTATGTTCCCCGGGCAGGGCTCACAATATGTAAATATGGGCCACGACCTATATCAAAACGAACCTGTTTTTAAGGATGCGGTAGACGAGTGTATCAGCCTGTTACAATATACCATTCACAGCAGCCTGCTTGACGTGATTTTTGCCGATCCGGCGGAGTCACAGTCGGCCTCAAGAATCAAGAATACCCTATATACCCAACCGGCATTATTCATTTTAGAATATGCTACGGCCAGGTTATGGATGAGCAAAGGGATCCAGCCGGCCATATTGATGGGTCACAGCATCGGCGAATTTGTAGCGGCACATTTGGCCGGAGTGTTCAGCTTAAAAGATGCTTTAACGTTGATATCGGAACGCGCACGCCTGGTCAGCAGCGCTCCACACGGGCAGATGCTCTCTGTTCGTATTGAAGAAGAACAATTGAAGGCAATATTACCTGCAGAGCTTTCCATCGCAGCTGTAAACAGCAAAAAGCTCTGCGTGGTGGCCGGACTTGAAGATGCCATAACTAAATTTACCGAAGAGCTATCCCAAAAAGGGATCCCAGCAAGACTGCTTTTAACCAGCCACGCATTTCATTCACTAATGATGGATGATATTGTGGAGCCTTTTAATGCGGTAGTTAAATCTGTAACATTAAATAAACCTGTTAAACCAGTTGTATCAACAGTAACAGGTACCTGGCTCAGCGAAGCCCAGGCAACCGATCCTGAATATTGGGCACAACACTTACGCAGCACCGTTCGCTTTGCAGCTGCTTTGGATACGGTAATAGAGGAAGATGGCCGCTTACTGATTGAAAGCGGTCCGGGGAATATTTTAGCTACCCTTGCACGCCAGCATACCGCAGGTAAAAACATTTCCATTATATCCGGCTTCGAACAAAATGGTACTTTAACAGAATTGCATAGCTTGCTGAAAGCTTTAGGCCAGCTATGGCTAAATGGTATCGAACCAAACTGGGAGGCAACTTATTCGGGCCAAAACCGTAAAAGGATCGATATCCCAACCTACGCTTTTGACCATAAACGGTATTGGCTTGAACCATCTGTAACAATAAATATTGTTCCGGAAACCTTAACACAACAACAAACAATTACAAAAACTACGCAACCTGCACTGATGAGGAAGGATATTTTAATTGATAAACTTAAGGAGATCTTTGAAGATGCTGCCGGGATAGAGATAGATGTAGCGGCCGCCGGCATGAGCTTCATTGAAATTGGCTTTGATTCCCTTTCGCTCACACAAATAGCTACCAATCTTAAAAAGATTTTCAACGTACCTGTTACTTTCAGGAAACTGTTTGAAGAATATAATAGTCTTGAACTGCTTGCAGTTTACCTGGATAACAATTTACCTGCCGATGTATTTCAGCCGCAGGTTGCCCCTGCCATAAATCCTGCGTTTCAACACGGTGAAACCAACGGAACTGTACAGCACACAATTCAGCACCATACGCAGATTATTCCATTGGGTAATAATATACCTGCCGCTGGCCCAGGAAGTAATGATATAGCGATCAGCTTAATATCTCAGCAGTTGCAATTACTGGCCAGTCAGCTAACACTTATCCAAGGCAATACACCTGCCGCGCAGGCCCCTGCTCCGCAAACATATAACGCCCCTGCTCCTGTCGCTACACCGGCTAAATCTTTATTATCACTTGCTGCTGATTTTACGCAGGAGGAACAAGTTGAACTAAAAAAGCCTTTCGGCGCAACAGCGCGGATAGAAAAACAGGTACAGGGGTTAACCGATAAACAGCAGGCATTTTTAAGAGACCTGACGGAGAAGTATAACGAAAAAACCAAAGGCAGCAAAGCACAAACACAAAAAGACAGGTCTTACATGGCCGATCCACGTGTTGTTAGCGGCTTCCGTCCTTTAACTAAAGAAATTGTTTATCCACTGGTAGTTAACCGCTCAAAAGGTAGCCGGGTTTGGGATATTGATGGTAACGAATATATTGATGCCCTCAACGGTTTTGGCTCAAATTTTCTTGGCTATCAAACCGATATACTGAAACAGGCTGTTTTAGATCAGGTTGAAAAAGGCTATGAAATAGGCCCGCAGCATGAGCTTGCCGGTGAGGTTTGTAAGTTGATCTGTGAGTTCACCAATTTTGATCGTACTGCCTTATGTAATACCGGCTCTGAAGCTGTTTTGGGTGCCATGCGTATCGCGCGCACGGTAACTGGCCGTTCCCTTATTGTGGCATTTAATGGCTCATATCATGGTATTAATGATGAGGTTATCGTTCGCGGCACGAAAAAGTTTAAAACTGTACCTGCCGCTCCGGGCATTATGCCTGAAGTTGTGCAGAACATGCTTATCCTGGATTACGGTACTGAAGAATCACTGAAAATAATAGCTGAACGCGCCCATGAACTGGCAGCCGTTTTGGTTGAACCGGCACAAAGCCGCCGTCCGGATTTTCGCCCGATCGAGTTTTTAAAACGCGTTAGGGAAATCACCCGTCAATCGGAAACTATTTTGATCTTTGATGAGGTAATTACCGGTTTCAGGATGCATCCGGGCGGTGCGCAAGCGATGTTCGGCATCAAGGCCGATCTTGGCACCTATGGTAAAGTAATTGGAGGAGGTATGCCTATTGGCGCCATTGCCGGTATCAGCAAATATATGGACGCCCTTGATGGTGGTAACTGGCAGTTTGGTGATGATTCATCACCCGAAGCCGGTGTAACCTACTTTGCAGGTACATTTGTACGCCATCCACTGGCATTGGCTACAGCAAAAGCGTCGTTAAACTATATGAAGGAAAAAGGTCCTGCCCTGCAGGAAGGCCTTAACTCCATGACTAAACGCCTGACTGATGAGCTGAATGCCATTTGCGAAAACGAAGGTATTCCATTACACATCCCTTCATTTGGTTCGCTATGGAAAATCAAATTTGATTATGAGTTGGCTTATGGCGAATTGCTGTTTACTTTAATGCGCTTTAAAGGCATCCACATTTGGGACCTTTTCCCTTGCTTTATTACGGTTGCGCATACCAATGAAGAGGTTGACCAGATCATTAAAGCTTTCAGCGATAGCGTTCATGAGCTGATTGAAGCCGGCTTTATGCCAGCCAATAAACCGGAACCTTCAAAAGTTGAACCAGCTAAAAATGGTTTACCTGCCGAGCCTCCGGTTCCTGGTGCAAAGTTAGGCCGTGATAAAGATGGTAATCCCGGTTGGTTTGTAACCGATGCAAATAATCCAGGAAAATATTTACAGGTAAAGATCAGCAATAACTAACTTGAGTACTACTACCTTATACGATACTATCCCGGTTGAGTTTGATCCTTTTGCAGGACCAGAGCTTGTTGCTATTGCCCCATCAACCGAACCTCAGTTAGAGATCTGGGCATCATGTATTATTGGCGGTGATGAAGCCAATTGTGCCTACAACGAGTCCTTTTCACTGCAACTTTCAGGTCAGTTTGACCAGGAGGCCATGTTCGAGGGGTTGCAGGAGATCACCAATATGCACCAGGCCTTACGCTCGGCCTTTAGCGCTGATGGTAAATCTATTTGCATTTACAAATACCTGCAGCTTGACTACAAGTTCGCTGACATGTCGGAAAGAAGTGTTGCCGAACAGCAGTCCTTCATCACCGAACAAAATAATCAAAACGCATTTACAGCTTTTAACCTGATTACCGGCCCTTTATTTAAAGTGCAGCTGATCAAATTGGGTAAAACCGAGCACAGGCTTACTTTTATAGCTCATCACATTATTTGCGATGGCTGGTCTATCGGCATTATAATGCAGGATTTGAGCAAGCTTTATTCTGCTTATACCAAAGGCGAGTATATCCAACTACCGGAAGCCCCATCATTTATTGATTATTCAAACGAACAGGAGTTATTTACTGGTAGTCAGGAATATAAAGAAACTGAACATTATTGGTTAAACGAGTTTTCCGGAAGCAACTACCTGTTTGATCTGCCTGCAGATCTGCCCCGCCCTGCAGTACGTACCTACAAAAGTAACCGGCTTGATTTTGACCTCGATAAAAATCTTGCTTCAGCATTGAAGCAATTAGGTAAAACAAACGGGAGCAGTTTTGTAACCACGTTGTTAGCCGCTTTTGAGGTCTTTTTACAAAGGGTTACCGGGCAGGATGAGATCATATTAGGCTTGCCTGCTGCTGGCCAATCAGCTACCGGCAATTACCGCCTGGTTGGGCATTGTGTTAACCTGCTTGCATTGAGGAGCTATCCTCAAAATGATCAGTCATTCCGCGATTATCTTAAGCAGCGTAATTCTGCCATTTTAGATGCTTACGATCATCAGCAATATACATTTGGTGAATTGCTAAAAAAGCTGAGCATCCCGCGTGATGCTTCGCGAGTTCCTTTAGTCCCTGTAATGTTTAACATTGATATGGGGATGGACGATGATGTTGATTTTCATGGATTAAAACACCATTTAACCAGTAACCCGCGCGAGTACGAAAGCTTTGAGATCTTTGTTAATATTTCGGGGCGTGATGAAGATTTAGTATTGGAGTGGTCATATAATACCCAGTTATTCAGCGAAAAAGCTATCCGCCACATGATGGATGAATTTAACTTTTTACTTAACGAACTGGTAAATGCCCCTGATACCTTAATATGCGAGATCCCTGCTTCAAATAGAGCTGAACTCATTGAAAAACTGAAGCTGTGGAACAGTACTGAAGTAATTTACCCTAAAGACAAAGCCTTACACCAGTTCATTAACTGGCAAAGTGATTCAGTAGCAGTAAAATTTAAAGATCAGGCATTTACATACAAAGAATTAAATGAGACCAGCAACCGGTTAGCTGCCTTATTAATAGACAAAGGAGTTAAAAAAGGCGACAAAGTAGCCTTTGCCGTTGATCGGTCAATCGAAATGCTCGCTGTTATATTGGGTATTATGAAAGCCGGTGGAGTATATATTCCGCTCGATCCGCAATTCCCGCTTGAGCGGATCAATTATATGCTTAGCGACTCAAAAGCGGTTGTACTGTTAACCTCTGAAAAATACAAAGGCCATTACCAGTCAAACGCTACTGAGCTTACCTTAGAAACTGAATGGCCTAATCTTTCAAAGTATAGTGCAGATACGCCGAATGTTAGCATTACGGGCGATGACCTTGCTTATATCCTGTACACTTCGGGCTCAACAGGGATGCCTAAAGGCGTCCAGATCAGCCAGCATAGCCTGGTTAATTTCCTGTATAGCATGCAAAAAACGCCTGGCATGACTGCAACGGATAAGTTGCTTGCTGTAACAACCATTAGTTTTGATATTGCTGGGCTTGAATTGTTTTTACCGCTATTAAGCGGCGCACAGGTAATTATTGCCGATACTGCTACCGCAAAAGACGGTCGTGCACTGCTTGATATTATCCGCGCAGAAAAGATAACCACTATGCAGGCCACGCCATATACCTGGCGTATTTTACTCGAAGCCGGCTGGGATGCTGCTACTCCTATAAAAGTGATTTGTGGTGGCGAAGCTTTACCTAAAGAACTGGCCGAAAAAATCCTTGGAAAAGCATCATCATTATGGAATGTTTACGGCCCAACCGAAACTACCATTTGGTCAACTATAAAAGAGATCAAGCCTGAAGATCCGGCGATAACCATAGGGCGCCCTATCGACAATACTTCAATTTACATTTTAGATAAAAGCCTTAACCCGCTGGACACCGGAACGATAGGTGAGATTTTTATCGGTGGAGATGGCCTTGCAGCCGGCTATTTAAACCAGCCCGATCTTACCGCCGAAAAATTCATAACCGATCCGTTTTCAGATCATGCGGATGCTAAAATGTATCGTACGGGCGATTTAGGTAGATTTATGGATAACGGCGAGATTGAATGCCTTGGCCGTGCGGATGCGCAGATCAAGATCCGTGGTTACCGTATCGAAACCGGTGAGATAGAATATCACCTCATTAATAAACCTAATGTAAAACAGGCGGTAGTAGTTGCCCAGCCTGATAAAAATAGCATCAATAAGCTTGTAGCTTACATCGTAATAAACGACAATTATATTGCCGAAGATGAGGTTACACAGGTAAAAAACTGGCGTGTTTCCTTAAAAAGTTCCCTGCCCGATTATATGGTTCCTGACGATTTTATCGTAATACCTTCCATCCCGCTTACGCCCAATGGTAAGGTTGATAAAAAGGTACTTATAGCGAGCCATATTGCCCCTCTTGCCGAAAGTATTCACCTGTATGTAGCACCGCGAACAGATGTGGAGCAGTTGGTTGCAGAAGTTTGGAGTAAGTTTTTAGAGATCGAAAATATCGGCGTTTACGATAATTTCTTTGAATTAGGTGGCCATTCGCTTATTGCTGTGCAGGTAATGACCCGGATTGAAAAACTTACAGGAAAACGCTTGCCATTGGCTGCACTTTTCGAAAATTCTACCGTAGAAAAGCTGTCCCTTATGCTTGAAATGGATGGTAAATCCATAGTATGGGATTCGCTTGTGCCCATAAAGCCTACCGGCAATAAAATGCCATTGTATATTGTACATGGCGCCGGCCTTAACGTGCTATTATTTAATGCCCTGGCAATAAATATGGACCCAGACCAGCCGGTTTATGGTTTACAGGCTAAAGGACTTAATGGTATTGAC
>NZ_DASVOB010000370.1:0-6232 GCF_036383575.1 Mucilaginibacter sp.
CAAGTACATCCGAATTTAATATTTTACACTGCGCGGCATTTTCAGAACTCCCCAAAAACTGCCGCCTGAAAATGGAGTAATACCTTTCACGATTAGGGTCGGGCCTGATCTTTACCTCATTAAGTTGAAAAGTTTTAGGAATAATGCTAATGGTGCCCAGGTCAATATTGGTGCTGCCTGCCTGAAGACTATAAGTATAGGTTTCATAACCAACTATGGATATGATAAAATCATATTTACCCGGCTTCACGTTGCTCAGTGTAAAAGTGCCGTCGTCGGCAGTTTTGTTGCCTACCTGGGCGTTATTTAAAAATACGCTGGCATTGGGTACGGGTTTGGTATCGGTCATGTTAATGACCTTCCCGGTGATTTTTACCTGGGCCAAGCAACATATAGGTAATAGAAGCAATAAAAACGACAAGGACTTACGCATAGTTAAAGTTAAACTAAAATTTTAGTTAATTAATATTGCGATGTGAAAAATCTTCAGAAAGTATGATTCGAAATAAAAAAAATAAAAAAACGTTTAAACCTTTGAACAAAAACTTGTTCATACAGTTATAATAACTAACGCAATACTTTATGAAAAAAATCTTGACTTTAATTTGCTGCACTATTGTACTTGCCGCAACATCTTGTAAAAAGGAGACGGTTGTTACCGCTCCAAGTGCAACCACTATTTTTGATACAACCCCGGCTTTTGTACTGGATAATACCAATGATCCCAATAGCGTTCATGCCTATACAACAACTTTAGATGTTCCGGAAATTACTGACTATTACGACCATCATGGTGCTGTGTTAGTTTACTTGGATGAGGGAAACGGTTATTATGAACAATTACCGAATGTATATAATGGCATCAGTTACAGGCATGTATATACAACCGGTAAATTATTTATTGATGCCCAAAATGCAGATGGAAGCATACCCGGTGGTACGGATATAAAATTGCCGATAAAGGTAAAAATAGTATTGGTACCATAACCCAATCTAACTCAAACAAAAAAGGAGCCTTGCCAATGCAAAGCTCCTTTTTGTTTAAAGATATATTGAAATTACTTGCCCATTTGGTCAATAACCGCCTGGGTTACGCCGGTGAATGAGAAACCACCATCATGGAATAAGTTTTGCATAGTTACCATTTTAGTCAGGTCGCTGAACATGGTTACGCAGTAATCAGCGCACTGATCAGCATCAGCATTACCCAGCGGACTCATTTTTTCGGCAAATTCGATAAAGCCGTCAAAGCCTTTCACTCCTGAACCTGCAGTAGTGCGGGTTGGTGATTGAGAAATAGTGTTAACACGTACTTTTTTAGCTAAGCCGTACTCGTAACCAAAGTTACGGGCAATGCTTTCCAATACCGCTTTGTTATCGGCCATGTCATTATAGCCAGGGAAATAACGCTGAGCAGCGATATAGCTTAAAGCCAATACCGATCCCCATTCGTTGATGGCATCATGTTTCATGGCCGCTTGCAAGATGCGGTGCAGACTTAATGCTGATATATCAAACCCTTTGTGGGTAAAATCGTAGTTATTTTCAAAGTAAGGTATGTTTTTGCGCACGTTAACGCTCATACCTATCGAGTGCAGGATGAAGTCGACCTTACCGCCAAAGTGTTCAAGTGTTTTAGTGAACAGGTTGTTGATATCATCGCCATTGGTAACATCGGCACCAATAACAGGCGCGTTGCATTCTTCGGCCAGTTTATTGAGTTCGCCCATGCGTAAAGCAATAGGGGCATTTGATAATACAATTTCAGCACCTTCCTGTACAGCGCGTTGTGCCACCTTCCAGGCTATTGATTGCTCATTTAGTGCACCGAAAATGATGCCTTTTTTACCTTTTAATAAATTATAAGCCATTTGTTAAGTTTTTATAATTGAAGCAAAGTTATAATTTATTTTGAGTTTGCAGTTGCCGGTAAACAGTTTGCAATTTTGAGCTTGCGGTTGCCAATTGGTTATTAAAACAGTTGACAATTCCTGCCTACTGCCTACCCGAAACTGCTAACTGAACAATAATTCCCTCGCGTTTTGCAGCGCGCTTTCACCCGGCTTATCACCGCTCAACATTTTGGCAATTTCCAACACACGCTCATCATTGCTTAGCTGTTTAATGCGCGTAAAAGTAGCTGCCTCGCTATCATCTTTATAAACAAAATAATGGCTTTGGCCCTTGCTGGCGATTTGCGGCAGGTGGGTGATAGTGATCACCTGCAGGTTTTGGGCTAAACGCTCCATAATTTGCCCAACCTTGTTAGCTACCTCGCCGGATACACCTGTATCTATCTCGTCAAAAATAATAGTAGGTAAGGCTGTGTATTGTGCCACGATGGATTTAATGCTCAGCATCAACCGTGATAGCTCACCGCCTGAAGCTACCTTGCTCATCTCAGCTAAAGCATGTCCCTTATTAGCCGAAAACAGGAAGCGGATATTATCAATCCCCGTAGCCGTAAGCAAAGGAGCTTGCTCAGCAGTACCCGCTTTAGGTGGGGGAGGCGTAGGGTGTTGTTCAATTTTTAAGCTTGAATTAGCCATACCCATTTCAGCCAATGTAGCCAGTACCTGTTTTTCAATATCAGGAATAGCTTTTTTGCGATTGACCGATAATTGCGCCGCCAGTTTTTCAAGTTCAGCTTTATCGGCAGCTATTTGTTTTTGCAGTTTTTCGATGGCCTCGTCGCTGAACAAAGCCTGCTGGATCTTTTCGGATAGCTCGTCCTGGATCTGTAGCAATTCAACATTGGTACTTACCCGGTGCTTTTTTTGCAGGTTGTAGATCATGCTCAACCGCGTGTTCACCTCTTCGGCACGGGCTTCATCAATAAAAGTATGTTGCTCGATAGCATCAATTTCGGCGACAACATCTTTAAGTTCGATGATTGCACTGTTGATGCGCTGGTGCAGTTCGGCAACAGCAGGATTGTATTTCTCTATCGAACCTAAAGCTTGTCCCGCTTCTTTCAGCTGGATCAATGCGGCAGCCTCGCCATCCTGTAAAAGATAGTTGGCGTTTAAAAGGTTACGTTTAATTTCTTCAGCATTGTTAAGGGTGTTGAGCTCCAATTCTAAATGTTCCTGTTCGTCTGCAACCAAAGAGCCTTTCTCCAATTCATCAAACTGAAACTGGAAATAATCCAGGTCGGCCTTGGCTTTATCGCTTTCGGCAATCAGTTGGTTAAGCTTGCTTAATGACTTTTTATAAGCGCGGAATTTGGTTTGATAATTGAACAGCAAATCTGAATGACGGGCAACCGAATCAACCACCAATAACTGAAACTCCGGATCGTTGATCTCTAATGTTGCATGCTGCGAATGGATATCAATCAGTTTTTCACCCAATTGTTTCAGCGCGGTGAGGTTAACCGGGGTATCGTTCACAAAAGCACGGGACTTACCATCGGCAGAAATTTCGCGACGAAGTACGGTTTCTGTTTCGTAATCCAGGTCGTTCTCCTCAAAAAAATCGGCTAAATGAAAGCCGCTGATCTTGAACGTACCTTCAATAACGCATTTCTTTTGCTGATTAAAAAAATATTTGCTTTCGGCCCGTTGACCCAAAATAAGCGAAAGGGCACCCAATATGATCGATTTACCTGCACCGGTTTCGCCGGTTAATATGTTCAGGCCGCTATCAAAACCTATCTCCAGGTTATCAATAAGCGCGTAATTATTAATGGTTAGCTTTTGAAGCATAAAAAAAGTGTCCTCATTTTATTGAGGACACTAAATTACAAATTAAGGCTCTTTAAAAAATATTTTTTAATACTGTTTGCTAATTTATTTAGTTAGTAGCCGTGTCAGTTTTTACGTCTTCTTTGTCGTCGGTGTCAAACTTATAATCAAAGTCTTTATCCATTTTATCGCGGTACAGTTTCATTTTTTGTTTAAAGGCCGGGCTTTTCATATAGTCCTGCAGTTTTTTGCTGGCTTCTTTAAGGCGTTGCTGGGCTGCTTTAATTTCAGGGCTGTTTTGAAAACCGCGCATTTGTTCGCCAATGTGCCTCATATCCTCCTGTAGTTTTTTCATATCGGGATTGTTGTAGGCTATCCTGATGCTATCGCCCATAGCCTGCATGCGCTCTCTTTTGGCAATAAACTCCGGCGAGTCATAACGGCTACGGATCTTTTGGCCCAGGGTTTTCAACAGTTCAGTTTGCTCCTTTACATCAGCAGGGATCTTGCTTTGCAGCTCGTTCTGGTACTTTTTGTAGTTAGGATCTCTATCGTCGTTATAGCTGTTGTAGCCGCGGTTGTGAGGGATACCATATTTTTTCTCCAGGTCTGAGTTCATTTTTTTAAAATCGGCACTGCTGTAATAAGCACCTATCTTGCGGCCAATCTCGCCCATTTGTTCGCTGGTTCTTTTGCTTTCAGAGGTTTCGCCGTATTCCTTTTGGAAATCTTCGCCCATCTTTTGCATTTCCAGCTTCATTTTCTCCATACCATCAGTGTTGTAATAGGCCTGCAAAGCTTTGCTCTTGGCTTCAATCATTTCCTGTTGGTTTTTAAAAGCATCGCTGGCATAATACTTACCAATTAATTCGCCCTGTTTGCTTACTTCGGCACTTAGTTTCTCAAGTTCGGGATCGTTAAAGCCGTCATAGTTAAAATCATTATGACGTTGTTTGGCCTTTACTATTTCGGCTGCTGTTTTCTTTTTATAGGTTACTGCCTTTTTGGCTTTAGCCTTATGTACTGTGTCTTCCACAAATATAGCATGCAAAGCAGGGGCAGTTACCTTTTTAAGGGTTAGTTTGCCATCTTTTATAGTAGGGTTTAGCCAGGCAATGCTGCTAACGCCCGCAGCTGTTATGGCAAGGGCCACAAGCAGGTGGCGGATATTGCCTATAGGTTTCTTTGTTTTCATGATGCGTTCAATTCTGTTTAATAAATGATATTTTTTGCCGTTAGCAGCCAGGGCCAGCTGTAAATGCTGTTGCCTGGTTTGCTCCAGTTTAAGGAGTGCATGCGCATAGATGAGCGGTTGTTGCGTAGTTTGCACAACAAGGTCGTCGCAGCTGTTTTCGCGCTCCTGGTTAATAATGCGGTTAATTAATTGGGCAAAGGGATTAAAGAATAATAGTATGGAAATAAATTGCTGCACCAGGTTAAGCAGATAATCATTGCGCTTAATGTGCGACAGTTCGTGCAATAAAATGGCTTCAACCTCGGTAGCCGATAAGTAAGTTGTAAGGGTTATCGGCAACAAAATAATGGGGCTTAAAAAGCCTATCATGCAGGGGGCATTAACCATCCGGCTAAAATTTACCCACACATTTTTTTTAATGCCCAGCTTTTGGCAAAGCTCATCGGCAAAGTCCTGCAGCCTGTCGGCAGGTACCATGGTACGTTTTATCAGGCTGATCCTTTGCCAGCTTAAGCTTACCTTAAGCAGGTTAAACACCAATCCCGCAAAGTAAAGGGCCGATATATAGGGCAGATAGCCTTTTATAACGTATTCGTAATAACTGTTTTGCGGTCGGGCTATTACTTCGTGCAGCGGCAGGTAGAAACGTGGTAATAAAGATGGTGCATTTGCAGAAGTGTAATTGATCCACTCATGCAGCCTGAATTGATGGATAAACGTGTATATAAACCAGGCGCTTAACGTAAGCATAGCGCCCATAGCCCAATTATGCTTTTTAATGGCCGATAATCGCGGCGCGCAAATGAACACTAATCTTAAGGCAAACCATATGAGCAATCCCTGCCATAACGATTGTAAAATGGTTACGCCTAACACCTGGCTTATATTATAGAATAAGTTTTCCATAACGTTTATTTTTTATCCTGATCAAATTGATTCAAAAAGTTTTTAATAGCGTCAATCTCGTCTTTTGATGCGCGGTGCTGGCCAAGCGCCTGGATCACCAAATCGGAAGTGGAGCCTTTAAATACAGTAGACAAGATTTTATCCAAAGCGTTGCTTTGCGCCTGCTCCATTGTGAATAAAGCTTTGTATAAATGTGTTTTTGAAGTGGTGTCGCGCTCAACCATTCCTTTGTCATGCATGATCTGCATGAGTTTTAAGGTAGTGGTGTAGCCGGCATCCTTGGTTTTAGAAAGCTCATCATGAACTTCACGTACGGTGCATTGGCCCTTTTTCCAAATTACCTGTAAAATTTCAAGTTCGCTTTCTGTTGCTTTAATTTCCATCTGTTTCTCTATTACGAATTTCTTCGTACAAATATCTACGATGATTTTCGTATTTGCAAGGG
>NZ_DASVOB010000371.1:0-7700 GCF_036383575.1 Mucilaginibacter sp.
GCTTATGTAGTTGGAGATCAAGCATCCTATCTTAAAGTAATGATACGCACAGGACATCTGATTTCAGAAATAGCGCAATCATTAGGGTACGAATTTGTGAGAATTGATCAGTTTAGAACACGCTTTTCAACCGCAACAAAAAGTGATTTAAATGAAGAGGTGGTTATTTTAAGATGGCGCGGTTAATAAATTATATATGGTAAAGAACAATCGTTATTCACAAATCATCGAAGCTATTTTCTTCAAAACCTATAAAATAGGATTAATTGAGATTCCTTTTTCAAGAGAGCAAATTGAATTAACTGCCAATGAATTAAACATTAAGCTTCCCAAAAACTTAGGAGATATATTATATTCGTTTCGCTACAGGACTCCCCTTCCGGAAAAAATTGTTAATACAGCTCCCAAAGAGTTTGAATGGATTATTAGACCCGCAGGCCGAGCGCTTTATAAAATCGTTTTAACCCGACAAACTCATTTTAAACCCGCAGAACATTTAACGGAAACAAAAATTCCTGATGCCACACCCGGCATAATTAGCAAATATGCAATGAACGACGAACAAGCACTTTTAGCTAAAGTTAGATTCAATCGTCTTATTGATATTTTTACTGGGTTAACTTGCTATTCACTACAAAGCCATTTACGAACGACTATTCGGGATATGGGACAAGTTGAAACCGATGAAATCTATATTGGAATTGATAAAAGAGGTGCGCACTATATATTACCTGTACAAGCAAAAGGTGGTACCGACAAACTTGGAGTTGTTCAGATTGAACAGGATTTTGCTATTGGTGCAATAAAGTTTCCACGCTTAATTTGCAAGCCTATAGCAACTCAATTTATGCCTAACGGCGCTATTGTTCTTTTTGAGTTTGAATCATTTGAAGGAGAAATTACGATAGTATCTGAAAAACATTATCGACTTGTTCTTCCAAACGAACTATCCGATAAGGAAATTGAAATGTATAAAACACGGACAGGCTAAGAAATCCTTTTGCATTTGATTCCAATTAAACTCTCAAAACCTAATCGCTCACTTCCCTTCTCCTCAAACTTTTAAATCCGATCAATTCAAAAAATACGATATTTATACTTGTCATCTAAAATCAACACCTAATGAAAACTTTAGCCGAATTTAAAGCATCATTAAATTTACCTCAGCCCGGTAGCGAACTGCCAGTGCAGTTAAAAAGCTTATGGTACGATGGTAAGGGCGATTGGCATCAAGCCCATGCACAGGTTGATCATCTCGAAGACCGGGCATCGGCGTGGGTACATGCCTACCTGCACCGTAAAGAAGGTGATATTGGAAATGCAGATTACTGGTACAGCCGGGCACGGCAAATCCGCCCTGACTTATCTTTGGAGGAAGAATGGGAGCAATTAGTGTTAAAATTTCTTTAATCGGATAAGGGTAATAATTTCAACCTATATTAAGCCTCAAAATAAGCTCGTCTGTTTCCCTTTCCTCGGCACAAATAAACTGTAGTCATATTCTGGCATCTGCCTGTCGCCCATAAAGCGTTTACAAGCCATTTTAAACATTTGATGGATAGATTCGGCTATTTTACCATCACCACTCATCCGGCGACCGTAATCGCTGTCGTTTAAGTTGCCCTCATGCGTTGAACGGATCATGTTCAGCACTTTTTCGGCGCGGTCGGGAAAAGCTTTATAGATCCAGTCGCTGAAAATTTCGGCTATACTCCCGTTCAGGCGAACCATAGTAAATCCAGCTGCCAAAGCGCCCCTGTCGGCTGCAGCTTTGATGATATTAGGCACTTCATTACTGTTTAACCCGGGGATGATAGGCGCCGCCATTACGCGTACCGGGATGCCCCGTTCAGATAGCTTCTGTACAACAGCCAGCCTGCCCGTTGCCGTTACTGTGCGAGGCTCCAACTTTTGCCTTAGCTGCTCGTTAAGAGAGGTGATGGATACGTTAACATGCACCAGGTTCAGTTTGGCCATATCTGCAAGCAGATCAATATCGCGCAGGATCACGTTATTTTTAGTAATGATACTTACCGGGTTTTTATATTTCCAGAATACTTCCAGCAGTCCCTGGGTTATTTTCAGACTACGCTCAATGGGTTGGTAGCAATCGGTATTGCCCGATAGCATAATGCAAACCGGCTTGTAATTTTTTTTGTTAAAATATTGCTCAAGCAGCTCGGGAGCATTGGGCTTAATAATGATCTTCCGTTCAAAATCAAGCCCTGCGCTAAAGCCGTAATATTCATGGGTATTACGGGCGTAACAATATATGCAGCCATGCTCACAACCCTGGTAAGGGTTTATAGAGTACATATGGCTTAAGTCGGGACTATTTGATTCGCTTACTATTTTTTTGGGCGTTTCCTCAAAAAGCTGCGTGTTACTATTTTCAAGCAAGGGTTCGTCAATACCCTCAATATGATCAAGTACATACTTGTTTTTCAGAAACTTATTGTGCGTATTTACCTGCGCGCCGCGTCCCTTAAAAAAAATCCGGATTGTCCTCATGTGACATCGAACAAATTTGCTAAATTTATTAGCAAATTACAATTCAATCAGTTTATTTTTTATGCTGTATAAAACCAGTCCAACGCGGCTTTTGATCTGGAGCTTTTCAAAAAGCTGGTCGCGGTAACTATCAACGGTGCGTACGCTGATGTTCATAGTTTCGGCAATTTCCTTATAAGTAAGCTCGGTGCCGGTAAGGCGAAGGAACTCAATTTCGCGCGGGTTAAGCTTGATGTTCTCTAACTTGCTGTTAAAGTTGGTGATCAGGTGGCGGGTCACAAACTCAGGGTAGTAAAGCTCGCCTTGCGAAACTTTCAAAAGGGCCTCTTCAACTTCATGGGGCTCCGAATCTTTAAGCAAGTATCCTTTTACCCCCATTTTTACCATCAACAGCACCTTATCCGCGTCCTCAAACATGGATAATATGATGATCCTCACGTTTGGATGTTTGGCCCTGAGTATTTGGGCAGCCTCAACGCCATCCATAACCGGCATACTGATATCCAGCAGTATAATATCCGGAACAGTACCGCTGTTTATAGTACTTATCAGTTCCTGCCCGTTGGCTGCCTCAAATAGTATATTGTATCTTTTAAAATTGGTAACGAGGGCAGCCATACCACTCCTGAAGAGTTTGTGGTCATCAACTAAGGCTATTTGAATGGGTTCCTTTAGCATAAATTTGTTGTACCAGGGGATTGAACGACAATTTTATCTGGCAACCCTTACCAGGCGAGCTGGTAATAACTACGTCCGCGCCTACTAAAGCTGCCCTGTTTTCAATGTTCCGCAATCCCGAACCGCCCTTACTATCAACCTTTTCGGTATTGAAACCAGCACCATCATCTTCGATGAGCAAATTAAACATTTGTGCAGTATAATACAAACTGATTTTAAGGTTAGCTGCTTTAGCGTATTTTAGGGTGTTATTCACCGCTTCCTGGAAGATCCGGAATATCACCAGCTCTCGCTGCTCGCCCAAACTGTATACATCACCATCCACCTCAAACGCAACATTGATAATACCGCTGCGGGTTAAACGTTCGGTTTCGGTTTCAAGGGTTTTTATAAGTCCATATGAGCTGATGTGCTCAAAGCTCATACTTTTTGAAAGGTTCCTGAGATCGTTAATGGTTTGCGAAACCAGCTCACGGTTTTCATTTACACGGGCTTTTTTCTCGTCATCAAGGCTATTATTGAGCAAGCCGAGGTTCAATTTAACAAAGGATAACACCTGGGTAATGTTATCATGGATCTCGCGGCTTATGTCATTAAGCGTTTGCTCCTGGATCTCAATCTGGGTTTTAAGCATCTCCTGCTTAAATGAAGCTTTCAAATTTTCGCGCTCAAGCAGGTTTTTATTCTGCTTCTTTTGATATATCAGCATAAAGCTGATTATAAATACGCCAAGCAACAGCATAAGTGCTGAGCCTGCTATTATAACGAGGATAACCTGTTCTTCCTGAAAGAGCATATAAAGGCTATTGAGAATAAGAAATTCAATGCAAAAGTTGTCAGGTTAAGCAGTGTTGCTGCTATCAAATAAAAATGATAATTATTTCGATACACCATATAACTAAAGCATGAATAAAAAAATGTTGTAGATAAGTAATAAAAAAATATGCCTGTTAATGCCAGAAACGGCGGATGAGTTATCAGCTCAATATACTCGTCACTATCATTGTTTAGCAGGCGATAGTAATAATTACAGATCATCCATATCAAAAAAAGATCTTGTATAACGGTAGCTAAGGTTGCCCGTTTAAATACACCTTGTATAAACAAGATATCAGCTATTGATATTAATATAACAAATCCGGCAGCAATAAAAACGCCCTTCCGTTTTTCAGGGCGCTCATCAAATGCCTGGATAAACCTTGTAAAAAAGGCAAACAGCAGGATATCTTCAATATTATTACACCATGCGTTTGATTTATGGAGGTTTAGCCAGTTAAAAAGGTTCACAAAGTCGTAAACAAGAATAAAACTTAGCAATAGCAACAGTGTTTTAAAATTCTTGTCGAGCGACCGGTATGTAAAAAGGCAGCAAACAAAAGCCACCACATCCATTACAAAATAAAAACTTTCCAACATGAATGCTAAAATAGTGCATCTGTTTCAGCATTCATGTAAATGGGTAATTTATTCTAAGCTTTGCACATCGGCGGGCATTCTTTCCCGGTGCCAACAGCCGCAAGCCCGCTTACAGCCAGGTTTGCAACCAAATCACTTTGTATAGCATCTATATGCTCATCTACTCCTGCTCCGGCAACGGTAGGAACAATAGCAACCGACGTTTGGTGTGGTGCATTGCTATGATCGGCATCATGAACGCCGAAATGCAACCTTACACCAGTGGCTTCAGACGGTAAATTATTAACAAACTCCTTCAACTTATCAATCGATATCCATGTGGATTCGGTATCGTTAACTTCATGATGTTTGTCAATAACTGCTTTTCGGGTTTCCTTATAACGGGCTACCATTTCCCTGGCGGTTTTTAAGTCAATAGGTTCCATATAATTTTAGGGTGTCTTTAAATCAGGACTAATCTAACTAATTATAATAAAACAACCTATCCGTCATTTCACCGTTTTTCACCCCGTTTAAACACCGAAATTAACTACCAATCTACAACACAATACCTTATATTATACGTTAAAAAGCCATGCGCAAGTTTTTACAAAAGCTGTTAACTAAGCCGGTGGCACACCTGGCCGACAGGCTCTCATCACGACCAGATAAAAAACGGGTTGACAGGTCATTGAACCGCTTATACAAAAATCTTCTTAAAGGCTCGGGTAAAAAAGGCCTTTTGATTCCGTTCGATGCGGAAAGCGATAAATTCATCATCCTGTCTGATCAGCATAAAGGCGCACGGGATGATATGGATATGTTTGCCCTCGCCGAGAGAAATTATCTTGCAGCGCTTGATTATTACCACAACCAGCAATTCTTCTACATTAACCTCGGGGATAGTGAAGAGCTTTGGGAAAACCTGTTCATCACCATAAAAAAGTATAATAAAGCTACTTTTGAAAGTGAAAAACGGTTCATAAAACGTAAGGCGTTCCTGAAAATCTTCGGCAACCATGACCTGTATTGGGATAATGACCCTTTAGCCAAAGTAGGCTTAAAGCAAGTTTATGACGAGGTAATTAAAATATATGAGGGAGCTGTGCTGCAAACAAAGCTTAATGGCAAACCATTAAATATCTTTTTAACCCACGGCCACCAGGGCGATCTGCAAAGTGATGGCAACTGGTTCAGCAAATGGTTTGTATCCGATATCTGGGCGCCATTCCAGGCTTATCTTAAGATCAATCCTAATACTCCTGCCAATAATGATCTGCTCAAAACAGATCACAACCGCATCATGTATGAATGGAGCCTGAAACAAAAAGACACCCTGCTGATAACCGGGCATACACACCAGCCGGTGTTCAGGTCGTTAACCCATCTCGAAAAGCTGTATAACGATATTGCGAAGGCAAAGAAAGCAGGAGACGATAAACTGGCAGATGAACTAAGCAAACAGATCGTAAACAGGCAGATCAAAGGCGATGTAGTCCCCGATTTCGGCGTCTGCGACCCAAGCTACTTTAACAGCGGATGCTGTTGCTACGATGACGGCGATATCACAGGTATTGAGATAGCAAATGGCCAGATCCGCCTGATCAAATGGGAATACAATGCATTAAATCAAAGTGAAAGAATAATATTAGAAGAGTGTGGATTGGATGAACTGTTTTAAGGAGAGAGAGGAGGTAAAAGGCGAAAGGATAAAGGTGAAAGGCAACAGGCTAACCTCAATCGGAGAAATCAAAAAATCAATCAGTGTAGTCCCAAAAAGAAAAAATCAACGACATCAGCGGAATCAAAAAAATCAACGGTCAGCCTTCCATCATAAAAACAAACAGCTCTTTAGGCCCATGGGCACCCAATACCAATGTCTTTTCTATATCAGCCGTACGGCTTGGGCCGGTTACGGTGCTGATCATGGATGGCAGTTGATTCCCATATTTAGCTTTGATGAGTTTAAAGCCATCTTTAAGGTCCATCACCATTTGTGAGGTATAAGCCAGCACAATGTGTACCGATGGATAGATGCTTAACCTGCGGCCGGCCATATTCCCGTTTGAGAGCAAAATACTGCCGTTACGGGCAATTAAAGCCTCGCAAAGGGTAAATCCCACTTCGGCTTGTTCAAAGTCTTTATCGGTTTCAAAATGCGGATATTCAAACTGGTTCAGGATCTCCTGCAGTTTTGGCTCCCAGCAATAGATTTTGTGCCAATTGCGCTCCTCGGCAAGGGTAAGCAGGTTTTCGATAAACTGCAGCTCATCCTCACAAAAAACAAACTGACCTGATACATTGGTGAACTGCTCGGCGAAGATCACTTCCGGCATTTCGTCGGTAGGGGGATAAAGGGGCAGATCTTCCAGTTGAGGGTACGGGTTATCCCTTTTCTCCAAAAGCGCTTTCCTGATTTTTTTAAGCAGTTTTTCTTTTGATGTGGTGATATCCCTCATGGCTAAAAAAAGCAAAGCCACCAGCTTGGCCGGTGGCTTTGTATTATAATTTTAAATTAAAGTTTCGGATCCTCGCTATCTATTCTTGAAAGCTCAGGATTAGTCAGCGTGTCGGGAATCGCGTTGTTATCCACATCGGGGTTTAACGCGGCCTCACCGTTTACAAACTTATCATAAGTAGTACGCTCGTCAAACGGACGCTTGCCCAATATCTCTTCCAGATCACTCTGGAACAATACTTCTTTCTCCAATAGTTTTTGAGCTATCTTTTCAAGACCATCACGTTTCAGGTTAAGCAGGTCTTTAGTTTTTTGATAAACTACATCAACCAGCTTACGTACTTCGTTATCTATCATTTCAGCAGTAGTATCCGAGTATGGTTTGTTAAACTGATACTCACCCTGCGGATCATAGAATGATACGTTACCTACATTGCCGTTCATACCATAAATTTTGGTCATGGCATAAGCAAGTTTGGTAATGCGTTCCAGATCGCTCAGTGCACCGGTAGAGATCTTGCCGAAAACAATATCTTCAGCAACACGACCACCCATTGATACACTCATTTCATCAAGCAATTGCTCAGTGGTATACAAAAACTGCTCTTTTGGCAGATATTGAGCGTAACCCAACGCGGCAACACCACGAGGAACGATT
>NZ_DASVOB010000372.1:0-12696 GCF_036383575.1 Mucilaginibacter sp.
ATTATTCCAAAAAGAAAAAGTATAACAACTCCATGCCTGTGAAACTAAAACTCACTTATCTTTTTTTAATCGCTCTTTTATTTACCAGCCGCGTACACGCGCAGCAAAGTTCATTTATAAATGACATCAACTATCCTTATCTTGAAAAACTGATAGCTACTGCCAAAAAGAACTATCCTGAAGTTAAGGCCCGGCAAAGCCAGGTAAATGCGGCTAAAGGCTTGTATAACTCAACAGTATTTTCATGGCTCGATGGTTTAACGGCTTCCTACATTTACAGTCCGCAAACATCTATCAATATTTCGCAGCCTACTATATTTAAAGGTTACCAATTAGCCCTTTCACTAAATATAGGGCAATTATTTTCAAGGCCGGGCGCTATTCGCCAGGCAAAAGAAACCTATAAAGTAGCTGAATATCAACAGGCCGAATATATGCTGAGCCTTGAAGCCCAGGTTAAACGCTTTTATTTTGCATATCTTGAAGCCCAGGCCGAATTAAGGCTGAGGGCAAATGCCGTGATAGATGCAGAAAGCGCCGTTAAGCAATTAAAATACGCATTCCAAAAAGGTGAAACAACTTTTCAGATTTATAACGAGCAACTTAACAGTTTATACAACCAAAACTCCTTTAAAGTACAAGCCGAATTATCGACATTTACAGCCAAGACCAATCTTGAAGAATTATTGGGTACTAAATTAGAAGATGTTAAGTAAAAGATGGAGATAGGCAATTTTTTTAATCTACTAAAGAAACACAGAAATACGCTGATCATAATACCGCTTGTAGCGGTTATAGCATCGTTTTTCCTCGTGAAAAATTTACCCGATGATTACCAGTCGCATGCAGAAATAGCAACCGGTATCATTGACGCCTCCAGGCACCTTCTTGACAAAGATGCTACTGCCAACGTGCAGGAGCAGCAGGTTGACCGCGAGTTCAGCAACCTGATAGCTATCATGAAGCTGAAGAAACTTATTGACCAGGTTTCCTATTCGCTTATGATCCATGACCTGAGCGAAGGCAGCCCCTTTCGCAAGCCAAGTAAGGATCTGCTTGAAATGCACCCTTATGAAAAGGATAATGCGTTAGCAATTTTCAAAAAGAAATTTGCTACGCTCCAGCCTTTATCGGTTTATGACAAAACCGAGAACTCAATGATAGAGCTGCTCAGATCGATGAAATACGACGAGCGCAATATCATGAAAGAACTGGTAATTACCCGTGATGAAGGCAGTGATTTCATAGCAGTAAGCTTTGATTCCGAAAATCCTCAGCTTTCAGCTTTTGTAGTTAATACTTTGTCTAAACAGTTTATTGACTATTATACCTCAAGTGTAAAACAAAACGAATCGAACGCGGTAACGTTTTTATCAAACCTTTTGGATGCCAAGCGTAAAGCATTGAGCGAAAAAACAGGTGAGTTACAGCAGTATAAAATAGAAAATGGTGTATTGAACCTTGATGAACAGTCGAAAGCAATTTTTGGCCAGATCATGGTTTACAACGATAAAAAATTACAGGCCGACAAGGACGTAATTTCCTACCAAGGCGCAATTGATGCTATCAACCAAAAATTTTCTCCGGATGAAAGGAAATATGTTGAGGCGGTAACCAATAAGTATAATCAGGCCATTATCTCCACTCAGGAACAGCTGCACATCCTTGAAGATCAGTATGTACGCAGTGGGTTTAATAATAAGTATAAAGAGTCGCTTGATTCTTTACAAAGTCAGCTGGCCAATCAGATCAACTTAACATCCGATAAATACATTACCAATCCGCTTGTTGCTAAAGATGACCAGATCAAACAGAAGCTTACACTTGAGGTTTCGCGCGATCTGGCTAAGTACAGTGTTAAATCAATCAATGGCGAACTGGCAAATCTTAATTCAAAGTTTTCGCGCCTGGTTCCGTTTGATGCCAAGGTAAAAACTTACGACTTTGATATTGATATTGCAGGTAAAGAATATCTTGACGTATTGAACAAGTACAATGAAACTAACCTGCGTTCAAACTTCTCCATAAAACTTATCCAGGTTGAAATGGCCCAGCCAGATGTGGCCCAGCCTTCCAAGAAAATGCTGCTTATAATTTTGAGTGGTATAGGCAGTTTATTTGCCTGCATTTTTTGGCTGTTTGTTTTATTCTATATTGATGATACCATTAAAAGCCCAACCGAACTGGTTAACAAAACCCAGCTGCCGTTATTGGGCTATTTAAATAAGATCAGCGGTGAAAACCTCGATCTTCGTAAACTTTGGGATGTTGAGCACCGGGATAAAATGAAAACTTTCAAAGAGCTGTTGCGCTCTATAAGGTTTGAAATTGATCAAGAGTTAAGGGGCGAAAAAGTGTTAGCCATAACCAGCATTGAACCTGCAGAGGGTAAAACATTGTTGGCCATAAGTCTTGCCTACTCCTACTCCATGATCAATAAAAGGGTGTTGTTAATTGATGGTAACTTCAATAACGCTACGATCAGTAATACTGCCCAGCCGCAAGTTTACCTGGAAGATTATTTTAAAAACAGCCAGTTTGGCCAACCGGAACTCAGTAGCTCAAACACTACTGTTTTAGGTAACCGTGGTGGCGATGTAACCTTGCTTGAAATAGGTAGCGAAGCTTTTGTAAAAAGCAAATTTGAGGATCTGCGTTCTAAATATGATGTAGTGATCATTGATACAGCCCCGCTTACAGCGCTTAATAAATCGAAAGAATGGTTATTGTTTGCCAATAAAACCATAGCGGTATTTGAAGCCAACAAAAAGATAACCAACGTTCAAAAGCAGCATATTAGCTACTTAAAAGGGCTCGAAAACAGATTTGCCGGCTGGGTGCTCAATAAAACTGATTACAATCAGAAAAAAGAGAAAAACGCTTAACTGAATTGAGCGTAAAGCACCGGTTTATACATATTAATACTACTTAAAATGAGAATTGACCCTCCAAAACCAGAAAAGGATCCGTTTGAAGATTTAAGTCCGCTTCAAAAAAAAACACGTAAAGCGGCTATAGTATTTGCGTTTATCGGTGTGTTTGTGTGGGCCGTGAAGATCCTGTTCCTGTAAATTTTATAAAAAGCATTACACTACCTCATGCGAAATGAAAAAACAGGCAATACTGAAATTAAGCAAAGCTTTTGGAAAACCCTCCTGGTTCAAAAGTTTTCGCATCCTTTTGCGCTGCTTTTTCTTTTAATTACTTCGCTTGTTATAAGTTTTTTAACCTATAAGCTCGAATTTATAGGTGTGGGTGCTGTGTTGGCTATTACCATAGGTTTGCCCATTGTATTTGCCATTACCGTATATCCTGAATTTGGAATCTGTGCACTGATCATAGCTGCCTTTTTCATCAGTTACGTTTCCGAATTTTTACCCGATGCAGTGCCCATTGGTACATTGATGGACGTAACAACCTATTTGCTCATCCTTGGGTTTTTCATTAAACAACGTACTGAACAAAACTGGACATATTTTAAAAACCCCATCAGCTATATGATATTGGTGTGGCTTGCTTATAACATGCTTGAGTTTGTAAATCCATCGGCCGAATCAAGGCTGGCCTGGATTTACACAGTGCGTACTGTGGGTTTTATTATGCTCATGTACTTTGTTTTTGTTTACCAGATCCGTACAGTAAAGTTTATCAAAACACTGTTAAAGCTTTGGATATTCCTGGATATATTAGCCGGGATTTCTGCATTTCAACAAGAAAATATCGGTTTTTTTCCCTTTGAGCACAGGTACCTATACGCGGATCCACTACGTGTAAGCTTGTTATTTATCAACGGGCACATGCGTAAGTTTGGGATCTTTTCGGATCCGGTTACATTTTCATACAACATGGTTATAGGCGCATTGCTCTGTGTTGTGCTTCTTATGGGTAATATCCCCCTTAAACGTAAAGTGCTGTTGGGCTGTATTGCAGGCTTTTTTCTGTTTGTGATGCTTTACTCGGGCACAAGGGCGGCTTATGTATTGGTGCCGGGAGCCCTTTCTATGCTGGCGGTGTTAAATTTTAACAGGCGGGTTTTAACCTTTACACTTGTTGCAGGTGCGTTGTTAGGCATTTTAATAGTTATGCCAACGTCAAACCCATTAATTAAGCGGTTCCAAACAGCGTTCAACCCTTCCGACGATCCGTCTTATAACGTTCGCGCCGAAAATCAAAAAAAGATCAAACCATTTATCCTTTCCCACCCAATTGGCGGTGGTTTGGGTTCTGTAGGTGTTTGGGGCCGAAAGTTCTCGCCAAATTCCATGCTGGCTAAATTCCCTCCTGATAGCGGTTATGTGCGCGTATCTGTTGAAATGGGCTGGGTTGGTCTGCTTCTCTTTTGTACGTTATTTTTTGTGGTGCTTAAAACGGGGATCAACTTTTATTTCAGTATCAAAAACCCCGAGCTTAAAAACTACTGCCTGGCCATGTTACTGATCCTTTTTGCTTTTAATATAGGCAACTTTCCGCAGCAGGCCCTCGTTCAATACCCATCAAACATCCTGTTTTACCTGGCTATATCCATACTTGTGGTATGCAAACGCATTGACGATCAGGAACAGGAGCAATTAAAAAAGAATAATAACACCGGGGCAATACTAATTTAATTAAGCAGATGTCATTTATATCATCCATAAAATCAAACCCTAAATTAAAAAAGTTAGTTCACTGGATGCTGATCCCGCCCGGTCAGTCGAGGCCACGGCTTTGGGTCAGGCTGATACTTAACCGTTTCTTTCATCAACGGGGCAAGGGTAGCGTTGTTCGGCGTAACGCCCGTATGGATCTTTTTCCGTTCAATAAATTTTCGCTCGGTACAAAAAGTATTGTAGAAGATTTTGCCGTGATCAATAATGGAGTAGGTGATGTTTTTATTGGCGAAGGATCAGGTGTAGGCATTAGCACAGTAATAATTGGCCCCGTTAAAATAGGTAATTTCAGCATGACGGCGCAACATGTTGTAATATCCGGTCTTAATCACGGTTACCAGGATGTAACTATCCCACCACGCCATCAAAAGGTTACCACCAAACAGATCACTATTGATGATAATGTTTGGATAGGCGCCAACTGTGTAGTGACTGCCGGTGTAACCATAGGCAAACATTCGGTTATAGGTGCTGGCAGTGTGGTGACAAGGGATATTCCGCCTTACTCGGTAGCAGTAGGCAACCCGGCCAAAGTAATAAAACAGTATAATTTCACAACACAAGCCTGGGAGAAAGCGTAAAACAACATACATGAGTTTATTCAAAAAATTAATTAATAAACACACGCTTTCACTGGCAACTAACGCGGTTTTGCCGGTTTTGGGGATGGTGATATTATCATTGCTGGCCCGCCGGTTAAGCAAACCCGATTTTGGTAATTATGTATTCTTCCTGATTGTATTTACACTGGCAGATACTTTCCGTACAGGCTTCCTTCAAACCTCACTTATTAAGTTTTACTCTGGCTCTACTCCCGAGAGAAAAAGGAATATCTCAGGCGCAACCTGGTACCTGGGTTTTATCATCACCGCTGCATTTGCGGTTGTAAACCTGCTGATCTATCTTATTTATAGAAATCCGGATGTTGATATCGCAATTACTCTTAAATGGTTCAGCCTCATTTATTTCTGTACGCTACCATCAGCAGTTAGCCTCTGGATTCTCCAGGCCGAAGAGCGGTTTGATAAAATGTTCATTCTGCAATTAATGAACCAGGGAGGCTTTCTGGTATTGGTAGTTGGCTTGGCTATAGCGGGCAAATCGGACTTTGAAACAACTATTTACTCTTACTTTGCAGCCAACTTGTTAAGCAGTATCATTTGCATTATTATAGGCTGGGCCAAGGTAAAAACCATAGCCTACAAAAGCTGGGATACTATAAAAGAAATGGCGCATTTTGGTAAATACAGTGTAGGTACTTCAATCAGCTCATACCTGCTCAGGAGCTCTGATACATTGATTGTAAAGCCAATGTTCAGCCCCGATTTGCTTGCGGTCTACTACATCCCGCAAAGGCTTATGGAGATCTTTGAGATCCCGCTGAGAGCCTTTATCTCAACTGCCCTGCCCGCCATGTCGGCGGCGGTACAGCGAGGTGACAAAAAGCACGTAACCTACATCATGAAAAAATATGCAGGCATGCTTACCATGGCACTCACTCCTATTGCTATAGTTTGCTTTGCCGCTGCTGATCTTATTATTGGTTTGATATTCGGCGCCAAATACCAGCACTCGGATGCCGGCAATATCTTCAGGATCTTCATGTGTTACGTAATGCTATTGCCTATCGACAGGTTTTTCGGGATCACACTCGATATTATTAATAAGCCCCATCTTAACATGATCAAAGTGTTCCTGATGTTAACAGTTAACGTAATTGGTGATTTTACAGGTATCCTCGTATTCCACAGCCTTTATGCAGTTGCGGTTGCATCTATCTTCACATTTTTCACAGGTGCCATATTTGGTTACTGGGCATTAAAGAAAAACCTGCAATTTAAAATATCCGACATCTTTGTTTTAGGCTATATCGAACTAAAAGAACTTATAGGTGTTGTGATCAGCAAAATCAAAGGAAAACAATTAACTGAATAAGCAAGCTATATGGAGCTTAAAAACCGGCATATCGTTATATTCTCGCAAATGCAGTTTGATAGCCGCCTCGAATCAACTAACTATACTATGGCCAAACATTTGGCTAAAGATAATTATGTATACTACGTTGACAGGCCCTATACCTGGAAGGATTATATCCAGTTTAAAAACACGCCCGGCTATGATGCCCGCAAGCCGCATTTTTTTTCGCCAACGGATAGCTTTATACAAACGGAGATCCCTAATTTAAAGATCATCATTACTCCTCCTGTACCGTCAATCAATTCGTTACCTGAGGGGCGTGCTTATCGGCTGGCGCTGAAAGTGAATGAACGGATAGTAGCGAGCAGGCTTAATAAGGTTATTAAAAATCTTGGAATAACCGATTATATTTTCATTAACTCGTATGCATTTTATTATCCAACAATGCACCGCTTGTTGAGATTGAAACCACTGCTTAAAGTTTATCATTGTGTTGACCCGCTGATTGAAGAGTACCAAACCCGCCATGGCCTTATATCCGAAGATATTTTGGCGAAGGACATGGATATGGTGATCAGTACCAGTAAGGAGCTAAGTAATGTAAAAGGAAAGCTTAATTCCCACTCCTACTTTGTGCCGAATGCAGCCAATATCAGTCATAGCCAAAAGGCGCTTGACCTGGCTTTGCCAGTAGCAGAAATCCTGTCTGACGTCAAAAAGCCGATCATTGGCTATTTCGGTAATATCGAACGCCGTATTGATTATGCGCTGCTAACCCAATTAGCGGAGCAAAGCCCCGATAAAAACTTTGTGTTTGTGGGGCCGGTTGATATAGATTACGAAAATAATCCTGCCTTTAACGCGCCTAATATATTCAAAAAAGGTTCGGTGCCGTATGTGCTATTACCTGCAGTGCTCAAAGGCTTTGATGTTGCCATTATTCCATTTAAAAAGGATGACGTGAGCAGCTCTATTTTTCCGCTCAAATTATTTGAATACCTGGGCTCCGGAAGACCGGTAGTGATCACTGATTTTAATGAAGATCTGGAAGAATTTACGGGCGATACCGTGTACATCTGCAAAAATGCTGATGAATTTACTGCCGCTATTAACCTTGCGTTAAATGATACACCTTTTTTACAGCAAAAAAGATTAAAAGTAGCAGCACAAAATACATGGGAGCACCGTATAACAGAGATCAAGAGCCTGCTGGCAACAAATTTGAATAATAAGCAGAAAGGTTAATTTTTAGAGAAATACACCTGTTACTTATAATTAATATAAAACAGGGTTTACCATCAAAAACATATGGAAATCATCAAATTCATTGCATCTGTTATCGCCATTTTGCTGTTTATATACCTTGGGGTATATAGCTTGTACCTGTTTGTGTTCTCTGTACTGGGGAAATTAATTCCCATTAAGCAGCCTCCGGTAGCAAATGCCCTCAGTAAATTCATAGTTTACATCTGCGCTTACAAGGAAGATGAAATTATTTTAAATTCAGCGGCAGCAGCGTTAACTATCGATTACCCTCAGGATAAGTTCACGGTTTGTGTGATAGCCGACTCCATGAAACCTGAAACTATCGCCAAATTAAAACAGATGCCGTTGCAGGTAGTTGAGGTAGTTTTTGAAACCAGCACCAAATCAAAGGCCCTGAACAAAGCCATCGAAAATACAGCTCCGGGCTATGATGCTGCCGTTGTTTTTGACATTGATAATATCGCTGCTCCCGATTATCTGCACCAGATCAATAATTATTTGCAAGCAGGTCACAAGGTGGTACAGGGCCATCGTGTTGCAAAAAACTCAAACACACAGGTAGCCATACTTGATGCTGTTAGCGAAGAGGTAAACAATCACATTTTCAGGAAGTCACAGCAGTTATTTAACTTTTCGGCCGCCATTATCGGCTCGGGAATGGCTTTGGAGTACAAACTTTTTGTAAATGTAATGTCGCGCATTGACGCTGTTGGTGGTTTTGATAAAGAAATGGGCCTGTTGCTTACCCGCGATAAGATCCATGTTGCTTATGCCGAAAAAGCGTACATATACGATGAAAAAGTAAGTAACCCCGCAGTATTTGAAAAACAACGCAAACGCTGGCTTTCGGCACAGTTTAACCTGCTGAAAAAATATGGCGCCACCGCACCTGCTCAATTTTTCCGCGGCAATTTTGACTATGTTAATGAGATTTACCAAATGGCTATTCTGCCCCGCGTGTTGATGCTTGGCCTGATGCCTTTTATGCTTTTGATCTCTTTTTTCACTCCGGGCATAGGTCCGCATTGGCATTTATGGTTCGGCGCAACTGCAGCTTGTTACCTTGGTATCATAGTTGCCATACCAACATCGTTCTATAATGGAAAACTATTAGAAGCTATGCTTAAACTGCCGCTCATATTCTTCACCATGTTCCTGCTGTTGTTCAAACTAAAAGGAGCAAACAAAAAGTTTATTCATACGCCGCATGATCACGCTCCTGCAGAACCCGTAAATGACCAGGCAACTGCTGTTAAATAACGGAAATAAGGTTGATAATTAATTTGAATCAGGAATAATATAGCATATAAAAAATTATGGATGCCCCTCTGAATACCGACGTTATAAGCATGTTAAACAATACTGCTGTAGATTATCCCAAAGAAAAGGCACTTATCCATTTAACTGCTGCTGCAGCGAACCAGCATCCGGATAAAGTTGCGCTGAAATTTCACGAGCGTGTTTTTACCTATAAAGCGCTTGATGAGGCTGCAAATAAGCTTGCTGGCTACCTGATTGATCAGGGGCTTAAAAGAGGCGATGTTGCCGGTGTTGCGCTTGACCGTTCGCCCGAAATGGTGATATCCTTATTGGCTATTATGAAAACCGGTGCAGCCTATGTACCGCTTGACCCCGAATATCCGAAAGACCGCATCGAATTTATGCTGGAGGATTCTTCGGCTAAGATCCTGATCACTTCCGAAAAATATCACAACCATTTTGCTGCAAACTCAACCGAGGTTTTGATTGAAGATGCGTTGGAGAAATTTCCATCATATCCTGTAACTGAACCTGAGACCGGTGTTAACGGCGAAGATCTCGCTTATATCCTCTATACATCAGGTTCAACAGGAAAACCCAAGGGGGTGCAGATCCGCCACTTTAACCTGATTAACTTTTTATTGAGCTGTCAAAAGGTACCGGGTATGACACCTGCTGATAAAGTACTGGCTGTAACTACCATATCATTTGATATTGCCGGTTTGGACCTATATTTACCATTGATAACCGGAGCCGAGCTTTTATTAGCTGATTCAGCTACAGCAAAAGACGGCCGCGCATTGGTTGACCTGGTTAAAGCTGAAGACGTAACCGTGATGCAGGCCACCCCTTTTACCTGGCGCATGATGCTGGTATCTGGCTGGGATAGCAAATTGCCTTTAAAAGTTTATTGCGGAGGCGAGGCTTTTCCGAAGGACCTGGTTACACAGCTATTGCCTAAATGTGAAGAGATTTGGAACTTGTACGGCCCAACTGAAACTACTATTTACTCAACCATAAAACAGATTACCAGCGATGAAGATATTACCATTGGTAAACCTGTTGCCAACACCCAGATCTATATTCTTGACGAGGCGCTAAACAATCTTACCGACGGTTCAATAGGCGAAATTTATATCGGTGGCGACGGCGTTGCCGTTGGTTACCTGAACCGTGCCGAACTATCAGCCGAACGTTTTGTGAAAGATATCTTCTCCCCTGTTGAAGATGCCCGCATGTACCGCACGGGTGATTTAGGGAAGATCAGGCAGGATGGTGATATTGATTGTCTCGGCCGTATTGACCATCAGGTTAAAGTACGCGGTTACCGTATTGAATTGGAAGAAATTGAACAGAACCTGTTAAAACAGGATAATGTTAAACAGGCCGTTGTTATAGCCCGCGAGGATACTCCGGGAATGCCGCGCCTGGTTGCTTACGTAATTTCGCCCGAGGCAAAAGAAGGTATCGAATTGAAAAGCCAGTTTGATGCATGGCAAAAAGGTTTGTTGGCTGTTTTGCCCGAGTATATGGTACCAGACGATTTTGTGGTGATGGATATGATTCCTATTACCCCAAATGGAAAGATAGATCGCAAGGCTCTTCCTAAACCCGACTATAGCATTATATATCGCGAAGGTGAATTTGTTGCCCCTCGTACAGACAACGAAAAGCTGGTTGCCAAAATATGGCAGCAAAACATGGGTATTGAACAGATCAGTATCCTTGATAATTTCTTTGAGCTGGGTGGTCGCTCGTTAGTTGCTGTAAAAATAATGGCAGCTATTGAACAGGAAACTGGCAAGCGTTTGCCATTGGCTACCCTATTTGAGCATGCTACCATCGAAAAACTGGCAGCAAGGCTTGAGGGAGATGAAGTGATCACCTGGGAGTCATTAGTGCCTATTAAGCCAGATGGCAGCAAAATGCCTTTGTATATTGTGCATGGAGCTGGTTTGAACGTGTTATTGTTTAATGCCCTTGCTATGAACATGGATGCTGATCAACCTGTTTACGGTCTGCAGGCCCGCGGCTTAAATGGTATAGATGAGCCTCTCGATGTAATGGAAGAGATCGCTGCTAATTATATTGCCGAGATCGTTGCTAAGAACCCTGAAGGCCCGTATGCTTTGGCTGGTTACTCCTTAGGTGGTATCATTGCCTATGAAATGGCAAACCAGTTGATAGCTGCCGGTAAAGAAGTGAAGATGGTAGCCATGTTTGATACTTATGCCGAACGTTCGGACGTAAATGACAGCAAGGCTAAAAAGATAGTTGACAAAACTGCATTACGCGCCAAGCAATTTGCACATAGTTTTGTGTTATTGGCCGAAGATCCTAAGCGCACCATTGAATATAAAGGGCTAATGCTTAAACGCCAGTTAATAAAACTTTACTGGAAAGTATTTAAACCCAACCAAAAACGGGAAGGCTTTTTTGCTTACGATAATGAAATTGACGAGGCAAGTGAAAAAGCACTGCGCAATTACATATTGAAGCCGTTAAACATAACCCTTGATCTGTTCCGGGCAAAAAAGCGGACCTTTTACATGGAAGATTTTGAGTTTTTAGGCTGGAAACCATTTGCGCTTAAAGGCGTGAACGTGCATGAAATTCCGGGTGAGCATAATACCATATTTGCTCCGCCAAATGATAAGGAATTTGCCGAAGTGCTCCAAAAGTGTTTGGATAGGGTGGCAAAAAGCTAAGTTGCCAGACACTAACCAGTCACAAAAAAACAACCGTGTTAAAACTTTAATTACAATGAGCTTTACCGGCGGTGTTACTTATGAATACAACTACCGAACAGAATTTAAGATCAACAGGCAAAGCAAGAGTTTACTTCTCCAACTTAAACGGAGTAAGGGCTCTTGCTGCGCTTATGGTAGTAATATCCCATATCGAGCTACATAAGATAGACTTTCATGTAGCCCGGATCCCCTATATAACTATATTTAATTTCGGCAGAACAGGGGTTACTATCTTCTTTGCATTAAGCGGTTTTCTTATCACTTATTTGTTGCTTGAAGAAAAACGCAATTTTTCGGCCGTTAACTTGAAGGCGTTTTATATCCGGCGTATGCTTAGGATCTGGCCACTGTATTTTTTACTGGTGATTATCGGTTTTTTTATCTACCCAGGCAACGGTGCCTCAACAGGTCTTTGGCTATCCATATTTTTTATGCCTAACCTGGCATTTTGCCTGCAAATGCTGCCGGAAATCTTTAATCCCATCTGGTCAATCGGCACCGAAGAACAGTTCTATATCTTTCATCCGCATTTTTTCAGGATAAAAAAGCCTAAAAATATCCTGTACGCATTCTTGATTTTTATTGTTTTGATATGGGCGTTACAGCTAACTATAAACAACCTTAATCATGCCAATGAAATATGGAAACTTTTTAGCCAGTTTTTTTACTATGCCCGGTTTGATAACATGATGATCGGCGCAGTTGTAGCTGTGATATTTCATAATACAAGGCACCCTACATTTAAATTTAAATTGCAGCCACTATTTGATCTGATGTTTAAGCCTTACGTACAGATAATTTTATCCGTTATTTTCCTGGGATATGTATATCTGTATCTTATTCACGATATCCCT
>NZ_DASVOB010000373.1:0-3073 GCF_036383575.1 Mucilaginibacter sp.
CGGTTATAAAGTTGCTCCCCGCTGCGTTCAAACAGGATGATGTTTTTGATCACATCACCCAAAGCGGTCATGGATGTACCGCCAATTTTTTCTACTGTTAACATTTTATATTGAAAGATCAGCAACCAGATACCATAACTGTACCAATTGTTATAAACTATTTATAATTGGTTGAATGCAAATAGCTTGTATCCGAACTGCTTTTAAAAAAATAACTCATTTTGATATACCCTATCAAAACGATTGAAATATAATGATTATTTGCTTTCTGCTTTAAGTTTAATAACTGATAGTGCTTTTCGCTTTAAGCATTAGGCTTTCTGCTTAGTTGTCTTTTTTATACAAATCACCTGCTTTTTCGGCCGAAAGACGGATGCCCTTGATCATAGCCGAACTAAAACCGTGGTGCTCCATTTCATTTAAACCGGCAATGGTACAGCCGCTTGGCGAAGTTACCTTATCAATTTCCTGCTCAGGGTGCGATGCCAGTTGCAGCAGCAGGTCGGCCGCTCCTTTGGCAGTTTGTGCGGCCATTTTCAGGGCATCATGTGCATGGAACCCGATCTCGGTGCCGCCCTGCGAAGCCGCACGGATAGATCTCAGGAAGAAAGCAATACCGCAGGCACACAAAGCAGTAGCCGAGGTCATTAATTCTTCATTGATCTGTATGGTAACGCCAACCGTATCAAAAAGAGATTTGGTCATGTTGATATTTTTATTGGTGCCGTTATCGGTAGCAATACAGGTCATGGAATGGCCTATGGCTATCGCGGTATTCGGCATAGCCCTGATCACCTGTACATTAAGATCAAGGTGCTGGCGGATATCTGCACAGCTAACGCCAGAGATAACAGATATCAATAATTGTTTATCCGGCTTTAACGAAGGTTTAATTTCGTCTAACAGTTTATTGAGTTGTTGCGGCAGTACGGCCAGCACAATGATGTCGGCTTTGCGTACGGCACGCAGGTTATTGTCAGATACATGATACCCCTGATCGGCATATTGGGCCAGCGCGGCTACGTTGCGGCGGGTTAACGATATTTGCTGGGGCTTACAAATACCTGATTTAACTAAACCTTTGGCTAATGACAGGCCTATGTTACCGGAGCCTAATATTGAAATGTGCTGTTGTGAGTTCATGCGTTTTTAGTTAAACGTGTTCCAAATGGTTTGTTATCTTTCAATTGACCAAGATCATCTGATTTGCCGATAATTACCGCCTTTACACCGCAGGCAATTGCGGTAAAAGCATTATCAAGTTTAGGTAGCATTCCACTGTGTATAATCCTTTCCACTTTAAGTTCCTCATAATGCTGCGGGGTAATTTCCCTGATCAGCGATTCTTCGTCATTAATATCTTTTAACACACCTTTTTTCTCAAAACAGTATATGAGGGTGGTTTCATATAATCCCGATAACGATACCGCCAGTGCCGAAGCAATGGTATCTGCATTGGTATTCAGCAACTGGCCTTCGCCGTCGTGCGTTATGGCGCAAAAAACAGGAGTGAAGCCTGCTTCCATCAACCGGCTTATATTTTCCGGGTTGATGGAATCTTTAACAATATCGCCCACAAAACCGTAATCAATAGTTTTTACAGGTCGCTTCACTGCTTTTATAAAATTACCGTCGGCGCCGGTTAAGCCTATGGCATTGTTGCCAAAGCGTTGCAACTGTGCCACTATGTTTTTGTTGATGAGGCCGCCATAAACCATGGTAATCACTCTTAGCGTCTCAATATCGGTGATGCGCCTGCCGTCAACCATTTTCGACTCGATGCCTAAATCCTCGGCCATTTGCGTGGCAACTTTGCCGCCCCCGTGTACCAGGATCTTGAGGCCGTCAAGCGCTTCAAAGTCCTTTAAAAAATGATATAGGTTTTCAGAGTTATCAATAACGTTTCCACCTATTTTGATTATATAAAGACCCTTATTAGGCGATAATTTACCCGTTTTGATATGATCTGTATCAATTTTATTCATTCCAGCTGTTAATATAACTCTTTTAATGCCAAATTTCTACTTTTTCGAGTAGAAAACCGTTAAAATTACGAAAATATAGTGTGTTTTTTAAAAAATTGATTTGAAAATGAATAATTGAATTTGCAGCTTAAGTTTACAATTTGATTATGAAAGAATTAGTATTATTGGAAAACTTTAAGGCATCATCCTTGCTTATACCTATCTATGGAGCAAAAAAAGAATACCAGGCCGCGGGTGGCAATTATTGGGGGAGGATTTGGCGGGATACAGTTAGCTAAAAAATTAAAAAATGCACCCGTTGATGTGCTGATGATCGATAAGCATAATTATCACACATTTCAACCTTTGCTTTACCAGGTAGCAGGCGGCTCCATAGCTGCCGATTCAATCGGCTTTCCATTACGACGGATCTTTACGAAGCAAAAGAATTTCCGCTTTGCGCTTGCCCAGGTGGAGAAGATCAATCCCGAAACAAATACGCTTGATACTGATATCGGTACCATTTATTACGATTACCTCGCGATAGCAACCGGCTCCGATACCAACTTTTTCGGCAATAAGGAGATAGAACATTTTGCCATGCCGATGAAGAATATCCCGGAGGCTTTAAATTTAAGGAGCCTGATCCTGCAAAACCTGGAAATGTCGCTGGTATCTAAAGATCCGGAAGAAAAGGCCGCGTTAATGACCTTTGTGGTTGTAGGTGGTGGCCCTACCGGCGTGGAACTTTCCGGCGCCCTTGCCGAAATGCGCGAGTTGATATTGATGAAGGATTACCATGGCTTGCGTAAACATAGCATGAAAGTTTACCTTGTTGAAGGTAAAGCAGAGCTGCTGGCAGCGTTTTCGCAAGGGGCCAGAACTAAGGCCAAGAAGTTTCTGGAGGATATGGATGTAACCATTTATAACAGCGCGCATGTGCAAAGCTATAACGGTTATGAGCTCAAAATTGATAACGGGACATCGCTGCTAACCCGCAACGTGCTTTGGGCGGCAGGGGTGAAGGGCGAGTTTCCTGAAGGTATTTCTGCGGATAACATAGTGCGTGGTAACCGGATCCTGGTTGATGAATTTAACAAAGTAAAAGG
>NZ_DASVOB010000374.1:0-13789 GCF_036383575.1 Mucilaginibacter sp.
GCCACTGATCTATTTCCCAACTGCAGATCAGTACCAGGATAGCGATAATAAAGAAGCGCGTATCGGTTACATCGGTCGTGTAAATTACAACTACGATAACAAATATTATTTAGAAGCTTCGGCAAGGCGTGATGCATCATACCTGTTTGCTCCTGATAAACGTGTAGGTTATTTCCCTGGCGTTTCGGTGGGATGGCGTATCACCCAAGAGGGCTTCATGAAGAAATTGTTGGGTAACAACAGCGTCCTGAGCGATTTGAAATTCAGGGCTTCATATGGTGTACTGGGTGATGACCGCGACCCTAATAACACTAATAACCCGATTGTAACGCCTTATGCTTATTTACCGGGCTATAATTACAACGCGGGTACCGCAATTATTGATGGTAACGCATTGGTAACATCAAGAGATAAAGGTATCGTAGTATCAAACATATCATGGCTTAAGAGCAAGATCACCGACGTTGGTGCCGATTTCAGCTTGTTCAACAGCAAATTATCAGGTACTGTAGATTATTTTTATCGTAAACGTACCGGTTTATTAGGTACCAAAAACGACGTGATATTGCCTATTGAAGTAGGTTACTCATTACCTCAGGAAAACACCAGCAGTGATTCACAGCAGGGTGCCGAGATCTCGCTGGCCTACAATGGTACTATTGGCAAGGTTAATTTTAATGTTGGTGGTAACTTCTCTTACTCGCGTCAAAAAAACCTGCAGCAATACAACCCGTTGTTTTTTAACTCATGGGATCAATACCGCAACTCGATCACCAACCGGTATGCACATATCGACTGGGGTTACCAGGTTATCGGTCAGTTCACTTCACAGGAGCAGATCAACAACTATACAATCAATAATGATGGCAAAGGTAACCGTACCCTGCTACCAGGTGACCTGATGTACAAAGACCAGAACGGTGACGGCAAAATTGACCAGTATGATGAGCGCCCGATCGGCTACGGTTATGGCACACAGCCTAACATCAATTTTGGTTTCACCTTTGGTGCTGCTTATAAAGGTTTTGATTTCCACGCTGATTTTTCAGGCGGTGCAGGTTATACCTGGTTCCAGAACTACGAAACAAGATGGGCATTCCAGAACAATGGTAACCTTAACTCCATTTTTGAAGACAGGTGGCACCGCCAGGATCCGTTTGATGTAAACAGCCCATGGGTTCCGGGTAAATATCCTGCCAACAGGGTAAACCCAGGTTTTGGTCACAGCGATTATTCACTTAATGGTCAAAACAACTCAACTTTCTGGCTGCATAGCGTAAGGTATTTGAGGGTAAGGACTTTGGAGTTGGGCTATTCATTACCAACCGATATGCTGAAGAAAGTAAAGATCAAGAGAGCAAGATTTTATGTAAACGCGTATAACATGTTTTCATTTGATAACCTGAAACAATACTCAGTTGATCCGGAAACTACAGACGATAACGGTCTTCAATTTCCGCAAAGTAAGGTGCTCAACTTCGGTGTTAATTTAACTTTTTAATTAATCCCTTAAGTTTAAAATTCAATGAAAAAGATATCAATAATTTCAATGCTGGCACTTCTTGTTGTAACAGGATCGTGCCGAAAAGACAGCTCCTTTTTAGATGTGCCGCCTAAGCAGGTGATAACTTCTGATGTGGCATTTTCTGACCCGTCACTGGTGCTGTCAATTTTAGGTGATTTATATAACCGCCAGGTTGATTTTTCGGGCCTGGATAACGGATGGGCTTCTTTTGCTGATTTCAGCGAGGCTTTTCCGTCAGAGAACGGAAGCTACTATTTTGTACAGCGTACAGGCTGGGGCTACGGCGAATGGGGGCTATGGGATTATAACTATGTGCGCGACCTGAACCTGTTCATACAGCGTGCAACCGCGGCAACCAAACTTACCGATGCTGATAAAAACCAGTTTATTGCCGAAGGCAGGTTTTTACGTGCCAACTACTATTTTGAGCTGGTTAAAAGGATGGGGGGTGTGCCATTGATCACTACACCGCTTGATTATGATTTTTCGGGCAACGTGGCGAAACTACAGGTTCCCCGCGCCAAAGAATCAGAGGTTTATGATTTTATCATCAGCGAAGCAGAAGCCATTAAAGGTTTATTACCAGCCAAAGCCGAAGAAAAAACACGGGCAACCCCGGGTGCTATCCTGGCTATGGAAGCAAGGGCCGCGCTATATGCATGTTCAATTGCAAAGTATGGCGTTAATACACCACAGGTAACATTACCGGGCAACGAGGTTGGTATCCCTGCAAGCATGGCTACAGGTTACTATACCAAAGCTTTAGCAGCAGCGCAGGCCATCATTAGCGGCAGTGCAGGTAACTATTCGTTATATAAACAATTGCCTGATCTGAGCGATAACTATGCTAACCTTTTCCTGGATAAAAGCAGCTCTGAATCAATTTTTGTGGAAGACTTTAAAGCCAATGGCGGTAAAACCCACGGCTTTACCACAAATGATCAGCCGTTCTCGATCTCTGATGAAGGTTTGGATGCAGGCCGTTTAAACCCGTCGCTGAATTTGGTTGAATCTTTTGAAAAAACCAACAATACTTACGCGCCAATGGCAACTAAGGATGGTTCAGGTAACCCGATATACTATGCCAACGAGCTTGATATTTTTGCCGATAGGGACGCAAGGCTTGCAGGTACAGTATTGTTGCCAAGCGGTTTATTTAAAGGAAAACGTACTGATGTTTTTGCAGGTTACCAACTTGCAGATGGCAGCATTTTAACAAGCGGTGATGCTACCCAATTGAAACCACTGCCAGGTACAACTACACCTGTGCAGGTTGTTGGTAAAGACGGCCCGGTTAACGGCGCCGAATTCAGGACCCAAACAGGTTTCTACATTCGTAAATATCTTGATCCTACTGTAGGTTCTGGTCGCCGTGGCCGTGGTAGTGATGTTAACTTTATCCGTTACCGTTACGCCGAGGTTTTATTGAACGCTGCCGAAGCTTCGTTTGAGCTGGGCCAGACCGCGGTTGCAGCAGGTTACATGAACCAGGTACGCGCACGTGCAGGCCTAACCACACCATTGGTAGCTGCTGATATTACTTTTGACCGTATTGTACACGAGCGCCGTGTTGAGCTTGTTTTTGAAGGCCACACACTGTATGATATGAAACGCTGGAGACTGGCCAACGTTGTTTGGGACGGCAACCAGATGTCTGTTACCGATTTGGTTAGCAATATTGGTAAGGCAACAAAACGTAATACACAGCCATGGGGATTATGGCCGTACAAATACTACAATCCGGGAAATGCTAATAATGGCAAGTGGATATTTAAGGAAGTGCTGCCAAGCCCTGTTACCGGTGCAAACAGGTTCCAGTTGGGGAACTATTATTCACAAATAAGTGATGATATATTAGGAGCAAACCCTAAAATTGTTAGGCAACCAAATCAATAAGTATTATTTAAATTAACCATCATGAAAATAAAATTTCATCATATCATACTGGGCATCTTGCTTGCGGCTACTGGCTGTAAAAAAGATAACTATGCCCCTCCGGGATCAAAGCTTACAGGACGCCTTACATACAAGGGCGAGGCTGTAAATGTTGAATACAACCAGGTGCCGTTCAATCTTTATCAGCCTGGTTTTGGTAAATCGGCCCCTATAGTTGGTACTTTCCAGCAGGATGGCACGTACTCGGCATTGTTATTTAACGGCAACTATAAATTCACTATCCCGCCAAACCAGGGCCCTTTTATGTGGAAAGAGGTTGGTCCCGGTAAGCGCGATACGGTGGCTGTTACCATTAGCGGCAACCAAACCATGGATGTTGAAGTAACACCATTTTACATGGTACGTAATGCCAAAATAACAGCTGCTGCCAGCAAAGTAACTGCTGTATTTGATCTGGAAAAAGTGGTTACCGATGCGGCCAATGCTAAAGGTATCGACAGGGTAGACTTGTATATCAACAAAACCCAGTTTGTATCCGGTGGCGATCAAATAGCTTCAACTGAACTGGCTGGTTCTGCTATAACAAGCTTAACCAACATCAGCATGAGCGTTAACGTACCGGGCATTTCGCCTACGCAAAACTATGTGTTTGCGCGCATAGGTGTTAAAGTTTCGGGTGTGGAGGATATGATCTTCTCGCCTTTAGTTAAATTAACTTACTAAGTAATTAAGCGGGCCCTGCTGTAAAGCAGGGCCCTTTTTATCCCCCGAATAATTTTAATTGTTATATATAATCCACTCATTTAACTGATGAAGAAACTATCGCTTTGCCTGTCTCTTTTTATTTCCACTTATCTATCTGCCAATGCACAGCAAGGCGAATGGCATTTGATAAAAGACAGGATCACTACCCCATGGGCCGAAAAGGTTGACCCTAAGGCACCTCTACCCGAATACCCCCGTCCGCAAATGGTACGTGGCAACTGGCAAAATTTGAATGGTTTATGGAACTATGCTATAGTACCCAAAGCAACCACCGGGCCTGCCAAATATGAAGGAAAGATCCTGGTGCCTTTCGCAGTTGAGTCGGCATTATCGGGCGTTGGTAAAACTGTTGGTAAGGATAGCATGCTGTGGTACAAAACCACCATCAGTTTAAATAAAACATTAAAAGGTAAAGATGTACTGCTGCATTTTGGCGCGGTTGACTGGCGTACCGAAGTATTTGTAAATGGCAAAAGCGCAGGCATCCATGAAGGTGGCTTCGATCCTTTTACATTTAACATTACCCCTTATTTAAAAGGCGGTTCAAAACAAGAAATTACCGTGAGCGTGTGGGACCCGACAGATGATGGGCCGCAGCCGCGTGGTAAACAAGTAAAAAAGCCCGAAGGTATCTGGTACACTCCGGTTACCGGGATCTGGCAAACTGTTTGGCTGGAAGGTGTAGCTAAAACGCACATTGAAGCCACCAAACAAACCCCCAACATTGATGATCACACACTCTCGGTTTCGGCCGAAGTTAACAATAGCCAGCCGGGCGATAAGCTGAAGATCAGCGTCTGGAGCGGCAAAACCCTCGTATCTGAAAAAACGATTGACGCCGGCGAGACTGCCGTGCTTGATATCAAAGACCAGCACTTATGGTCAACTACCGATCCGTTTTTATATGACCTGAAAGTTGAAGTTATCCGCAACAATAAAGCAGTTGACGAGATAGGCTGCTACTTTGCTATGCGTAAAATTTCGCTTGGGGCTGATGCTAACGGCATCCAGCGTATGTTGCTGAACAACAAATTTGTATTTCAATATGGCCCGCTTGATCAGGGCTGGTGGCCTGATGGTTTATACACCCCGCCAACTTATGAGGCGATGAGTTTTGATATTGACAAGCTAAAGGCAATGGGCTTTAACATGATCCGTAAGCACATTAAAGTTGAACCTGCACGCTATTATGCTTATTGCGATAAAACAGGTATGCTGCTTTGGCAGGATATGCCAAGCGGCGATTTAGGCAATCATTGGGAAAACCGTCCGGGCGTGCTTGACCGCGCTACTGATCAGCAACGCAGCCCTGAATCAGAAGGTTATTACCGCAAAGAGTGGAATGCTATTATCAACTCGTTATATAACTATCCTTGTATCGTTGTATGGACCCCGTTCAACGAAGCTTGGGGACAGTTTAAAACTGTGGAGATCACTGAGTGGACAATGAAAAAAGACCCATCGCGTTTGGTGAACAGTGCCAGTGGTGGTAATTTTTATGATACCGGTAACATTGTCGATCTGCATAACTATCCGCACCCTGCTATGCCACGTCCCGAGATCTTCGGCAAAACAAAAGCTGTGGTTTTGGGCGAATTTGGAGGCTTGGGCTGGCCTGTTGATGGCCATACCTGGCAAGCTAACAAAAATTGGGGGTACCAAAATTTTAAAAACGGCGATGATCTGTTTAAGAGATATTCAACCTTTACCGATAGGTTGGAAGAACTGATCAAAGTTGGTCTTTCGGCAGCGGTATACACCCAAACAACAGATGTGGAAGGCGAAGTGAACGGTTTCATGACCTATGACCGCAAAGTGATCAAAATGCCTGTTGAATTGTTACAAAAAGCCAATAGCAAACTGTACGATCCTGCATTGGTGAAATAATATCTTTACGTATGACTATCAAAAACAGTATAAAACTAATACGCAGGGAGGTTTGTCTTTCCGTAGCGATGATATGTGCAGGCTTTGCAACTGTGAACGCCCAGAGCGTAAAAGCAACCACGGTTACAACAGTTGATAATAAAGGCGCAAATGCTTTTTATGTAAATAACCGCGCCCCTTTGCAAAGGCAATATTTTGCCAAACTACCTACCGGTAGTATTGAAGCCGGCGGCTGGTTAAAAAAAATGATGGAGCTGCAACGCGAAGGTTTAACTGGTAACCTTGGCGAGATCAGCGTATGGCTTTCAAAAACAAATAATGCCTGGCTCAACAAAGAGGGTAAAGGCGAGTATGGCTGGGAAGAGCTACCTTACTGGCTAAAGGGTTATGCAGATATAGCCTATACGCTGAAGGATAAAAAGATGATTGCCGAAACCAAATTCTGGATTGATGCGGTATTGAATAATCAGCGCGACAACGGCGATTTTGGTCCGGCGGTTGAGCACAATGGCAATCGTGACCTGTGGACTAACATGCCGATGCTGTGGTGCCTGCAATCATATTACGAGTACACTAAAGATCCAAGGGTGATCCCTTTCATGACCAAATATTTCAAATACGAGCTATCGGTACCTGATAGTAAGTTTTTGAAGGATTATTGGGAAAACAGCCGTGGCGGTGATAACATGTTGAGCGTTTACTGGTTGTATAACCGTACCGGTGATAAGTTTTTGCTTGACCTGGCTACCAAGTTGGATAAAAACACTGCCGACTGGCGTCAGGCCAATAACCTGCCCAACTGGCATAATGTTAACGTAGCCCAGTGTTTCCGCGAACCGGCAACATATTATCTGCAAAGCCATGATAAAAAAGACCTGGACGCTACTTACAACAATTTTAAACTGATCCGAGATATCTACGGCCAGGTTCCGGGTGGCATGTTTGGTGCCGATGAAAACGCCCGTAAGGGTTATGATGATCCGCGTCAGGCAGTAGAAACCTGCGGTTTGGTAGAACAAATGACTTCCGACCAAATGTTGCTGGGCAACACCGGCGACCGTTTCTGGGCTGAGAACTGTGAAGATGTTGCTTTCAACACCTTCCCGGCTGCCTTTATGCCCGATTATCGTGCTTTGCGCTATTTAACTGCACCTAACATGGTGGTGAGCGATGGAAAAAACCACCACCCTGGTATAGCTAATGAAGGTCCGTTTTTAATGATGAACCCTTTCGGCAGCCGTTGCTGCCAGCATAACCACGCCGCAGGCTGGGTATATTATGCCGAAAACAGCTGGATGGCTACCCCAGATAACGGTATAGCCGCCTTGCTTTATACCGAGGGTAAAGTTAACGCCAAAGTTGGCAACGGTACCGCGGTAAGTATTGCCGAAACAAGCCACTATCCATTCCAGGATCAGATCAACTTTACGGTTATTACGCCAAAAGCAGTTGATTTCCCGCTTTACCTGCGCATCCCTGAATGGTGCAAAGGCGCATCTGTAAAAATTAATGGAATAGCTGTAGATGTGAATACTTCAACAGGCGATTACATCCGTTTGGCTAAAAGCTGGAAAAATGGAGATAAGGTAACGCTTCAATTGCCGATGCAATTAAAAGTGCAGGAATGGGCTAAAAACAAGAACAGCGTGAGCGTTAGCTACGGCCCGCTTACTTATTCATTAAAAATTGAAGAGCAATACACGAAAGGAGATAACCTGAAAGATGCCCAGGGCGATTCGCACTGGCAGCCGGGTGCTGATCCAAACAAATGGCCATCTTATAACATCTACGCAGCATCGCCATGGAACTATGGTTTGCAGATAGATGAGCAGCATCCTGAAAAATCAATAACAGTTATTCATCGTGCCTGGCCAAAGGATAATAATCCGTTCACCAATACAAATGCGCCTATTGAGCTGAAAGCTAAAGGTAAACAGATCCCGGGCTGGAAAATTGATGAAACCGGTTTATGTGGCGTATTGCCGCAAAGCCCGGTAAAAACAGAGGAACCAGCGAAGGAACTTACACTGGTTCCTATGGGCGGTGCAAGGTTAAGGATCTCGGCTTTCCCGGTTACTGAATAATGAGAAATACATCCATGATAAAAGGAATATTATGCGGTTTAATGATGATGGCTGGTTTTACTGCCGTAGCACAGGATGCTGCGGTTAAGAACCAGCCGCCATCGCCGCTTTATCGTGATCCTATTTACGATGGCGCCGCCGACCCGGTATTGGTTTATAACAAAGCCGAAAAAGAGTGGACTATGTTGTATACCCAGCGCCGGGCCAATGTTCAATCGCCGGGAGTTGCGTTTTGTTATGGCACTGCCATAGGTGTTGCTACTTCAAAAGATCACGGGCATACCTGGGTATACCGCGGTGCGTTAAACCTGGAGCATGAACGCGGGCAAAACACTTTTTGGGCCCCCGATGTGGTTTTTGATAAAGGTGTTTACCACATGTTTGTGGTATATATCCCAGGGGTGTACAGCCAGTGGGGTGGCGATTCGCACCTGGTACATTATACCAGTAAGAACCTGTGGGACTGGAAATATGAAGGCCCGCTGAACCTGCCCGATCATAACATCATCGACCCAACACTCATGAAACTGCCCGACGGCAAATGGCACATGTGGTACAAGGATCAAAAGCTGGGCAGCATCACCATGACTGCCGAAAGCAATGATCTGGTGAACTGGAAAGTAGCCGATAAACCTGCTATTGAAGGCCGTGCACATGAAGGACCTAAAATATTTTGGTTTAAAGACTATTACTGGATGATCACCGACGAGTGGCAGGGCCAGCGCGTTTACCGTTCAAAAGATGCCAAAACCTGGGAACATCAGGGCCTGGTATTGGATAAACCCGGTCACCGGCCGGAGGATACGCCGACGGGGGCACATGCCGATGTGGTGGTGAGTGAAGGCCATGCCTACATTATTTACTTCACGCATCCCGGCCGTAAAAAGCATTTTGAAGATGGCGGGCTTGATGCGGATGGTGCTTACAGTTATACAACCAAACGCACATCCATTCATGCCGCCGAACTGGAATTTAACGGTGAAACGCTGGTTTGTGACAGGGATAAGCCATTTGGCTTCTGGCTTGCAGACGACAAATAAATATCAACAGAAATAAAGAGAATATAAATTGGTTATGCGGCAGATATTCATTTGGTTAATGGGTGTGTTTGCCCCGGTGATGGTTCTGGGGCAACACAATGCCGTTAATAATAAAACCGTTGTTTGGGATCAGGTTACTTTAAAAAAGGTAAGCGAAACGGATGGTAATTACGCCCGCATGATCCAGTTAAAGGACGGTAACCTGATTTGCGTTTATCAAAGCAAGGCAGGTATAATGTGCATCAAAAGCACTGATGCCGGTAAAACATGGATGAACCCGGAGATTGTTGCGGCCTCATTTAAGGGAATGGAGATGGCCGTGCCAGAGGTATTAGAACTTAAGGATCATTCCCTTTTGCTGTCATACAATCCGCGGCCGTATAAGGTAAACGGTAGTTGGGATACGACCAAACACTTTGCCATCCGCACCAAAAAAAGTTACGATAAGGGCAAAACATGGAAAGATGAACGCCTGATCTACGAAGCGCAATACAACTTTGACGATGGCTGCTGGGAGCCGTCACAGATCCAACTGCCTTCGGGCGAGATCCAGCTGTTCTTTTCAAATGAGGGAATTTACACCAAATCAAACGAGCAGAATATTTCCATATTCCGGTCGAAGGATAATGGTTTAAGCTGGACAAAGCAACCCGAAATAGTATCCTTCAGGCCCGGTCACCGGGATGGCATGCCGGTACCAATCATCCTGAAAGGGAAAAAAGAAATTGTGTTTTCGATAGAAGATAATGCGGGTGCGAGTTTTAAGCCATCAATTATTCGTAACGGCATCGGACAAAACTGGCAAAAAACAGTTGGGTCTGATGATGCTGAACGCACATATGCGCTTACACCTAAATTGCCCGATACGGTTTATGCAGGAGCTCCTTATTTACGACAACTGCACGGCGGCGAAACGGTATTATCATACCAAAGTACACTTAACCGCAATCACAACTGGGAACAATCTTGTATGCAGGTAGCGTTAGGTAACAGTGATGCTAAGGGTTTTGTTGGTGTACCTACACCGTTCAACATCCCGCTTAACAAACAGGGGCTTTGGAACTCGTTATGTGTGTTGAATGATGATACCGTGATTGCAATTACATCAACAAATACATTTGGGGATAAGACGGAGGTGTGGATGATAAAGGGGAGGTTAGTAAAAAATAAATAAACAAATCTTCGCCGCCGCTCGGCTCCAGCCGAGTGGCGGCGGGTGATTGGCAGGTAAGCGTCGACGCATACCCTAACTATAGTTCAAGTGTGGACGCTTGAACTTGCAAACAAAAATTGAATTAAACTATTAAACACAGATAAATGCAAACAAAATTAAAAGTATTAGCCCTGGCTTTGGCAATGCCATTGGGGATGAGGGTGATGGCGCAGCAGAAAGCACCGGCGCAGGTATGGTCTGAGCAAAAAGCAAAAACTTGGTACGCACAACAGCAATGGCTGGTAGGGGCCGATTTTATCCCAAGTACAGCCATCAACCAGTTAGAGATGTGGCAGGCTGATACTTTCGATCCAAAAACAATTGACAGAGAATTAGGCTATGCGCAGGGCATTGGCATGAATGTAATGCGCGTATTTCTGCACCATTTGGCCTGGGAGCAGGATCCTGAAGGTTTCAAAAAACGCATGGACGAATACCTGGCCATTTCAAGTAAACACGGCGTTAAAACCATGTTTGTGTTTTTTGACGATTGCTGGAACAAAGTGCCTAAAGCAGGTAAGCAACCTGAGCCAAAACCGGGTATCCATAACTCGGGTTGGATGCAGGACCCGGGGCAGCCGGTATCTGATAATGCTGCTAATTCTCCAGTGCTTGAAAAATATGTAAAGGATGTATTAAAGCGTTTCGCTAACGACAAACGCATTTTGCTTTGGGACCTGTACAACGAACCGGGTAACTCTGACAAAGGCAACAAAACCTTACCGCTGTTAAAAAGTGTTTTCAAATGGGCAAGGCAGGTAAATCCAAGTCAGCCGGTTAGTGCAGGGGTATGGCGTTGGGATCTGGAAGATCTGAACAAGTTCCAGATAGCTAACTCGGATGTGGTCACCTATCATGATTATTCGCCGGAAGCTGAACATCTGAAAACTGTGCAGTTCCTTAAAATGAACGGTCGTCCGTTGATTTGTACCGAGTATATGGCCCGCCCGCGCAACAGTCTGTTTGGCACAGTATTGCCAATGCTTAAAAAAGAAAATGTGGGTGCTATAAACTGGGGTTTTGTAAGCGGTAAAACCAATACCATTTACGCCTGGGATACCCCGATGCCTGATGGCAACGAACCTAAACTGTGGTTCCACGATATTTTCCGTAAAGATGGTACTGCCTACATCCCGGAAGAAACAAACCTGATCAAGAAATTGACCGGAAGATAAGATCCGGCATATGCGGAATTAAATGTGCGGATGTGCAGATGATTTCCGAATGCTGAAACCAATGTTGTAAATAGAGGCGCACCTGCTCCTGTTCGCCTCCCGCGTTAACCTATCACACAAATCTGCTTTTCATATTTGAGAAGCAGATTTATTACAGACTTACGAAGTTTTTAAAACTTCGTAAGTCTTGTTCCTCGCTAATACTATCCTTAAACCAGTTACACCTATGAAGAAGCTTTTTAATTACCTGATGGTGGGCCTGTTTGGCACTATAGCCGCCTGCAGCGGCCATGCGCAGCAAGCCGAACCGGTAAAGCAAGCGGCGCCTTACAGCGGCCTTATTCATGTTGTACTTGACAGGGATTTTCCCGATCCTACTGTGATCAGGTATAATGGTAAGTATTACGCCTATGCAACGCAATCACCTGGCGGCGATGGCCGTATGATCAATATCCAGGTGGCTTGGTCAACCGATCATGAGCACTGGGTTCATGTGGGCGATGCCCTGCCGCAAAAGCCGCTGTGGGCATCTAATACCCAAAACTTTTGGGCCCCTGACGTATTCTTCGATGCCAAACTCAAAAAGTTTGTAATGTTCTTTTCTGCCGATCCAAACGAGTTAACAGGCAAATGGATGGGAATAGCTTATGCTGATAACCCGCTTGGCCCTTTTACTGATAGGGGTACGCCGTTTATGAAAGGCCCAGATTTTCAATGTATCGATCCCAAAGCTTTTACAGATCCAAAAACTGGCAGGCACTTCCTTTATTGGGGATCAGATTTTCAGCCATTGCGGGTAAGGGAAATGAAGGACGACTGGTCGGATTTTGCCGATGGTTCAACAGCTACGGCAGTTGTCTATCCCGGTAAGGATAAAAGCTACAGCAATTTGGTTGAAGGTTCATGGCTTGATTACGATAACGGCACGTATTACCTATATTATTCGGGTGATAATTGTTGTGGTGTTGGAGCCAATTATGCGGTGATGATAGCTAAGGCAGATAATCCGCTTGGTCCGTTTGTACGATTAGGTGAAAGCGATAAAACCCTCAATAGTGCTATTTTAATAAAAGATGCAGTTTATACCGCTCCCGGCCACAATTCTATTTTTACTGATGAAAAGGGAAATAAATTCATAGCCTATCATGCCATTGAAATAGCGCATCAGGAAAAAGGGAGGATAATGTGTATCAGTCCCATCAAATATCAAAATGGCTGGCCGGTAGTAACTAAATAAAAAACAACATGGTTTATCAACTAAAACGTTTGGCGCTTTGCGCATTCCTGTCGCTTGCTTTTTTAAATGTAAAGGCGCAGGAATCTGGTAATAAAAGTTTTAAGCCGGCAGCCGGGGTAAGTGTAAAGGCAAAATCGTCGACTGTTACTGTAACCTGGCCAGCGGGAGCTAACAGCAATGGCAGGCTTGTTTTGAATTTGAAAAACGACGGGCCGCTATTTAACAGTGTGCAGTTAAGTAAGGGAGGGGTTTACCGGCAGGTAATTAAAAACGTCGATCCGCAATTTATCCTTACCGAAGGCAAACGCGATCTCATCTCCCAAAACGGCTGGAACATCTTTTTTGATAAAGTACCGCTTAAACCGCACCATTCTTATAAGGTAGATTTTCATAAAAAAGCAATCAACGTTAGCAGCAAAGGCACGCGCACAATAATTACTTTGCCAGAGTTGGAAGCGCCCAATTTTAAAGGTGACCTGGAGATCACACTCTACAACGGTCAGCCCTTATTTAACGTGGCCGCTGTGATATCAACCCAAATTGATTCGACAGCTATTTTATATGATGCTGGTTTGGTTGCCAAAACTCAACCGATTAAGGCTGTCAATTACAGCGATGTTTATGAGCATCTGCAAACAGATGGTATCAGCAAGCCCGATACCGCTAAAAACCTTGCTGTAAAATACCGAAGTATTATCGGTACAAATGATAAGGCTGGTATTGCCGTGTTCCCTGCGCCACACCAGTATTTTTATCCTTTGGATGAAGCTTTTAATCTCAAGTTTGTGTGGTACGGGAATGATTACCGACATCTGCTTCCGGGCTACGGCCTTGGTATCAGGCAGGAATTACAGGGGGATAAGCGTTACGTACCCTGGTTTAATGCGCCTCCTGGAACTAAACAGCGGCTTAACTTTTTCTGCTTGCTGGGGACGGATGGGGCAGAGATATTGCTGGATAAGGTAAA
>NZ_DASVOB010000375.1:0-2564 GCF_036383575.1 Mucilaginibacter sp.
ATGAAATCACCTGCTTGTTTTGAAACTTCAATTACCTGGTTTATGATGTTCGCTGTTTGCATGGTTCCGTTTTAATGATAGGCTGAATGAAAAAACTTTATGGATAAAAAAGCTTGCAAAGAACAAACTCAGCGCCGCCGAGATCCGTGCTACAGTAGGATTAAAACTGCAGGCCTGGATCAATATTTTCACAACTGATAAGTTAGCGAAGAAACCGATAATAGCCACCGTTACAAAACGAAAGAATTGTTTGCGCGGCGCCGATTTCGATTCGTTAAATACCATATAACGGGTGATTAAAAAATTAACCAGTACCCCCATAAAAAATGACAATGCCAATGAGATAGTATAATTACGAACGGTTAGCCCTAATATGTGGTAAGTATGCTGCGTAAGCAGATTGTGGTAAAAAAGGTAAAATGCAGAAACATCCACCAAAAAACCGGCACCGGCCGAAAGCACAAATCTAAATACCTGGTTATCTACTAATTTACCTTTTGATTTGTTATCAGCCATTTGTTTTGCCCAGCGCTTTCTTTTCTTTGTTTAATCCTGTTACAATAAGTGTAATACCGCCTAAAACCATGATCACCGAGATCATCTCGGCCTGGGTAAATGAAACACCTGCAACTACATACTTGGTATTAACCCTGATGAGTTCGATAATGAAACGTTCAACACCGGCTAATATCATGTATACACCAAACAAAACGCCGGGAGCTTTAAAATTGTGCCTTATTTTCCATAAAACAAAGAATAGTAATAAACAAATTACAGACTCATAAAACGAGGTTGGATAAACCGGATACGGCAATTCATGGCAAAATTTACCTACGCAGTTAATCATTTGCACACCTTCATCGTTTACGTTGTGTGGAAATTTAAAACTCCACATCCAGTTGGGTGCCCAGCTTAACCAGTGTGGTTTAGGTGCCAGGTTAACAATTCCCCAATCGCCGTCGCCACTCATTTGGCAGCCAATACGCCCCAAGGCATAAGCCAGCATCACACCAGGACCACCAATATCAAGCATATCCAGCGGTTTAATACCGTGTTTGTTGGCAATATAAAGTACCGCAGCGCCGCCACAGATCAGGCCTCCATAAAAGGTTAAACCGCTAAAGCCTATCAGCATACCAACCGGGTCTTTCATAAAGTCGCCCCAGTTTTCCAATGCATTAAACAGCTTAGCACCGGCAAAGCCAAACACGGCTGCCCATAACAATATGTTACCCATTAACTCGTATGGATGTACATCGATATCTTTAGTTTCGGGTTTATCGCGGCGTTGTTTTTGAGCTTCATGCCAGGCCCAGTATGCAAAGGCTGCCGCTCCGAGTATGCCGCCTATCCAGTTACCTCTTAAGGATAATAAAAAATCCTGCGGACTATCTAACAGCGCACGGTAATTAAGGGCGCAATCAACAATTTTATAGCCCAATATAAAGCCAAAAACACCATTGCCGGCAAGCTCACCATTTGAAGCCTGCAAACCGATAGTAATTCTTTTTTTAAAGGAATGGATAACGCCCAATGCTTCTTTACGCTTGAACTCCTGGGCAAAGGCCCAATATGCGCCAACAAAAGCTATCGCCACAAAAAAGCCAAAAGTTTGTACAGGCAAAGGAAGATTAAAACCAAAAAGATATTGCAATAACGATGTGAGCGTTGGAAACATAGGTTATATTTTAAGGCGAATATAGAATTTAATGCACTAATATTTCTTCGCCTTCTGTTATTTCAACATCACCATCAGGTGAAATATTTGTTAGATGTACCATTTTTAATTCGTTAACCAACACAGGATCGTACTTGGTACGCACCTTTACATAGTTACGGGTAAAACCGTGCATAAAGCCATCCTTAATATCGCCCTCAAACAAAACTTCCTCATTCTTATTGAGTTGACTTTCGTAAAAAGCACGGCGCTTCTTGTCCGACAGGATATGCAGCATTTTACTCCGCTCCCCGCGTGCAGAACCCGGAACAGCACCGTTCATTTGGGCGGCCAGGGTATTTTCCCTTTCCGAATAGGTGAATACGTGCAGGTACGATATATTAAGTTCGTTCAGGAAATTATAAGTATCGATAAAATCTTCCCTTGTTTCGCCGGGGAAGCCAACAATAACATCCACACCGATACAGCAATCGGGCATCAGTTCTTTTATTTTGGTAACGCGGTCGACATAAAGATCGCGCTTGTAACGGCGGCGCATCAATCCCAGGATCTTGTCCGAACCTGATTGCAGCGGAATATGAAAATGCGGTACAAAACGTTTTGAAGCAGCCACAAAAGCAATGATCTCGTCGGTAAGCAAGTTAGGCTCGATAGATGAGATCCTGAAACGGTCGATACCTTCTACCTCATCCAATGCTTTAACGAGGTCAAAAAACTTGTCCTCACGTTTGCCGTTACGGATCCCGAAATCGCCAAGATTTACACCGGTGAGCACAATTTCTTTTACACCTGATTCTGCAATTTGCTTTGCCTGCGCTACCACGTTTTCAATGGTATCGCTCCTGCTTGCGCCGCGGGCCAACGGAATAGTACAGAAGGTACATGA